>CAYTJT010000049.1:0-16296 GCA_964438105.1 uncultured Rhodothermales bacterium | reverse complement strand
CGTCGCGCAGAGCGGGAGCGTCCGGGCGTCGGGCGGGAGGCGGTCCTCGCAGCCGAGGCAGAGCGGCGGGTAGAGCACGTCGAGCAGGGCCCGCCCGAAGCGCCGCAGCAGCAGCGCCGGGCCGTGCGGCGCGACGGCCTTCACTCGTTTTTCCTCCGGCGCGGGCGCGGACATCGGTTCGGATTGCGGGACGGGGGATATCTTGCGTACTCTGCAAGGTAGGGCTCGCGCCCTCCGTCTGCTCCTCGACCCCGATCCCCGCCCGTTATGTCCCGAGTCCGCCGCGGCATGCTCATCAAGAACCTCAGCGAGCGCCCGCTCACGATCAGCATGGAGACGCGGGAGCTGGAGCTGGGGGCCGGTGAGGAGCTGGCCGTGACCGCCGAGGAGGTCCGCGACGCCACGCTCCGCGACCACCTCCAGATCCGCACGATCGCCGTCGTCCGCCCGACGACGAGCGAGGAGAACGACGAGCTGGAGCGCACCCTCGCCGAGGGATGAACGTCCTCGCCCTCGAGCCCTGGTACGGCGGCTCCCACCGCGCCTTCCTCGACGGGCTCGCCGGGCACAGCCGGCACGATTTCCGCCTCGTCACGATGGCGGATCGGTACTGGAAGTGGCGGATGCAGGGCGGCGCCGTCACGCTCTCGGCCAAGGCGCGCGACGTGGTGGACGGCGGCTTCGAGCCGGACGTGCTCTTCGCCACGTCGATGGTGAACCTCCCGGCCTTCCTCGCGCTGGGGCGCGACCGCTTCGCCGGGACGCCCGTCGTGCTCTACTTCCACGAGAACCAGCTCACGTACCCCCTCCGCGAGGGGCAGGCGCGCGACCTCACCTACGCCTACGTCAACTACCTCTCGGCGCTCGCCGCCGACCGCGTCGTCTTCAACTCGGCGTTCCACCACGACGAGTTCTTCGAGGCCCTCCCCGAGCTCCTCCGCCGCTTCCCGGACTACACCCACCTCCGCACGGCGCAGCGCCTCCGCGACAAGAGCTCCGTCCTCCACCTCGGGCTCGACCTCGACGCGCTCGACCGCCACGCGCCGCTGCGGAAGAAGGACGGCGGGCCGCCCGTCGTGCTCTGGAACCAGCGGTGGGAGCACGACAAGAACCCCGAGGCGTTCTTCCGCACGATGAACCGGCTCGACGACGCCGGCTGCCCGTTCCGCCTCATCCTCGCCGGCGAGCGGTTCGAGGTGCAGCCGCCCGCCTTCGAGACGGCGTTCAGCCGCTACGCCGACCGCATCATCCACTACGGCTACGCCGAGGACCTGCCGGAGTACGCCGGGCTGCTCCACCGCGCCGACCTCGTCGTCTCGACCTCGATCCACGAGTTCTTCGGCGTCGCGGTGATGGAGGCGATCCGGTGCGGCTGCCACCCCCTCCTGCCCAACCGGCTGACCTACCCCGAGCTGATCCCGGAGCCGCTCCACCGCCCCCTCCTCCACGCGCCCGTGCTCTACGACGATGAGGACGAGCTGTTCGAGATCCTGCGGCGCATCCTCACGGGCGAGGAGCACCCCCTCCCCGCCTCCGTGCTCCGCGAGATCCCCGAGCCGCTCGCGTGGCCCGAGCAGGTGCGGGCCTACGACGCCCTCTTCGAGTCGGCCGCCCGCGCGGAAGCCTGAGCGTTTCACTCGTTGCCGAGGATGTTGCCGAGCAGCCCGCCCGCCGCCAGTCCGCCGAGCGCGCCGCCGACGGCGCCGCCGGGTCCGCGCGTCTCGCCCTTGTTGGAGTACATCCGGCTCGCGGCCACGATGCGGTCGGCGAGGCGGGAGAACGGGAGGCTCTGGAGGAAGACGAGCCCCGGCCCGCGCAGCGTCGTGAGGAACAGCCCCTCGCCGCCGAAGAGCGCGTTCTTGAACCCGCCGACGAACTCGACGTCGTAATCGACCGACGGGGCGAACGCGACGAGGCAGCCCGTATCGACGCGGAGCGTCTCGCCGGGCTCCAGCACCTTCTCGATTACGGCGCCGCCCGCGTGGACGAACGCCTGCCCGTCGCCTTCGAGCCGCTGGAGGATGAACCCCTCGCCGCCGAACAGCCCTGAGCCGAGCCGCTTCGTGAAGGCGACCTCGATCTCGACGCCGGCCGCGGCGCAGAGAAACGCATCCTTCTGGCAGAGGAACGCGCCGCCGAGCGCGCCGAGGTCGAGCGGGACGACCTTGCCGGGGTACGGCGCGGCGAACGCGACGCGGCCCTTCGTGCGGCCGTCGTACACGAACGAGGTGATGAAGAAGCTCTCGCCCGTGACCATCCGCTTGAGCCCGCGGAAGAGGCCGCCCTCGGTGCCCGTCTGCATCCGGATGCCGTCGGTGGTGTAGAGCATCGCGCCGGCCTCGGCGCGGACCCCCTCGCCGGGGTCGAGTTCGATCTCGACGAGCTGCATGTCGTCGCCGTGGATGCGGTAGTCGATTACGTCGGCCATGGGTTCGGGGGTGCGGTGTAAAGAGAACGCGTGCAAAAACTAAGGGCCCAGCCTCGGTCGTGCGAAATGCAGCGAGGCTCGGCCCATCACCGAACGGCGGGAGGTCACGCCGCGCCGTCGGATCCTTCGTAAAGGGACCCGGCGCCCTTCTCGGCCGACTCCAGGTCGAAGGTCGTGTAGTCCGAGGTCAGCTCCTCGCCGGCTTCGATGGCGCGGTTGGCGATCGTGTAGCGGCCCTCCGGGTCGTCGCAGTTGGGAGCGTTCGAGTGGTTCATAAACTTCGCGTTGTCACCGCAGAACACGTAGATCCCTTCGGGCAGGAGGTAGCAGTACATCCGGAAGCGCGACTGGTACGGCTCGGGGAAGCGCGCCAACTCGTCCTGCGTGATCTTCCAATCGACGCCTTCGTCGAACTCCCAGAGCAGGGTGCCCTCGGCGATGGGCTCGGGGGTGAACACGCCGATGCCGTGGATGGGACTCTGGGAGAGGTAGGTGGGGATGGTGAACATGGAGTCAGAGGAGAGAGGTCGGGGAAGGGCGGGGGCTAAGTAGGGAGGCAGAAGCACGTTCGGAAATGGGGGGAACAGAGGGGATGGAGGGAAGGCACCGGACTCACGTGCCCTCCATGCCCTCCCCGCTCTCCGTTCCCTCCATTCCGGTGATCCTCTCGCTCACAGAAGCGCCGGCGGTGCAGTCAAGGCAATCACGGTGTTCTTGTGCAGACCTACTTTGCAGCCCGAAAGTAGTGCAGTCTTCCCCGGTTCTCGACGTCCCGACAAGCCATAAAAAAGGGAGCGCGCCTTACGGGGCGCACCCCCTCGGGGTGGGAAACCGGGGTCGTGGTTCAGGCGGCCGTGCGCGTATCGACGAGGCAGCCGCGCAGGCGCTGGAGGATCTTCGAGAGGATCTGCGAGATCCGCGCCTCGGTCAGCCCGAACTGCTCGGCGATCTCGCGGAGCGTGAGGTCCTCGAAGTAGTAGAGGTGGACGATGCGCTGCTCGCGCTCGGGGAAGCACTCGATCAGGCGCGAGACGTGCTGGTAGAGCGAGTTCGTCTCGAAGCGCTCGTGCTCCTCGGCCGGGGCGGGGTGCGCGATCGTGTCGAGCGGGGCGACGCCGCGGCCCGTCGTGCTGCGGTGCTCGGCGTGGAGCGAGAGCGTGAAGCGGCGCTGCGCGTCGGAGAGCAGCCCGTGGTAGTTCTCGACGGTGAGCCCGAGGTGCTCGGCGACCTGGGCCGCGCGCGGCTCCGCGCCGAGCCGCTGCTGGAGCTCGTCGGCGGCGGACTGCGCCTCGGCCACGCGGCGGCGGCGGTTCCGGCTGAGCAGGTCGATCGAGCGGAGGAAGTCGATGAAGGCGCCCCGGATGCGGGCGTACGCGAACGAGGCGAACGCCGTGCCCCGCGCGGGGTCGTAGCTGTCGAGCGCCTGCAGCATCCCGAGCATCCCCGCGTTGACGAGGTCCTCCCGCGTCGCGAGCGGGTGGTCCGGCAGCGTGATGCGCCGGCTGATGGACCGGACGAGGGGGAGGGCGGCCACGGCCACGGCCTGCCGGTTCTCAGGCGTCGGGTCGGCGGCGTGGCGTTCGGCTGCGGGCTGTAACTCGTAGGCCATGGGGCGTGGGGCTGAGGCGCGGTGGGGTCCGGCCGGGATGGAGGTAGGGGGTGGCTTAAGCGTCGTGGTGGGGAGTCGCCTTGGGGGCGGACTCGGAGCGTCCGAGCGACGTGGGGGCCTCCGTGGCGCCGCGCACGGCGTCGACGGCTTTCAGCACGACGGTTGCCGTCGCCACCGCTAGCAGCCCGGCCAGAAACGCGTCCCCGAGGGAGGGGAAGACGTGCAGGCGGCCGACGAAGAAGAGGATGCCGGCGAGGAGGGCGTAGTGGGCGAAGAAGTCGCGCATCTAAGGTCAGAGGTTGAGCGTCAGTGGTGAATCGCTGCTCAGTCCCTCGACAACTTGGATGCCACTTCCCTCGCGTGTCCCCCGATCGGTCCTTTTTTGAGTCCCGAAATCGGACGAGTGAAAACCACGATCCTGGCTTAAACGGGCCTCAGAAACGCCTGGACGCCGTTCCAAATGGCGGCGCTGAATCTGAAGCCGCTTAAGTCACGCCGCCAGAAAAACAGACCGCGCCCTCCCGTCGAAGCGGGAAGGCGCGGTTCCAATCGTAACGAGTTCGGTAGGAACGGAAGGGAGCCGCTACGTCACCGGCCCCGCTTCGGCGGGCGCTTCGACGTCGAGATAGGCTCGGCTCTGGAGCCCCTCGGCGATGGCGTCGAAGGCGCGGTCTACCTCGCCTACGGTGTTCCACACCCACGGCGCGAGACGGAGGTATCGCTGCTGACGACTATCGGTGTATACGCCCCGATCCTTAAGCCACGCGCACAACAGATCCGCGCGATCGGTCTCTAGAATGACCATCGCGCCCCGCTGTTCGGCGGCACGCGGCGAGCGGAGCGGGAGCCCGGCGTCGTCGACGCGGTCGATGCAGCGCTGGGTGAGGGCGAGCGAGTGCTCGCGGACGGCGCCGAGCCCGGCGTCGAGGAGCAGGCGGACGCCCTCGACGGCGTGGTAGAGCGAGGCGACGGCCGTCGTCCCGCCGAGGAACCGGCGGCGCACGTCGGGGTGCGGCTCGGGCGTTTGCTGGAAACCGAACGGGTCGGCGTCGGCGAACCAGCCGGCGAGGCGGGGGGTGAGGTCGAGCCCGGGGCGGACGTAGAGGTAGCTGTTGCCCGTCGAGCCGCAGGCCTCTTTGAGCAGGCCGCCGAAGTAGACGTCGCAGTCGGTGTCGGGCACGTCGACGGGCATCGTCGAGGCGGCGTGGTAGCCGTCGATCGCGAAGAGCGCGTCGTGAGCGTGGGCGCGCGCCGCCACGGTGCGGAGGACGTCGTGGCCGAGCCGCTCGCCGCTCGTGAAGCCGACGTGGCTGAGGAACACGAGCGCCGTCTCCGGGCCGATGGCGTCGAGCACGGCGTCGCGGTCCACGAACCCGTCGGCGCCGGTCGGGACGATGCGGGGTTCGAGGTCGCGGAGGCCGGCCCATTGCTGCACCGAGTGGAGCACGGACGGGAACTCGTTCTCGGTCAGCACGACCTCGCGGCCGCGTGCGAACGGCTCGGGGCACGAGAGGAGGCACTGCACGGTCCAGTGCACGTGCGGCTGCATGATGCAGCTCCCGGCGGGCGCGCCGAGGAGCGGCGCGATGAAGGCGTCGCCGAGGTAATCGGGCAGCGCCCACCACCCGACGCGGTCGCCGGAGCCGGGCCGCCAGCGGTTCGGCACCTCGTTCCACGCGTCGACGCCGCGCTGCTGCCAGTCCTCGACGAACCCCTCCATTATCGCCGGGACCGTCTTCGGCATCAAGCCGTGCGTGAACGCGCGGAGCTCGACGGCGGGCGTGCCGTCGGGCTCGTGGGGGAGGAAGAAGCGGTCGCGGAGGGTCATCGGGCTGCGGCGTCGGGTGGCGAGGGAGGGCGGAATCTACCCTATAAATAGAACGCCCCGCCGGCGTGCACCGGCGGGGCGTTCGGAAACTGCTCTGGACGGGGCGATCCGTCCGGAGTCGAGAGCTTACGCGGTCGCGGGGTCGATGTGGACCATCTTCCGGTCGCGCTGGCCGCGCGTGAAGCGGACGGTACCGTCGGTCTTGGCGAAGAGCGTGTCGTCGTTGCCGCGGCCGACGTTGAGGCCGGGGTGGAACTTCGTGCCGCGCTGGCGGACGATGATGGAGCCGGCGGTGACGGTCTCGCCGCCGTACGCCTTCACGCCCAGCATCTGCGGGTTCGAGTCGCGCCCGTTCTTCGTGGAGCCTACGCCTTTCTTATGTGCCATGAGTCTGGGGGTCTGGATAGAGACGCAGCGTGCTGCGTCTGTACGGTTGCGGGACGCGCCGGGCTTAGGCCTCGTCGCTGCTCTCGGTCTCTTCGGTCGTCTCCGTCGCCGTGCCGTTGAGGTTGAGGGCGTCGATCGAGATCTGGGTGTAGGGCTGGCGGTGGCCGTTCTTAACGCGGTAGCCCTTGCGGCGCTTCTTCTTGAAGACGATGATCTTGTCGCCCTTGACGTGGTCGAGCACGGTCGCCGAGACGGACGCGCCTTCGACCGTCGGGGCGCCGACCTGGACGTCGTCGCCGGAGACGAGGAGGACCCGGTCGAAGGTGAGGGTGTCGCCGACCTCCGCCTGCTGGCGGGGGACGTAGAGCTTGGCGTCCTTCTGGACTTTGAACTGCTTGTCGGAGATGTCGACGATCGCGTACATGCGGATGCGGGCTTGGGGACCCCCTGCGCGACGAGCCATGCGGTGGCGGGCCTGCAGAGGAGCGCGGTGGACAAAGAACCGCTAAGCTACGAATCGATCTCCGCCGCCGCTACTCCCGAAATGTGGATCGGCCGCCGAATCGGGGGAATTCAAACAGGCTTGACGGGGGCGTGTAGCCTCGGGAACAGGGGAGCGCCGTACCCTTGGTCCGTCCTTTCCGTTCCGTCCTCTCCGGCCCGCCGCCCGTCTCCATGTTCATCACGCTCCCGCCGTCCGGCCCTACCCTCAAGCCGGGCAAGATCCTCTGCGTCGGCCGCAACTACGCCGAGCACGTCCGCGAGATGGGCGACGTAGCCGACCTCCCCGACGAGCCCGTCATCTTCCTGAAGCCCGCCACGGCGCTCGTCGGTTCCGGCAGCGAGGTGGTGATCCCGCCGCAGAGCGAGGAGGTGCACCACGAGCTCGAACTCGTGGCCGTCGTAGGGCGGGGCGGGAAGGACATCCCCGAAGAGGACGCGCTCGGCCACATCGGCGCGTACGCCCTCGGGCTCGACATGACCGCGCGCGACCTCCAGCGGAAGGCGAAGGCGAAGCGCGCTTCGTGGTCCGTGGCG
Organism: uncultured Rhodothermales bacterium; assembly: GCA_964438105.1. GTDB lineage: Bacteria > Bacteroidota > Rhodothermia > Rhodothermales > JANQRZ01 > JBBSMX01. Next base: position 9,006 of record CAYTJT010000049.1, on the reverse strand, counting down.
AAGGGGTTCGACACGTTCGCCCCGGTCGGCCCCCTCGCGGCGGCGACGGAGGTGCCGGACCCGCAGCAACTCTCCCTCGAACTCACCGTCAACGGCGAGGTCCGGCAACGGGGGCACACACGCGATATGATCTTCCCCGTCGCGTTCGTCGTGAGCTTTCTCTCGCGCATCTTCACGCTGGAGCCGGGCGATCTCCTCTTCACGGGCACGCCCGAGGGCGTCGGCCCCGTCCGCTCCGGCGACGTGCTCGAAGCCACTGCCACGACCGACGGCGGCACGGCGTTCGAGCCGCTGCGCGTCACCGTCCGATAGCCGCATCCCCCGAGCCCGTGATCTCCGCCCACGTTCGCGCCCTCTTCCTGCGTGGTGCGGCGTTCACCGCGGGGCCGCCGCTGCTCGCGCTCCCGTTCTGGCTGGCCGACGCGCAGGTGGACCAGTGGGCGGGTTCGCTCGGGCTCTACGAGGTCGTGGCGGCGCCGCTGGTGCTCGTGCTCGTGGCGTTCCGGTACTACCGGCGGACGCGGTGGCTGCGGGTGCGGTGGTACCTCCTCGCGCTCGGCGGCGCGTCGGCGCTCGGCGTGGGGCTGTGGTACCTCGGGCTCGGGCTGCACCGGGGGACGCTGTTCACGCCCGACGCGCTCACCGTCGAACTGATGGCGATCGCGCTCGGCGCACAACTGCTGGGGTCGTATGGGGCGATCATGGTGATCGCCGGGCTGCGGCGGCTGCGGCAGACCGAAGAGGGGTAGCGCGTTACGTCGCGGCGCGGCGCGGCGGCTCAGGTGTAACCGGCGCCTGCTGCGGCCGTAGCCCCCGAACCCTCACCTCGCCGCCCGCCATGCCGCTCTCCCGACTCGTCGTCCTCGTCCTGCTGGTTGGCTTCGCCGCGTCGGCGCACGCGCAGTCCGTCGTCACCGGCCGCGTCACGGACGCGCAGTCCGGCGAGCCGCTGCCCGCCGCGACGGTGCAGATCGAGGGTACCTACTCGGGCACGATCACGAACGGCGACGGGGCCTACGAGCTTCGCATTCCCGAGACTCCGGCCACGCTCGTCGTGCGGTTCATCGGGTACGAGACGGCGCGGCGGGCCGTCGAGGCAGGCACGGCCGCGCTCGACGTCGCCCTCGCGCCGGCCGTGCTGCAGTCGCCCGAGGTCATCGTGACGGACCAGAACCCGGCCGAGGTCATCATGCGCCGCGTGATCGAGGCGAAGGCGCGCTGGCAGCGCGGGCTCGATACGTGGCGCGCCGACGCGTACATCCGGCAGGTGCTCGGCCGCGACACCACGATCGTCGGCATCGTCGAGGGTGTGACGACGGCCTACTGGCGGCGCGGCGACGGTGTCCGCGAAGTCGTCCGCGGCGTCCGCCGGACCGAGAACTTCGACGAGTTCGACGCTGGGTTCGTCCGCGCCGCCGACGCGATCCTCAACTTCTACGACGACGAGATCGAGTTCGGCGGCTACGACCTGATGGGACCGACCTCGGAAGATGCGCTCGATTTCTACGCCTTCACGCTCGACGGCACGCGCGTGCTCGACGACGAGATCGTCTATGACATCGGGCTGCGGCCGAAGAACCGGCTGCAGCCCGGCTTCGAGGGGCGCGTCTCCGTGCTCGGCGGCGTCTACGCCCTCATCGACGTGGCGCTCCGGCCGAACCAGTCGGTCCGCTTCCCGCTCGTCACGGCCTTCGACCTCTCGTTCGCGCAGCAGTTCTCGTCGTTCGGACAGAGCGTAGCGGGCGAGGCCGCGTGGCTCCCCGTCGACTTCCGGCTCGAAGGCGAGGGGCGGATCGGGATGACGGGGTTGCAGTTCCCGGCGATGACGTTCCGCATCGTGGCGCGGCTCACGGACTACGAGGTGGGCGTCGCCGTGCCGGACTCCCTCTTCGAAGCCGACACGCAGGCGCTCGTCGACAGCGCGGCCGTCGCCGCCGACACCGTGCTCGACCGCGCGGGCGTCGTCGTCCCGCTCGAACCGCGCGAGGCCGTGGCCTTCGCCGAGATCGACAGCACGGACACGCTCGCCAGAGCCTATCAGCCGACCGGCTTCCTCGCGCGCTTCGTGGACATGGACGACAACGACGACGGGGGCGGCGGCGCGACGGTGTCGATCGGCGGGGGCTCCGGTGGCGGCAGCGTCTCGCTCGACCTCGCGCCGCGGCTCTGGTACAACCGCGTCGAGGCGGCTCATCTCGGGGTAGAGACGACGGTCGGCATCGCGCGCGCCGCCGAGCTCCGGGGGGCGCTCGGGTATAGCACCGGCCTCGAAACGCCGACCTACGACGGACGCTTGTCGACGACGCTTCGCACCTCGCGGCGGGACCGGCTCACGCTCGCCGTCGGTGCCCGTCGCGAGTTCGCGCCGCGCATTCGGTCGGCGGCGTACGGCCGGACCGTCAACTCCGTCGCCGTGCTCGTCGGCGAGCCGGACTACTTCGACTACTACCGCCGCGAGGGCGGCTACGCCTCCGTCAGCGCCACAGTGCGGAAGCTCCGCGCCCGCGTCACCGCATTCGGCACCGCCGAGGCGCATCGTTCGGCGGATCAAACGACGGGCTACGACCTCTTCGGTCGCGATCTCGCACAGCCCATCAACCCTGCAATTGCCGAGGGCGACCTCCGATCCGTCGGGGCCGAGGTGACGATCGGTCGTCCGGGCGGCGGGTTCGAGTCGGCGATCGTCGGGGCGCGCGGGCTACGGCTTCGCATCGAGCACGCCGCCGACGGGCTCGGCAGCGACTTCGCGTTCACACGCGCCGAGGCCGTGGCGTCGTGGCGGGCGCCGACGTTCTTGAAGCGCCGCCTCATCCCGAACACGCTCGACCTCCGCCTCGCCGGGGGGCTCAGCTCCGGCGACCTCCCGCTGCAGCGCCACTTCGGCATCGACGGGACCGTGCTCGGGTACGCGCCGAGCGGCGTCTTCCGCTCGCTCCGCGACCGCCCCGTCGAGGGCGACCGCTACGTCGCCGCGTCGTGGGAGCACGACTTCCGCAGCGTGCCGTTCGAACTCCTCGGGCTCGAAGCATTTGCCGTGCGCAACATCGGCCTCAGCACCCACGGCGCGCACGGCCGGACGTGGTTCGAGCCGCTCGACAGTGCGCTGCCGAGCACGCCGCTCGTGTCGTCGGTCCGGCTCTCCGGCGGGTGGGTCCACGAGCTCGGCGTCTCGCTGCACGGCGGATTCTTCCTCCCCGTCCGGCTCGACCTGACGTATCGACTGGACGATCCGGGGCTGTACGTCTCGTTCGGCGTGGCGCGGCTGTTCTGAACCGGCCGTGCGGTGTGGCGAACGAAACGGCGCGGGCGTAACACCTCCGAAAATCGCCTCGTAAGGAACTGTAACCACAAGCTTGCTAGGTATTTAGCACGAGGTTACGCCCATGAAACGCCTGTCTTCGCTCGTCCTCATCGCCCTCGTCGCGGTCGCACTCGCCGCCCCGCTACAGGCCGATCCGCCCGCGTTCCCCACCCCCGAGCCGACCTGGTCGGACGCGGACTGGCAAGCGTTCAGCGAGAACCTCGTCGTCGGGCTCGCGGGGGACAACGACGGCGTCCGCGCGAGCGCGCTGCAGATGATCATCCACTACGGCGAGAAGCTCGACGTGGACGGAGCCGCCTTCGACGTCGCGCGGATCTACCGCGACCACGCCGACGAGCGGATGCGTCGCCTCGCCGCGGTCTCGTGCCTCAACCTCGGCAGCGATTGGGCGGTGAGCTACCTCCGCATGTCCGAGCCGTTCGAGAAGTCGGAGCGCCTCAAGCACACGATCCGCGCCGTGCTCGCCGAAGTCGAGGCCCGCGAAGCGCCGGAGAAAGGGACTGTCGAGGCGGGCGAGCTCAAGATGATCGCCGAGCGGAACCGGCGCTAGTCGTCCGGGGAGGGAACGGGAGCCAGTCGGGCACGATTCGGCTTTCCCTTCTCGTTGGGAGAGGCGGAGGGGCAGGTGACGCTGCCCCTCCGCCGTTTTCGTTTCGCCGCCCGGCCCTCTCCGGATGCCTCGACGCTTCGCCTTCCTGCTCGCCGCCGTCGTGCTTGCCACCGCCGGAGCGAGCGCGCAGCCGGTCACGCTCGACGCCGTGATCGTCGAGGCCGAAGCGGGACGACCCTTGCCGGGCGCGACGGTGCAGATCGAGGGCACGGCGCGCGGGGCGGCGGCCGACCGCGACGGGCGCCTCCGGCTCACCCTCGACCGGCTACCCGCGACCGTCGTCGTCCGGTTCGTGGGGTACGTGACGGAGCGCGTCGAGATTGCCCGCAGCGAGGCCGAGGGCGGGGTCGTCCGCCGAACGTTTCGGTTGCGGCCGGACCGCGTGCAACTCGGCGAGCTCGAAGTCACGGACGAGAACGCCGCCGTCGGGATCATGCGGCGCGTGCTGCGCCGAAAGGCCGAGCTCAGCCGCAAACTCGGGGCGTACGCGGCCGAGGCCTACACCTGGTTCACGCTCCACCGGCAGGGCGATCGGGAGGCCGAGCCCGCGCTCGTCCGGCTCACCGAGTCGCTCTCGAACGTGTACTGGCGGTCGTCGGCGGGCGGGCGCGAAGAGGTCGTCGCCCGCCGCCGCGTACCCGAGGGTAAGCCCTTCGCGTACGCCGCGCCCGACGCCGTCCCCGATTTTTACTTCGCCGACGCCGTCGAACTCGACGGGCAGCGTCTCCCGACGCCGACGCACCCCGACGCGCTCGCGCGTTACGATTTCAAGATCGGCGCGGTGACCGAAGAGGACGGGCGGCGGCTCATCGACATCGCCGTGACGCCGACCCAGCGGAGCGGGCTGATCGGCCGCGTCCGCGTCGTGGACAGCCTGTTCGTCCTCGCCGAGGCCGACCTCCGCCTCGCCGACCCGCCGCGCCGCGACTTCGTGACGGCCTCCGACGCGCGCTACCGCGTCACGTTCGCGCCCGTCACCGACTCGCTGTGGCTGCCCGCGACGTTCGAGCGGAGCGGCTATGTCGAGGTCGGCACGCGGGGGTCGCGGCTGCCGCGCGTCGATTTCCGGCAGGCGACGTGGCTGGGGCGGTTCGCGCCGGGGCGGCCGGGGCCGGCGTCGCTCTGGCAGCACGCGGACCGCTACTACGCGCCCGCCGGGCTCTACGCGGGCGACGAGGTCTATCGGTCGGCACGCGCGCGCGGTGGCCTCTCGACGAAGCGGACCGCGAAGCGCTCGCGTCGTTGGACGGGCGGCGGCTCCGCGATATGTTGTACCGCCAGGGCATCCTCGCCCGCTACGTCTCGCTCCCCGTCGACGGCTCCGACGACCCCGCCCGCTGACCATGCACCTCGACGAACTCCGCGCCCTCTGTCTCGCCTTCCCCGAAACGACGGAGGGCTTCCCGTTCGGCCCCGACCCGCTCGTGTTCAAGGTCGGCGGGAAGATGTTCGCCCTGTTGGGGCTCGACGACCTCCCGCCGCGCGTCGTGCTGAAGTGCGACCCGGAGCGCAGCGCAGACTTGCGCGAGCGGTACGCGTCGATTTCGGACGGGCCGCACTTCCGCACCCTGCACTGGAACTACGTCCGGCTCGACGGCAGCGTGCCCGGCCGTCTCGTGCGCGACCTCGTCGAGCACTCGTACCGCCTCGTCGTGGCGAAGCTGAGGAAAGCGGACCGCATCCGCATTGAGGCGGCCGAGGGCTACCCCGCCGCTCCGGCCGAGGACGGCTAGCGCGCACGCGGGCTCCCGGAGGCGGCCCCGCTGAACCTTGCGCGCGGCGATCCGTTAGTAGCAAGCGAGGCGCCTCCCTCTGCCTCGTTCCCCTTCTTTCCAGCCCTTCTACCCTTCGCCTCTCTACCGCCATGAACACCGCCATTCCGCTCCGAGCCCGTTCGCTCGGCCCGACCCTGCTCACCGTCCTGCTCCTCCTCGCGCTCTCCGCGTGTTCCACGACCGAGGAGGTCACCGAAGACGCGGGCGACGTCGCCGAAGCGGCGGCCGAAGAAACGGCCGACGTAGCCGAAGACGCGGGCGACCTCGCCGCCGAAGGCGCCGAGGCGACGGCTGAAGTCGCGGAGGAAACCGCCGGGTTCGTGGTCGACGCCGCCGGCACTGCCTGGGACACCGTCACCGATCTCTTCGACGACGATGCCGACGCCGACGCCGCGGCCCTCGTCCGCCCGACCGATGCAGGCTCGGCGCAGGGCACGGTGAAGTTCTACGAGACCGACGACGGCCTCCGCGTCCACGTTAGCCTCCGCGACCTCTCGCCCGGTGACCACGGCTTCCACATCCACCAGAACGCCGACTGCAGCGCTGCCGACACCGATGGCGACGGCGTGATGGAGCCGGCCGGCGCCGCCGGTGCCCACTGGGACCCCCACGACACGAACGACCACAGCGCCCCGGGTGACGCCATCCCGGACAAGCACCTCGGCGACCTCGGCAACGTCACCGCGTCCGCCGACGGCACCGTCGAAACCACGATCACCGTGGACACCTACCGGCCCGACGAGCACGACCTCGCCGGCCGCTCCATCGTCGTCCACTCCGGCCGCGACGACCTCGTCACCGATCCCGCTGGCGACTCCGGGACGCCCGTCGCGTGCGGCGTGATCGAGGGGCGCTAGCGTCTCCACGGTTCATACCACCAGCGCCCGCAGCCCAGCACGTGGCAGCGGGCGCTTCGCGTGTATGGATCGCGCCCACGCCGCCGTACTCACCGAGTAATTCATCTCTCGCTGGCCTGGCGAATGTTTATATTATTACACACCATGTGGCATAGCATTTTAGCAGCGTGATTTTGGTGACTAACACATCTGGCCGTTCGATGCAGGCGCCATCCTGCCCGCAAGCGGCGTGGCTCGCCTTCCTGACTCCGCTCGAACCCGTGCGCTGAGTTCGGCCAGCCCCTTTCCCGCTGCTGGCCTCGTTCGCAAGCTAGCAGGCATGCGTACCCAGCATGCGAATCCAGCGGTGGCACACGATCGTTGAGGCGAGGACCGCGCCCGGCTTTCGCAACCACAGGGGCTCGTCGAAGTTTGTGGACGGGGTCAGCGAGTTCACGCCGCATACGCTGCGCTCATCCCCCGGACTCAGCGCTCATCTCCCCCCGCTTCGTCTGTGCTCGGCGTCACTGAGGTCCTCCGAGCAACGGATGAGGCTACATCTACACCCTAAATACACTGTCATGAAACGTTACAAAAACATCCTCGTCGGGCTCGGCGATGATCAGCGCGACGCGATGCTCATCCGGTATGCCGGGGTCGTCGCGCGTATGGCGCAGTCCGAGCACATCACCTTCGCTCACATCAAGCCGTCGGCGGCTCCATCCGGCCGGGGCAGCGACTCGGTCCCCCCTGCGTCTCCCGCGCTGCTCCGTGAGGAGCTGGACGGGGCCGTCCGAGAGGCGTTCGACGGCCCGTCCGGCGTCCAGGTGCAGACCCTCGTCGAAGACGGCCCGGTGCTCGACGAGATGCTCGACCTCACGCGCACGACCGGGGCCGACCTGATCCTCGTTGGGCAGGGGGCGCACCCGGGGGCCTTCGCTGAGCACGTCGCCCGGAAGGCCCCGTGCTCGGTGGTCATCCTCCCGCCCGACGCCGCGCCGTCGGTGGAGCGCGTGCTGGTGCCGGTGGACTTCTCCGAGCACGCCGCCGACGCCGTGGACGTGGCGGTCGCCTTCGCCGAGGCGGCGGGGCTGAGCGAGGTGCACCTGCTGCACGTCTACGGCACGCCGACCAAGACCGACCGCTTCCACGAGAACTCGACCTACTCCCTCCGCCGCCGCGCCGAAGAGGCCGCCGAGCGGTTCCTCGCCGGCCTGGACCTGCGAGGGCTCGAGCCCGTGATCCATTACGTCATCGGCCTCGACGTGCCCGAGGCCATCGGCAAGGCCGTCCAGAAGGTCGAGGCCGACTTGCTCGTCGTCGGCGCGCGCGGGCGGACGCCCGGGGCCGCCCTGCTCATGGGCAGCGTCGCGGAGGCGCTCGTGCGCCACGTCACCACGCCGCTCGTCGCGGTCAAGAAGAAGGGGGTGACGCTCAAGCTGCTCGACGCGCTGCTCGAGCGGTCGTCGAGCGGTCGCTACGCCTGACGCCGCGCGCCGCGCGCCAGCCCTGACGGTCCGCGCCCGCTGCCACACCGCTGGCAGCGGGCGCTCCGTATCTAGCGGTCGCCCCCGCGCCGCCGTACCTTCGGGGTCGACGAATCCGCCGCACCAACCCGATGCCCGACCAGACGCCCTCGCTGTTCCCGCTCTCGAAAGAGGAGAAGAAGAAGCGCCGCAAGAACGCCGCGACGCCGCTCATGCGGCAGTACTACGGCATCAAGGACCGCCACCCCGGCGCGCTCCTGCTCTTCCGCATGGGCGACTTCTACGAGACGTTCGAGGAGGACGCCAAGATCGTCGCCGACGTCCTCGGCATCACGCTCACCAAGCGCTCGAACGGCGCGGCCGACGACGTCCCCCTCGCGGGCTTCCCGCACCACGCGCTCGACAGCCACCTTCCCAAACTTGTGCAGGCGGGCTACCGCGTGGCCGTCTGCGAGCAGGTCGAGGACCCGAAGTACGCCAAGAAAATCGTCAAGCGTGACGTGGTGGAAGTCGTCACGCCGGGGGTGTCGTTCCGCGACGGGCTGCTGGCGCCGAAGCGGAGCCACTTCCTCGCCGCCGCCGTGTGGGGACGCGAGCGGAAAGACAAAGGCTGGGTCGGGTTCGCGTTCGTGGACGCGACGACGGGCGAGTTCTACGTCACCGAGGTCCCCGAGGCGCGCTTCGAAGAACTCCTGCTGACCGTCGATCCGGCCGAGCTGCTCGTCGACAAACGGCAGAAAGAGTCGGCGCAGCGGATCCGTGGGACGCACTTCTCGCTGACGCCGCAGGAAGACTGGGTGTTCGGGTACGACTTCGCGTACGAGACCCTGCTCCGCCACTTCCAGACGCACTCGCTCAAGGGGTACGGGGTCGAAGACCTCCGCCTCGGCCTCGTCGCGGCGGGCGCGGCGCTCTACTACCTCGGCGAGACGCAGAAGGGCCGCGTGCCGCACGTCCGCCGCATCCAGCGCTACCA
>CAYTJT010000048.1:0-16313 GCA_964438105.1 uncultured Rhodothermales bacterium | reverse complement strand
CGCACAACGCCGTGTTCACCGGGCAGGGCCGGACGATGTCGGGCGGGCTCGAAGCGGGCGCCCTCCGAGGGCCGAAGCGGTTTTTCGGGAGCGCCCGCGCCGTCGAAGAGGGCGGCTCGCTCACGATCGTCGGGACGGCGCTCGTGGACACCGGCAGCCGGATGGACGACGTGATCTTCGAGGAGTTCAAGGGCACCGGCAACATGGAGCTCGTCCTCACGCGCGAGCTCGCGAACCGGCGGATCTACCCGGCCATCGACATTCTCAAGAGCGGGACGCGCCGCGAGGAGCTGCTCGTCCCGGCCGAGAAGCTCCAGCGCATCCACATCCTCCGCCGCTTCCTCGCCGACATGAGCCCGACGGAGGCGATGACGTTCCTGCTCGACAAGATGCGCAACACCCACGACAACGCCGAATTCCTCGCCACGATGAACTCGTGAGGTGCGGGCGTATGGGGGTGCGGACGTTCGGACGAAGGAGCCCCCTCACGCTCACACCTCCACACTCCTATACCTCCACACGTGACCATCATCTTCGACATGGACGGCGTGCTCGTCGACGTCTCCGGCTCGTTCCGCCGGGCGGTGATCGAGACGGCGGCGGCGCTCTCCGGCCGGACCGTGACCGCGGCGGAGGTGCAGGCCTACAAAGACCGCGGCGGGTTCAACAACGACTGGGTGCTCACGCACGCGCTCGTGACCGAAGCCGGCGCCGAGGTGCCCTACGACGAGGTCGTGGACGCGTTCAACGCGCGCTACCGGGGGGCGGACTGGGACGGGCTCATCGCCACCGAGCCGCCGCTGATTCGCACCGAGACGCTGGCCCGCCTCGCCGCCGACGGCGAGCTGGGGCTCGTCACCGGGCGGCAGGAGCCCGAGGCGCGCTGGACATTAGAGCGCTTCGGGTGGGACCGGTTCTTCCCGGTCGTCGTGGGGATGGAGGCGCAGGCGGGCCGCGAGAAGCCGGACCCCTACGGGCTCGAACTGGCGCTCCGCGAACTCGGCGCGCGGAGCGGTGCGACGATCGAGCCGGGCGCGAGCGTGTACGCGGGCGACACCGTAGACGACATGAAAGCGGCCCGTGCCGCCGGGATGCGCGCCGTCGGCGTGGTCCCGCCGTATCTCGACGCGGAAACGCACGGGCAGACGCTGCGCGACGCCGGGGCCGAGGTCGTGATCCACGACGTGAACGACCTGCCGGAGACGGTGGAAGAGCTCACACGTGACGCGTAGCGCGTGAGGGCGCTGGCGGCGAAGTGGCTGCCAGAGGCGCCCTCACGCCTCACACCTCGACCACCTGCGCGGCCACCTCCTCCTTCGACTCCTCGGCGTCGGGCGAGCCCGGCTCCGGGAGGTAGCCCCAGACGAGCGCGGCCATCAGCAGGATCGAGATCGCCGAGAGCCACGTCGTCGCGCGGTAGCCCCACCCGGCATACGTCACGCCCGCGACGCTCGCCCCCAGCCCCGTCCCGATCTGCCCGGCTGCGATCGTGAGCGAGAGGAGCGTCCCGCGCAGGCGGTCCGGTACGAGCGCCGTCAGGAGCGCTTGCAGCGGCGACATCCGCATCGAGAACAGCCCCATGATGGCGATGTAGAGCGGATAGGCGACCCAGCGCTCGACGACGACGTACGTCAGGAGCGCGGTCACCACGGAGAGCCCGAGGCACGACGTCAGGATCAGCGGCTTCCGCCCGATGCGGTCCGAGAGCGTGCCCGCCCACGGCCCGGCGAGGACGCTCACCGTCCCGCCGACGAGGAACAGCGTCGCGATAAAGTCGACGTTCACCCCGCCGAACCGGAGCGGGCGGCCGAAGAGCGCGACGTCGAGCGAGAAGTTCGCCGTGAGCCACTGCGGGAGGTAGACCACGAGGAGGCCGAGGCTAAGGTACATCAGGAAGTACGCCAGCGACGCCACGCGCACCGACGAGACCCCCAGCAGGTCGCGGTAGCGGCGGAGCGAGCCCAGGACCGTCACCCGCCCCGATTCCCGCTCCACGTCGGGCTGCGGGACGACGCGCCAGATCAGCACGAACGCCGCCGCCATCAGCCCTGAGAACGCGAGGAAGGGGATGCGGAAGCTGGCCGACGCCGCCAGCACGCGCCCGAGCGGGATCCCGAGGACGAGCCCGAACGCGACGCCGCTCATCACCCAGCCCGTCGCCCAGCCGCGCCGCGCGTACGGGAAGTAGTCGCCGACGTACGACACGGCCGCGCCGCTGAGCATCCCGCCCGCCGCGCCCGCGAGCGCCCGCACGAAGAGCAGCCCGGCGAACGACTGCACGAGCCCGTGCAGCAGCAGCATCACGGCCAGGCTGCCCGAGCCGATGAGCAGCACCTGCCGCCGCCCGATGCGGTCCGAGATCGGCCCCATCACGACGGCCGCCGACGCGAGCGTGAGCGAGTACACCGTCACGAGCAACCCCCGCAGCGACTCCGCCACGCCGAGCTCGTCCCCGATGATCGGGAGGATCGGCGTCACGATGATCGTCTGGCTGGCGGCCGTGAAGACCATCAGCCAGAGCGAGAACAGGATGCCGTAGGTGCGGAGCGCGGTGCGGGACAAGAGAAGCCTGTTGGAACAGGTAATGGGAAAGCGCGCGGTCGGTAAAAGTTGCAGGCGCTTGGAAATACGACGCCGAAACAGCCTCCCGATCCAGCGTGAACCAACCGTGAAGAAGGGTGGGGTAACACTACGGTAACGCCGAGCTAACAGCGCCGTAACCCGAGGCGGCTAGGTTGCGGCCGAGCAGCAGGGGGCACCCCGGCCGCTCATCTCCCACGAACCACTCCCGCATCCTATGTCCAACACCACCCTGCCTCCGCTGCGCTTGTTGCGCGCGGACCGAGGGACCTGCCTCGCCGGGCTCGCCCTCCTCTTCCTCACCCTGTGTCTCATGCCCGCCGCGCTCGCGCAGACCGGCACGATTGCCGGCGTCGTCGTCGATAGCGAGACGGGCGAAACGCTCATCGGCGTCAACGTCATCGTCGAAGACGAGTTCGGCACCGGCGCCGCCACCGGGCTCGACGGCGACTTCCGCATCCCCGGCGTCGCGCCCGGCACCTACTCCGTCGCCTTCTCCTACCTCGGCTACCAGCAGCAGCGCGTAACGGGCGTCGAGGTGGCATCCGGCGAGACGACGACGCTCGACATCGCTCTCGCCGAAGAGGCCCTCGAGCTCGAGGGCGGCGGCGAGGTCGTCATCGAGGCGGAGGCGCTTTTGAACAACGAAGCTGGCCTCCTCCGCGAACGGCAGCGGGCCACCGCCGTGAGCGATGCCATCTCGGCCGAGACGATCTCGAAGAGCGGCTCCTCCGACGCGGCCGACGCGATGGAGCGCGTCACCGGCGCGAGCGTCGTTGGTGGCAAGTACGTCTACGTCCGTGGCCTCGGCGACCGCTACGCCAACACCCAGCTCAACGGCGCGTCGCTGCCGACGGCCGACCCCGACCGCCGCGCCGTCCAGTTCGACCTCTTCCCGAGCAACCTCCTCGAGAATATCGTCACGCTCAAAACGTTTACGGCGGACCGGCCGGGCAACTTCTCCGGCGGCCTCGTGGACATCTCGACGAAGTCGTTCCCCGAGGACTTCGACCTGCGCATCTCCGCCTCGACCGGCTTCGACTCGCAGGCGCAGTTCAACGACAACTTCCTCACCTATGCCGGCGGCGACACCGATTGGCTCGCCATCGACGACGGCGCGCGGAGCCTGCCCTCTGTGTTCGAGGATCAGACCGTGCAGATCCCGAACAACATCTCCGCACGCACAAACGACTCGCTCGCCACGCGGCTGACCGAGCTCTCCCGAGCGTTCGACACGGACATGGCGCTGGAGCGGGCGCGCACGCCCATCAACCAAAGCTACGCCGCGTCGCTCGGCAACCAGCACGGCATCGGTAGCGGGGCGCTCGGCTACGTGCTCAGCCTGAACTACAATCGCTCGTCCAGCTTCTACGAGGACGGCCGGACCGAGCGCTACGAGGTCACGACGCTCGACGATGACAACAACCCCATCCTCGCTCCAGAGCTCCTGCTCGACGACACGCGCGGCACCGAAGAGGTGAGCTGGGGCGGCATCGGGAACGTCACCTACCGCGTCAACCCGCGCCACGAGGTCGGCCTCAACTCGCTCTACTCGCGCAGCGGGGAGTCGCAGGCCCGTCTCCTCGCGGGCCGGTTCCCGCTTCAGTTCGACGACGACCGGCGCCTCTTCGTAGACCGCGCGCTGCTCTACGTCGAGCGCGACCTCTACTCGTTCCAGCTACGCGGCCGCCACCAGTTTCCCGGCCTCCTCGGTGCCCAGCTCGAGTGGATGGGCACGCTCAGCGAGACCGAGCTCGACGAGCCGGACCAGCGGTTCTTCTCGAACGTGCGCACCGAGCTCAACGATGGCTCCTTCATCTACGGCCTGCAGACCGTGGGGGCCGGCGGCCAGCAGCGCTTCTTCCGCAACACAACGGAAGGGCTCCGCGGCACCCAGGCCGACGTGACCGTGCCTTTTGACCTGTTCGGCCGCGCGGCCCAGGTGAAGGTCGGCGGGCGCTACGAACGCACCGACCGCGACGCCTTCGAGCGCCGCTTCGATATCCGCAACGACAACGCCGAGTTCAACGGCGGCGAGGACGGCCTCGGCGACGTAGACGGCTTCCTCGACCAACTCGGCGTGATCGACACGACGGCGAGCGGCCGCTACATCATCGGGGGCTACGTCACGGAGAACCGTAACAACCCCTTCGTCCTCGGTAACAACTACGACGGCGAGCTCGAGGTTGGGGCCGGCTACTTGCAGGCCGAGATATCGCCGCTGGAGCGGCTCCGTGTGATTGTCGGGGCCCGGTTCGAGACGACCCGGCAGTCGATCACGACGCAGCAGGTGGACTCCACCACGGTGGCGGGGGATACGCTCTTCGCCGGTGGCCGCATCGACGCCGACGACGTCCTCCCCTCGCTGAACGTGGTCTACGCGCTGACGGACAACATGAACGTCCGCGCCGCCGCCACGCGGACGCTCGCGCGGCCGACGTTCCTCGAGTTCTCGCCCGGCGGCCGGCTCGACTTCGCCCTCGGCGACCTCGTCACGGGCAACCCCCAGCTCGACCGCTCGCTCATCACGAACCTCGACCTCCGCTGGGAGTGGTTCAACGCGCCCGGCGCGATCCTCGCCGCCAGCGGCTACTACAAGAACATCGCGGACCCCATCGAGCGGGTGATCGCCAACTCCAACGGGTCGCAGTCCTTCCGCAACGTCGAGAGCGCCGACATCTACGGCATCGAGCTCGAGCTGCGGCAGCGCCTCAGCCGCGCGCTCCCGAGCCTCGAGCGCACGCCCGTGCTGCGGAATCTCGCCCTCGGTCTCAACACGTCCTTCGTGCAGTCCAGCATCGCGATCGACTCGACGGAGCTCGCGCTGCGCCGGGCCATCAACCCGGACGCTGACGACACGCGCGCCCTGCAGGGTCAGAGCCCGTTCCTCGTCAACGCCGACCTGACGTATGAAAACTTCGAGTCGGGGACGAACGTCGGGCTCTACTTCAACGTCTTCGGGCGGCGGCTCAGCCAGGTCTCCGGGTTCAACATCCCGGACATCTATGAGGAGCCCAGCCCGCAGCTCGACTTCATCGCCTCGCAGGAGCTCTTCGGTGCGTGGACGGTGAAGCTCTCCGCCAAAAACCTTCTCGGAGCCTCGTTCCGCGAGGTCTACGACGCCGACTTCGCTGGCGGGACGCCGGTCTACCAGGAGTACGACCGCGCCACCAGCTTCTCGATCGGTATCAGCTACAGCCCCCGCTTCGGCGGTGGCCCCCCGGCCGTCCCGGCCACGCCGAGCGACATCGCTGGTCCGCTCGGCGGCTAACACCACCGGCCCGCCGGGTTCTCCGGCGGGCCTCCACTCCGCACCTCAACTCCGCTACCTATGAGAGCTCTCGCTACCCTACCCGCCCACGCCTTTGCCGCGCTCCGCGTCGCGTGCCTCGTCGCGCTCTTCGCGCCGGTCGCAGGCTTCGCGCAGACCTTCTGCGACGGTGCCGACGCGATCCGCGTCACGAACGACATCTCGACCAACACCAACTGGACCAACGACAACGAGTACTGCCTCGACGGGCTCATCTTCGTCAACGATGGGGCCACGCTCGAAATCCAGCCCGGCACCGTCGTCCGCGGCGTGCTCGCCTCGAACATCACCTCCGGCGATGCCGCCTCCTCGCTTATCGTCCGCCGTGGCGGACGCATCGTCGCCGACGGCGCGCCCGGCTCCCCGATCATCTTCACCAGCGAGCTCGACGACCTCAGCATCGCCGATGACCTCACGGAAGAAGACCGTGGGCTCTGGGCCGGCATCATCCTCCTCGGTGAGGCCACGACGAACCAGCCCAGCACGAATAACCAGATCGAGGGCATCCCCTTCGATCCCGATACGGGCGAGGGTGATGAGGCGCAGTACGGCGGCCAAAACGACAACGACGACTCCGGCATCCTCCGCTACGTCTCCGTCCGCCACTCCGGCTTCTCCATCACCGGTGAGGAAGGCGACGAGATCCAGGGCATCACGCTCGGCGGCGTCGGCAATGGCACCACGATCGAGTACGTCGAGATCTTCGCCTCTGCCGACGACGGGATCGAGTGGTTCGGCGGGACCGTCGACGTGAAGTACGCCGCCGTCGCGTTTTCCTTCGACGACGCCTACGACTACGACCAAGGCTGGCGCGGCAACGGGCAGTTCTGGCTCTGCATCGCCGGCACCGACGCGGCCGGCCGCTGCGGCGAGCACGACGGCGGCGATGCCGGCGGCGACGACGCGCAGCCCTTCGCCACGCCCGTCATCTCGAACGCCACGTACATCGGCTCCGGCCAGACCGCGCCTGCAGAGGGCGACGGCAACGACTGGGCCTTCCGCATGCGCGACGGAGCCGGCGGCTTCTACTACAACTCGATCTTCACCGACTTCCCCGACCGTGCCATCGACATCGAGAACTTCGCCGGCAGCGGTGCCTTCGACAGCTTCACGCAGTGGCAGGAGAGCCGGCTGAGGGTCGAGAACAACGTGTTCTTCGCATTCGGCCGCGGCCCGGACTTCGCCGACTTCGTGGACGCTAGCTACTCCGATGACAACCCGCCGCCGGGGGGCGATGTCGATGACGCGGCGTTCGCTGCCTACATCGCGGGCAACAACGAGAACACCGACCCTGAGCTCGGCGGTGTCTGCCGCGGGATCCTCAACGCGCAGAACTGCCTCGACCCGCGCTCGAACGCGGACGCGACGGACGATGAGGCCGACTTCGACTTCGAAGAGCTCGACGACGACTTCTTCACCGAGGTGGACTACCTCGGTGCCTTCGCGCCGGACGAGCAGGTCTGGCTGACGGGGTGGACCGCCCTCGACCAGATGGGCTACCTCACCGGCAGCGCCACGCCGAACGAGGAAAGCGCCGCCGCGGCAACCTTCGGCTTCCGCTCGGTCTACCCGAACCCGACCGCCGAAACCATGACGGTCGCGTTTGAGCTGGAAAACGCGGAGGCCGCGACGGTTACGGTCTATGACGTCCTCGGCCGTGAGGTCGTCGTGCTCGCCGAGGGCCCGCAGCCTGCAGGCGTCACGACGGTGTCGCTCGAAGCTTCCCGGCTCCCGGCGGGCATCTATTTCGTCCGCCTCGCAACGGACTCGGCGACTGCGACGCAGAAGGTCGTCGTGGTCCGCTAAGAGCCCTAACACACCTGCGCTGTACCGCCCGGTATAGCCAGATAGGGCGCCGGTTTCTTCGTGGGAGGGAAACCGGCGCCCGCCTTTTACTACAGCCGCGCTGCCTCTGTGGGAGGGGTGGCGCGGCTGTATTTCGTGGCAAGGGTAACGTGCTGTTATTGTACCGGTAATCCAGCCGTCACACGGCGTGCGTACCGTAGAGCCAGCATCCCGTTCTCAGCCGACCTCCTGAGGCGTTGCGCATGACGACCCGGCACTACCGTACCATCTGGCTCTCCGACCTCCACCTCGGCACGCGCGGCTGTCAGGCCGAGCAGGTCCTCGACTTCCTGCGCCACACCGAGTCCGAGCACCTCTACCTCGTCGGCGACGTCGTGGACGGGTGGGCGCTCCGGCAGGGTTGGCACTGGCCGCAGCCCCACAACGACGTGATCCAGAAGCTCCTGCGCAAGGCGCGCAAGGGCACCCGCGTCGTCTACGTCCCCGGCAACCACGACGCCTTCGCTCGCGAGTTCGTCGGGCTCACCTTCGGCGAGATCGAGATCACCCGCGAGGCGCTCCACGACACCGCCGACGAGCGGATCCTCCTCGTCCTCCACGGCGACGAGTTCGACGGCGCGGTGAAGTTCGCGCCGTGGCTCTCGCGGCTCGGCGCGCGGGCCTACGTGGCGGCGCTCGCGGCGAACACCGGGCTCAATCGCGTCCGCCGCTGGTTCGGCATGGAGTACTGGTCGCTCGCGGGCACGCTCAAGGCGCGCGCGAAGAAAGCCGTGCAGTACGTCGGCAAGTTCGAGGAGGCCGTGGCGCGGCGCGCGCGCGACCGCGACGTGGACGGCATCATCTGCGGCCACATCCACAAGGCCGAGCTCCGGCCCATCGGCGGCATCCTCTACGCGAATTGCGGCGACTGGGTGGAGAGCTGCACCGCCCTCGTCGAGCACGAGGACGGGCGGCTCGAGATCGTCCGCTGGCCCGACCTGCCGGGGCCGGAAGCCGCTGCGACACCGGGCGACGGCCTCGCTTCGGGCTACCCCGTGCTCTCGGCGCTCCACGCTCCGCGAGACCGCCGATGACGCCGATGGCCCTCGTCGCGCCCGCCCGCCCGCTGCGCGTGCTCTTCGCGGTGCAGGGGGAGGGGCGGGGCCACATGACGCAGGCGCTCGCGCTGCGCGACCTCCTCGCCGCGCGGGGGCACACGGTCTGCGGCGTGCTCGTCGGGCGGAGCGAGGGGCGGAAGGTGCCGGATTTCTTCGCCGACGGCATCGGCGCGCCGACGTTCCTCTACGACAGCCCCAACTTCGCCTACGACGGGCACGCCGTCAGCCTCAGCCGCACGGTGCGGGTCGCGCTGCGACGGAGCTGGATCTACGCGCACCACCTCCAGCTCATCCACCGCCGGGTGACGGCGCTCCAGCCCGACGTGATCGTCAACTTCTACGAGGGCCTCGTCGGGCTCTACAGCCTCGCCTTCCGGCCGTCGGTGCCGGTCGTGTGCATCGGGCACCAGTACATGTTCCACCACCCGGACTACCGGTTCGCGCCGGGCCAGCGCGTGGGGCGGGCCGCGCTGCGGACGTACACGCAGCTGACGGCGATACGGGCGCAGCGACGCCTCGCGCTGTCGTTCTATCCCGCGAACGATGTGGCCTCGCGGTCGATCCGCGTCGTGCCGCCGCTCCTGCGGCGCGAAGTCCTCGCTCTCGACGGGAGCCGAAGCGAGGACTTCTTCCTCGTCTACCTCCTCAACACGGGCATGGCCGAGCAGGTGGAGGCGTGGCACGCGCGCCGCCGCGACGTCCGGCTCGAGTGCTTCTGGGACCGCGAGCGCTATCAGCCGCACGCCAACCTCACCTTCCACCCGCTCTGCGGCGAGCGTTTTTTGCAGCTCATGGCGCGGGCGCGCGGGGTCGTCTGCACCGCCGGGTTCGAGTCGGTCAGCGAGGCGCTGTGGCTCGGCAAGCCGGCGCACATGGTCCCCACGCCCGGCCACCTCGAGCAGCGCACGAACGCCCTCGACGCCGTCCGTACCGGCGCGGGCCTCCACGGTCGGCGTTTCGACCTGGACGACTTCATCCACTACCTGCACGCTCGGCCGCCCGGCGAGCGCCGCGCCGCGCAGCAGCGGTTCCGGGCGTGGGTGCGGGCGGGGGAGGCGCGCTTCGTGGAGGAGATCGAGGCGGCGGCGGGTGGACGCCCTTCGGCGGCGTCCTCCGTGCGGCTGAAGAGCCCGCGGTCGGCTGCCTGACGTCGGGCGTTGGAGCGGATTTTGCGAAGCGCACCAAACGGGGCGTTTTCCACGTTGAACTGGGTGTGGATGCCCGGCGACGGGTATCCCCTCTACAGTCCGTGAGAGCACTAGGTGACGCTAGTGAAGGATAGAGGTCGAGCGGGCTGTACGTGCGAAGCGCCGGGTCTGCTGAGGCCCGGCGCTTCTTTTTGTAACAGTGCGAACGCCGTGCGCGGCGAAACGTAGGTATTCCAGACGGACGGCGCGCGTCGTCGAGCGGCGCGTCACGCTCGCGCGCTAAACGCTCGCTAATTCACCTCGGGGCGCACCGGCGGGCCGTATTTTCGGGCTCCGTCCGTTCCGCATCTCGCAGGGGCGACCGGCCGGTCGCCCCTGTCCTATTTCCTACGCGCCGCCATGCCCGACACGATCCTTCGCGAACCCGACGTCACCCCCGAGCTCGCCCGCGAGCACGGGCTCACCGACGAGGAGTACGGCTGGATCGTCGAGCGGCTCGGGCGCACGCCGACGTTCGTCGAGCTCGGCATCTACTCGGTGATGTGGAGCGAGCACTGCTCGTACAAGAACTCGATCGCGCTTTTGAAGAAACTCCCGCGCGAGGGCGAGCAGCTCCTCGTCGAGGCGGGCGAGGAGAACGCCGGGCTCGTCGACATCGGCGACGGGCTCGCGGTCGCGTTCAAGATCGAGAGCCACAACCACCCCTCCGCCGTCGAGCCGTACCAGGGCGCGGCGACGGGCGTCGGCGGCATCCAGCGCGACATCTTTACGATGGGCGCGCGGCCGATTGCCAGCCTCAACTCGCTCCGCTTCGGCTCGCTCGACACCCCCCGCGTGCGCTACCTCTTCGACGGCGTCGTGCGCGGGATCGGCGACTACGGCAACTCGTTCGGCGTGCCGACCGTCGCCGGCGAGGTCTACTTCGACCCGAGCTACGAGGGCAACCCGCTCGTCAACGCGATGAGCGTCGGCGTGGTCAAAGTCGGCGAGACGGCGAGCGCGATCGCGACGGGCGTCGGCAACCCGGTCTTCATCGTCGGCTCGGCCACAGGCCGCGACGGCATCCACGGCGCGACGTTCGCGAGCGAGGAGATCTCCGAAGAGAGCGAGTCGAAGCGGCCGAGCGTGCAAGTGGGCGACCCGTTCACCGAAAAGCTCCTCCTCGAAGCCTCGCTCGAAGCGCTCGCGACGGGCGCGGTCGTCGGGATTCAGGACATGGGCGCGGCGGGCATCACGTGCTCGTCGTCGGAGATGAGCGCGAAGGGCGAGGCCGGGATGACCCTCCACCTCGAACGCGTGCCCGCCCGCGAGACGGGCATGACGCCGTACGAGCTGATGCTCTCCGAGAGCCAGGAGCGGATGCTGCTCGTCGTCGAAAAAGGGCGAGAGAGTGAGATCGAGGCCGTGTTCGAGAAGTGGGACCTGCACGCCGTCAACATCGGCGAGGTCACCGACGACGGCCGCGTCAAAGTTTACTGGCACGGTGATCTCGTCGCTGACGTGCCGGCCGAGCACCTCGTCCTCGGCGGCGGCGCGCCGGTCTACCACCGTGAAACCGAGCGCCCGGCGTATCTCGACACCGTCCACGCCTTCGACCCGTCGAGCGTGCCGGACGTGAGCGCCGACGACGCGGGCGACGTGCTGAAGCAGTTGATGGGCTCGCCGAACATCGCCTCGAAGCAGTGGGTCTACGAGCAGTACGACACCACGGTCCGCACGAACACGGTGCAGGGGCCGGGCGGCACCGACGCCGCCGTCGTTCGCATCAAAGGCACCAACAAAGGCCTCGCCGTCAAAACCGACTGCAACGGGCGCTACGTCTACCTCAACCCGCGCCGCGGCGGGCAGATCGCCGTCGCCGAGGCCGCGCGCAACGTCGTCGCGGCGGGGGGGCAGCCGCTCGCGATCACGAACTGCCTCAACTTCGGCAACCCGTACAAGCCCGAGGTCTACTGGCAGTTCACCGAGGCCGTCGGCGGGATGGGCGATGCCTGCCGCGCGCTCGGCACCCCCGTCACCGGCGGGAATGTGAGCTTCTACAACGAGAACCCCGAGAGCGCCGTCTTCCCGACGCCGACAATCGGGATGCTCGGGCTCGTCGACGACGTGACGACCGACACGACGACGAACGCGTTCGTGAACGAGGGCGACGTCGTCTTCCTCCTCGCGCCCGACGCGTGGCTGCACCGCGACGAGATCGGCGGGACGGAGTACCTCGCGTCCGTGCGCGGGCAGACGACCGGCGACGCGCCGCACCTCGACCTAGAGGAAGAGGTGGCCGTGCAGGGCGCGATGCTCGATCTCATCCGCAGCGGGCTCGTGCAGAGCGCGCACGACGTCTCCGACGGCGGCCTCGCCGTCTGCCTCGCCGAGTGTACGCTCGACGGGCTCGGCGCGGAGATCGAACTGCGTGACGCCGACGGGCTGCGGCTCGACGCCGTGCTCTTCGGCGAAGCGCAAAGCCGCCTCGTCTTCACCGCCAAGCATGACGACGGCGAACTCGTGCAGGACACGATCGTCGGCACCGGCGCGCGCGCGATTCCGATCGGCCGCGTGGGGGGCGACCGCCTCCGCATCGCCGTCGGTGGCATGACCGTCGTCGACGAACCGGTGGACGCCCTCGCCGAGCCATACCGGACCGCGATCCCCGCCGCGATGGACGTGACGCCCGCGTGACGAGTGTGGAGGATCGGCGGAGGGCTGTTGAACGGGCGGGGGAAAACCCCGGCGCCGGAAACAGCCCGCCGGTGCCCCCGTTCTAACCCCGCTTACGCACGTCCGATTTCCCCCACGCATCCGAAGAACACCGAGAGAAACCCATGGCCGACAACGCCAAGTACGTCACCGTGACCGACGCCAACTTCCAGGACGAGGTCCTCAACAGCGACAAGCCCGTGCTCGTGGACTTCTGGGCGACGTGGTGCGGCCCGTGCCGCACGATCGCCCCGACGATCGAAGAGCTCGCCGCCGAGTACGAGGGTCGGGCGAAAATTGCGAAGCTCGACGTGGACAACAATCCGCAGGTCCCGATGCAGTTCGGCATCCGCTCGATCCCGACGCTGATGTTCTTCAAGGGCGGTCGGGTCGTCGATCAGGCCGTCGGCGTGCTCCCGAAGCGAGCGCTCGCCGAGAAGCTCGACGCCCTCGCCGGGCAAGAGGCGTAGACCCGTTCGCAGGACGTACTACCGTAAGGGTGCCCGGAGCGATGCCTCGCCTCCGGCACCCTTACTTCGTACCACCGCTCGCATTTCCTCCGACCCCCCATGGCATCGACCCCCAACGGCACGCCCGACCCTTCCGCCCTCGACCGCGCTGACTTCAGCGACGCCGAACGCCGCAACGTGGTGATCGTCGGCACGGGGCCGGCCGGGCTGACGGCGGCGCTCTACGCGTCACGCGCGAATCTCGAACCGCTCGTCTACCAGGGCCTCGAACCCGGCGGGCAGCTCGTCACCACGACCGACGTCGAGAACTACCCCGGCTACCCGGACGGCGTGCTCGGGCCGGAGATGATGCAGGACTTCGAGCGGCAGGCCGCGCGCTTCGGGGCGGACATCCGCCACGGGATGGTGACGGCCGTCGATCTGTCGGAGCGCCCGTTCCGCCTCCTCGTCGATGAGGAGACACCGATCCTCGCCGAGTCCGTCATCATCTCGACGGGCGCGAGCGCGAAGTACCTCGGGCTCGACAACGAGAAGCGGCTGCTCGGGCGCGGCGTCTCGGCGTGCGCGACGTGCGACGGCGCGTTCTTCCGCGACGAGCACCTCGCGATCGTCGGCGGCGGCGACACGGCGATGGAGGAGGCCCTCTTCCTCACGCGGTTCGCCGAAAAGGTCTTCGTCATCCACCGCCGCGACGAGCTCCGCGCCTCGCAGATCATGCAGGAGCGGGCGTTCGCGAACGACACCATCGAGTTCCTGTGGAACACCGAGGTCCGAGACGTCCTCGGCGAGAACGCCGTCGAGGGGCTGCGGATCTTCAACAACGAGACCGACGAGGAGAGCACGCTCGACGTCGGCGGTTTCTTCGTCGCGATCGGCCACAAGCCCAACACCGACCTGTTCCACGGCTGGCTGGAGATGGACGAGACCGGCTACATCGAGACGAAGCCCGACTCGACCTACACGAACGTCGACGGCGTCTTCGCCTGCGGCGACGCGCAGGACCACGTCTACCGTCAGGCCGTCACGGCCGCGGGCACGGGCTGCATGGCCGCGATCGATGCCGAGCGCTGGCTCGCCGAGCAGGGCGAGATCGGCGGCGTCCGCACCAAGACCGAGTACCACGCCGCCGCCGCCGAAAGCAGCGACGACGGGGACGTGGTGCAGGCCAAGCTCTAGCGCCGCCCGTGCCGCCACTCATCATGAAACGCGCCGTCGCCGTCTTCGCTCTGCTCGCCGCGCTCGCCGCGCCGTCGCAGGCGCAGTCGCTGAGCGAGAAGCTGGAGGAGGCGCGGCTCGTCGCCCGCGTTCAAATCGCCCTCGCGGACGACGACGTCCTCCGCGCGTTCACCTTCCGGGTCGCTGCAGACGACGGCGTGGCGACGGTCGTCGGGACGGTAGAGACGACGGAGCAGCGGGAGCGGGTCGTGTCCGTCGTCGGGGCGCAGGACGGCGTGGAGCGCGTGGTCAACGAGGTGCGCGTCGCGGCGGGGGGTGCGGCCACCGCACCGGAGCTTCCGCCCGTGGCGGCGGAGCCCGAGCGTGCATCGGAAGTCGAGGAATCGGAGCCCGAGCCGGAACCGGAGCCCACGTACCACACGGTGCGGCGTGGCGACACCCTCGGTGCGATCGCGGGTCGGTACGGCGTAACGGTTAGCCAGATTAGACAATTGAACGGGATCAGCGGCAGCCGCATCCGCGCGGGGCAACGGCTCCGGGTTAAATAGGCGCTCCGAAGGTCGGGAATTGGCGACGCGTGGTGCGGCCATCGGGGGTCGGAACAGGGTTTGTAAAGAACGTTGGGGTCCCGCAAGGCCGTCGGGCACCATGTAAAGCGCGCGCTTCCTGGGTTTCGCCGTGGGCTTGTGAAGCTCAGACAAGCGCGCGTCGGATGACGGCCTCGCGGGGGACTGTTCCCGCCGCCAATCCCGCCGCCGCCGTGTCCTCTCCAGGGTCTCCCCAGTACGCCCGACTGTTCGTCGGCGACGTCCACTACGAAGCCATCGAGTTCTCGGCAGCCGGGGTGAGCCTCGCGCGGTGGGCCGTTCGCAGCGGGAAGCTGAGCGCGCTCAGCCGCGGCGATGAGTGCGAAGCGACGCTATGCCTCGGCGGGCTGGGATGGGAAGAGAGCTACGCCGTCGTGCTCCGATTCGCGGTGCGGGGCCCGAAGCACCTCGGCCTCGCATTCGCGTCGTTGCCTCCGACGGCGCGGCAGCGGCTCATGCAGACGCCGCCGGACGAAATCGATCCGAACGAGGCCTCCCCGCCCGGCGAGCCCGGCCCTCCGCGGCACGTGCCCTTTTCCTTCGCACGGTTGATGGAGGACAGAGAGCCCGTCCGGCGCCTGGTCCTCCCGACGAGCGCCTCGGTGCTATCGCACACGCTGGCGCGGAGCCGGGACAACGGCTCCAGCGCGTGCGCGTCCGTCGGGCCGCCTCCGCTGGATGTGCTGCGGCGCGCCCCGGCGCGGTCCTATGCGAGCCACGGTCGTCCGGCGGGCACGCTGTTCGTGTACGGCGTCGCGCTGTTCGCCGTGGTCACGCTGCTCCTCGGCGTCCTGTTCGGCTAGAGGTCCCCTACCCGCGGCGGGTCCCCGCTGGCCCTCAGCAACGGATACGGGTTGACGGCGCGTCCGCCTCGCTGACCGCCGGAGCGCACGTTCCACACGGCGAAGTGGAGGTGAGGGATGGGCGCGTTGCCCGTCTCTCCGACGTAGCCCAGCGTGTCGCCTGCGGCTACGGTCTGCCCCGGCCTGAGCCCCGGCGCGTAGCCGTCGAGGTGCGCGTAGTAGAAGACCCACCCGCCCGTCGGTCCGGACTGGTAGACGGTGAGGCCACCGAGCGGGCTGGTGTGGAGGCGGAGGATGCGCCCGCCGACCGCCGCGACCACGGGCGTGCCCGTCGGGGCGAGGAGGTCGATCGCGCGGTGGATCCGCGTGCTGTCCCGTTTGTCGGCGAAGGTGTCGGCGAGGTCCTCCGAGCGCACGCCCGCGACGGGCATCCGCAGCCGGTACGGCGGCGGCGGGGCCGAGACCGGCGTCGTGGGGCGCAACGCCGGAGGCGCAAACGGCCGCACGTTCAGCACGATCTCGGCGGGCGCGGACGCCACGGCCTCGGCCCGCCGCGGCGGGTGGATCGTCGGCCGCGCTTCGGACGGAGGCTCGGGCGCGGGGAGGGCGATGCGCAGGCCGTGGCGAGCGAGCGACGCGGCA
>CAYTJT010000047.1:0-16345 GCA_964438105.1 uncultured Rhodothermales bacterium | reverse complement strand
GTCGATGAGGGGAGCGTCGGTGCTGTCTCTGCTGCGTGGTGCTGCGCTCTCGGTGCTGCGGTGGCACGGGGAGTGGTCCCCGACAGCGGCGCGGTCACGGCTGGCGAATCGGGTGGGCGTGATGCTGGACTTGCTCAGAACTTAGCAGCCCTACTCCGCGAGGGGGACAGCTTCTCGCGCCGTGAGCAGAGGCGAAGCCGGTGCGATGGTGAGAGAAGCGGGGGGTCAGTCCGGGTCGACGACGATGAGGAAGCCGCCGTCGGTGCCACGGAACGCTTCGGGGTCGAGGGCGGGGAAGTCGTCGTCGGGGCGGGCGGTGACGACGAGCGTGCGCGTGCCGGGGCGGTAGCGCGCGAGGTGCTCGGGCACGCCGAGGCCGCCTTCGCTGTGGAACGTCCCGTTGAGGTGGACGACGCGGTAGCCGGGGTGCGTGTCGAGGAACGTCGCGATCGTCCGGCCCATCGACGCGTCGCGGAGGTTCTGCGCGGCGAGCAGGTTCGCCAGTCCGGGCGCGCTGCCGTGGACCGCCCCCGCCGCGCTCGTGGTCGAATCAGTATCGCTGCTGCCGTGGCCCATCATCCCGCTCATGAGGGCGTTGAACTCCGCCGCGAGGGCGTCCGACGCGGGCGCGACGTCGGGCGGCAGCGTGGCGTGGGCTCCTGCGTCGAGGTCGGCGAGCGAGGCGGGGCCGAGGCGCGAGACGCGGCTGACGTAGCGCTGCGGCGCGTTCGCGGCGATCACGGGCAAGCCCTGTTCGCGGGCGTGCTCGACGAGCGGGCGGTAGTCGGTGAGGTAGTTGCCCCACGGCCGGGCGGCGGCGAGGAAGTCGCGCTCGCGGACGAGCCCGGCGAGGTACTCGTCGAGTACCGGCTGCACGTCGGTCTCGAACATCTCGAGCGCCAGCGCCGTGGGTTGCTCGAACTCAGTGGCAGCCTGAAAGAGTTGGAGCTGCAGCGCGTGCGTCGTCGCGTCGTCGTGCTGCTCGCCGAGGATGACCACATCGGCCTCCCGCATCGCCGCGACGAGGTCGTCGAGCGTGGCGGGAGCGCCGGTCGCGGTGTAGATGCGGTACGGCTCGGCCATCGTCGCGTCGGCGGTCGGGGCGGGGTCGGCCGGTTGCGCCACCGCCGGGGCGGTCGGCGCCTCGGCCGGCTGCACCGTAGCGCAGCCAGTCCAGAGCGCGAGCGCGGCGAGGGCGGCGAGCGGTCGCATGGGCTACTTCCGGCGGCCCCGGCCGTTCTCTTCGCGGCGCTCCTGCTCCTCGGCCGCCGCGTCAGGCGCGTGCAGGCTCTCGTGGTAGACCTCGTCGAGGAGCATCGCCAACAGTTCGGGCTCGTCGTCGGCGATGAGCCGCTGGGCGAGCGGGACGAACCGCCGCATCCGCTCGCGCTCCATCCGGCTCTTGTTGCGGAGCTGCTCTTCGAGCAGGACCACGAGGCGGGCGCTCACGCGCTCGGCGACTTCTTCGTCCGTCGGGAGCGGCGGCTTGTCGAACTCGATCTCGTACTTCCGCGCGATCTCGTCGAGCACGCGCTCGGTGTCTTGCGTGACGATGGAGATCGCGACGCCGGTTTTGCCGGCGCGGGCGGTGCGGCCGGCGCGGTGGATGTAGTACTCCCGGTCCTGCGGGATGTCGTACATGAACACGTGCGAGAGGTCCGAGATGTCGATCCCGCGCGCGGCCACGTCCGTCGCGACGAGGAAGCGGAGCTCGCCGCTGCGGAGCCGGGCCATCACCTTCTCGCGCGCCTTCTGCGTGAGGTCCGACGAGATCTCGGCGGCGTCGTGGCCGAAGTTGCGGAGGAACGCGGCGAGGTACTCCACCTCGCGCCGGGTGTTGGCGAAGATGATCGCGGCGTCGGGGTTCTCCATCTCGATCAGCCGGACGAGCGCGCGGTCCTTCTCCATCGGGCTGACTTTGTAGGCGCGGTGGTCCATCGCGTCGACGTGGACGCGGCCCGACGACAGGCTGAGGAAGCCGGGGTTGGAGAGGAACTCCTCGCCCATGCGCTGCACCTTGAACGGCATCGTCGCCGAGAACATGTAGCTCTGGCGCTCGCGCGGGAGGAAGCGCTGGAGCTTCTTCATCGCGGGGTAGAACCCCATCGAGAGCATCTCGTCGGCCTCGTCGAGGATGAGCAGGCGGAGCCCGTCGAGGCGGAGCGTGCCTTTGTCGAGGTGGTCGAGCACGCGGCCCGGCGTCCCGACGACGAGCTGGGCGCCCTGCTTGAATGCGTCGATCTGCGGGCCGTAGCCGACGCCGCCGTAGACGGCGACGGCGTGGAGCCGCTCGGCCTCGGGGCGGCCGCCGTTCATCTGCTCGAACTCCGAGAGGATCTGTTTCGCGAGCTCGCGCGTCGGGCCGAGCACGAGCGCCTGCGTCGTCTTCTCGTGCGGGTCGAGGAGCTCGAGGAGCGGGAGGAGGAAGGCGCCGGTCTTGCCCGTGCCGGTGCGGGCCTGCACGATGAGGTCCTGCCCGTCGAGCATGTAGGGGACGGCGCGCTGCTGCACCGGCATCAGGCTCGGCCAGCCGACGCCGTCGACGCCGTCGCGGACCGCCTGCGGGAGGTCGTCGATCTCCATCGGGGGGAGCGCCGGCTCGGGCTCCTGAAAGCGTTCCTTGGCTTGCTGCTTACGTTTGTCGTCCTGCGCCTTCTGCGTCAGGTCGATGACTGCCTTGTACGACATGCGGTGTTCTCCGGGTTTGGTCGCTGCTCTAAGAGGATGGTACGCCGGAGGTTCCTCTCTAGTGTCCGCCCCCATGCTCCTTTCACCGAAAAGACGCGCTCCCTGTCAGGTCACGCGCCGAATCAGATCGGCTTTGCTGACTCCGAGCTGCCCGGCGATGTCGCCGAGGACGGCGTTCAGCGTGCCCACGCGGAGCGGGCTGTGTAGCGGGATCGTGACGTGGTGCTCGCCTTCCTCCGTAGCCGGACGTGGCTCCCGGTCTGGCGCGTCTGCTCGTAGCCGAGCTTCCGTAGCCGCTCGATGAGCGTGCCCCCGTCGAGGTCGCGGGGGAGCCTCACGCGGCCAGCACCTCCTCGCGGACGAAGTGCAACCGGATCACCGACGGGCGTTCCGTCTCGTCGAAGTGGCAGGCGACGGCGTCGCGCACGGCAGCGCGTAGCTCGTCGTCCGAGTCGGCCTCCGTGTAGATCGAGTGGCCGAGCGCGCGGGCTTCGTACCCACCCTCCGGGGAGTCTGCGACGACAAAGATGATTTCGCTGTGCATCGGTGGTTCCGCTGGCCGTAAGGTCGAACGCCGCTCTGTCCGGTGGGTTGCACTCCCCTCCCCGTCCCCTTTCACCGAAAGGCGCGCTCACAGCCCGACGCGAAGCTGCACGCCGGGGGCAACACGGTGGCTGGCCGGGTCGGAGACGACGGCCGGGGCAGCCCTCACACCGTGCCGATAGCCGGCGATTGCCGCAAACGGAGGAACGGCGATGGCGGACACGACTCCCAAGATGACTAAGCCGAAGGCATCTCCACCTGCGATCACGTCGCCTCCTCCGAGAGCGAAACCGGCCGCGACGGCCATGTACCCGGGGAGCGCTCCGAGGGCCCCCCACAGCATCGCGCCCCCGCACGAACCCTCGGCGTCGGTCAGAAGGCCGGCCCCGCACGCGGCGCCTCCCGATAGGAGCGGGAGCGCCATAAAAAGGATCGACGTATCCCGACTTCTTTCGAGGCGCAGAGCGAGGTAGGTAGCGCCTGCAGTCGCCAGAACCGGGAGCCCGTACAGCGCTGCCTCTTGGTCGGGCGTCAGCGCGGAGGCATCGGGAGAGGACTGCGCCGGGGCGGGCGCAGCGGTCAGCGCGACGAGGGCGGCGAGCAGAGCGAGTGAGCGCATAACGAAGGAGGTGGAACCGTCAGCAGTATACGGTGGCACCCGCCTGCGCCCGCTGCGGGCTCGGGAGCGCGGCCGTTCGTAGACTGCACCGGCCACGAGCAAAGCATCTCCCGTGCGACTCTCCCCGAAAGCCCGGCGCAACATCCTGCGGATCCTCCCCTTCGGAGTGATCTGGTTCGCCACGGACCAGGTGTTTCTGATCTCGAACTACGCCGCCACTGAAAGCTTCAACGATGTCCCGGACACCGCTATCAAGCTCGACCCCGGCATCTACCTCTTCGCCAGCCTCGCCGTCGCCGCCGTGGGCTGCCTGGTCGGGGCCGTCGAACTGCTCTACCTGAACCGCCGACTGACCGCGTTCAGCCTCGGCGCCAAGCTGCTCGGCAAGACGCTCTTCTACGCTGTGCTCCTGGCGGCGGTGATCCTCGTCACCTTCCCCATCGCCGCGGCGATGGAGATGGATACGAGCCTGAGTGACCCCCGTGTCTGGGAGCGGCTCCAGGGCTTCCTCATCAGTAAGGCGAGCCTGAGCACGGCCGTCCAACTCGCCGCCTCGCTCGTCGTCTCCCTCTTCTACGCCGAGATCAGCGAGCACATGGGGCCGAACGTCCTCACCAACTTCCTGACCGGACGCTACCACACCCCGAAGGAGGAGCGGCGGATCTTCCTCTTCTCCGACATGAAATCGTCCACGACGATCGCCGAGCGGCTCGGGCACGCGCGCTACTTCGAGCTGCTACGGTCGTATTACGACGCCCTCGCCGACGCCATCGTCGAGCACGGCGGCGAGGTCTACCAGTACATCGGCGATGAGATCGTGATCTCGTGGCCCGAGGCGGCCGGACTCCGCGACGGCGCCTGCCTCCGCTGCGTGCTCCGGATGAAACACGATCTGCACGCGCGAGCCGACGGGTTCGAGGCGCGCTTCGGCGTCGCCCCGGATTTCAAAGCCGGGCTGCAGGTCGGCCCCGTGACGACGGGCGAGATCGGCGCGCTCAAGCGCGAGATCGTCTTCACCGGCGACGTGCTCAACCAGACCGCCCGGATTCAAGGGCTGTGCAACGAGGTCGGCGCCGACATCCTCGTCGGCGACGAGCTGCGGACCCGCCTCCCCGGCGACGCATGGGCGTTCCGGCCGCTGGGGGCGCACACGCTGCGGGGGAAGGATCGCCCCGTGGAGGTGTTCGCGCTCGAAACGGTGGAACGCGACGTGCCTCGCGGCAGCGCGCGGGAGGCGGGGCAAGCGCCGGTCCGCGACCGCTCCGGTCACGGCGTCGGATAGCCGTACGAGGCGCCGAGTCCGAGCGGGATGCCGAGGAACCAGTAGAGCAGCAGGAACGCCGACCACGCCACCAAGAACACGATCGAGTACGGAATCATCATCGACGTCAGCGTGCCGATGCCGGTGCCCTTGACGTAGCGCTGGCAATAAACCACGACGAGCGGGAAGTACGGCATCAGCGGCGTGATGATGTTCGACGACGAGTCGCCGACGCGGTAGGCCGCCTGCGTCAGGTCCGGCGAGATGCCGACCTGCATCAGCACCGGCACGAAGATCGGCGCCAAGAGCGCCCACTTCGCGCTCGCCGAGCCGACGAAGAGGTTCACGAACGCCGTCAGGAAGATGATGCCGACGACCGTCACCCCGCCGGGTAGCGCGAGGGCTTGCAGCGCCGCTGCCCCTTTCACCGCCAGGAGGGCGCCGATGTTCGACACGGCGAAGGCGTGGACGAAGAGCGCGCAGAAGAACGCCATCACGATGTAATAGCCCATCCCCTGCATCGCCTTCGTCATCGCGTCCACGATGTCCTTCGAGGTCGAAAAGACGCCCGCGACGTAGCCGTAGACCACGCCCGGAATCAGGAAGAGCAGGAAGATCAGCGGCACGATCGACTGCATGATCGGGGCCGAGAACGAGTTGAGCGAGCCCGTCGCGTCGCGGAACGCGGAGTCGGCGGGCAGGAGGGCCAGCGTCAGCAGCCCGAGGCCGAGGACGAGCACGCCCGTGCCCCACCAGAACGCCTTCCGCTCGCGCGCCGAGATCACGTCCATGTCCGGCGATTCCTCGGCGTCGGCGTCGACGGGCGTCGCCGCGTTGAGCCGGGGCTCGATGATCTTATCCGTGATGAGCCATCCGAGCCCGACGATGAGCAGGCTCGACGTCGCCGTGAAGAAGTAGTTGTTGAGCGGGTTGAGCAGGATCTCCGGCGCTACGATCTGCGCGGCGGGCTGCGTGAACCCCATCAGGAGCGGGTCGAGCGCCGAGGGAACGGGGTTCGCGCTGAAGCCACCCGAGACGCCCGCGAACGCCGCCCCGATCCCGGCGAGCGGGTGCCGGCCCGCGGCGTAAAAGATGATGCCGCCGAGGGGGATCACGAGCACGTAGCCCGCGTCGATCGCGCTGTGGCTGATCAGCCCGACGAGCACGACGACCGGCGTCAGCAGCTTCGTCGAGGTCTTGCTCAGGAGCAGCTTGATGCTCGTGTTGAAGTATCCCGCCTCGTCGGCCACGCCCACGCCGAGCATCGCCACGAGCACGACGCCGAGGGGCGCGAAGCTCGTGAAGATGTCCACCATGTTCGAGAGGAACGTCGCGAGCTGCGCCCCCGTCAGCAGGTTGAGCACGCGGATCGGCTCGCCGGAGCGCGGGTCGAGGTCGGCGAACTCGACGGGCGCGAGGAGGGCCGAGAGCCCCCACACGATGAAGAGCGAGAAGAGGAACAGCATCGCCGGGTCCGGCAGCTTGTTGCCGATGCGCTCGATGCTGCCGAGGATGCGGTTGACGACGCTGGGCGGGGCGTCCGTGCGTGCGGGCTCCATACGGGTCGGGAGGCTGGAGGGTGGGAAGAAGTCCCGCAAAGGTAGGCGCGCGGGGGCTCAAGGGAAAGCCCGACCGCCGAATCGCCTACGTTCAGCAACTTTTCCAGTCGAGTGATGTCGAACCCCCGAGCTCTCCCGAACCCCAACCGCCAAGCGTCATGAAGAAGCGATTGCTACTCGTTGGCCTGCTCCCCCTCGCTCTCGGCGCCTGCGACACCAGTGACACCGGAGCATCCGGTGCTGCGCTTCCCGAGATCGCTGCCGCTCTGAACTCCTGTGAACTGACCTTGGCAGAGAAGGGGTGGTTCGGCCCCGAGGAACACGATGCTGTGGTGCAGAAACTGCCGGTGTTCCTTGCAGCGGCGTGTGCTTCACCCGGTTCTGA
Source organism: uncultured Rhodothermales bacterium (assembly GCA_964438105.1). GTDB lineage: Bacteria > Bacteroidota > Rhodothermia > Rhodothermales > JANQRZ01 > JBBSMX01. The sequence continues at coordinate 9,290 of CAYTJT010000047.1, read as the reverse complement.
GGTTCCCGTAGAGTTGTGTCGAGGGGTCGACGCATAAATTCTTCCGTCTACCCTCTCCGGACGGAGGAGCGCAGAGCGATGACCGCCCGACAGCCGACGTCCCCTCTCTGGTTCATCGCGCCGCTCCTCGCCGTCTACGCCGCCGCGTTCGTCGTGGTCGAGGTGCTACCGCGAGCCGATGCGCCCGGTGCTGTGGCGGCGGGGCTGACGCTCGATCTCGTTGTCCTCGTCCCGGCGCTCTACTACACTGTTCTCGTCCGGGGGCGAGGCTGGCCTGCGATCACGCTCGCCCCGGTGTTCCTCCTCGGCTTCGGCGCAGCGTCGCTCCTGGTTCCGGCCGAGCACCACGCCCTCCTGAACGCGGTCGGGTACGCCCTTCCCATCGTCGAGCTCGCGCTCGTGGGGTACGTCGGTTACAAGGCGTGGCGCGTCGTCCGCGCGAACCGGGAGGCGAATGCGGCCGGGGGCGACTTCTACGACCGCGTCCGGGAGACGCTGCGGGGCGCGTTCGACGTGCCGGCCGTCGCGGGCGCGCTCGCTTACGAGGTCTCGCTCTTCCACTACGCCTTCTCGCTCCGGCGTGCAGGGGCTCCAGCGCGCGGCTTCGCGTACCACCGCCGGAGTGGGTACGGGGCCGTCTTCGCCGCCGTGCTGATGGTCGCTGCGCTCGAACTCGTCGCCGTCCACTTTCTCCTGCGGTCGTGGAGCGAGACGGCGGCGCTCATCCACATCGTGCTCTCGCTCTACGGCGTCGTCTGGCTCGTCGGGGACTACCGGGCCATGCGCCGCCGACCGCACGAACTCCGGGCTACCGGGCTGCGCGTGCGCTACGGCCTCCGCTGGGACCTCGAAACGACGTGGGATCGGGTCGCTCTCGTTCGTCGGACGCGGCAACCGGCTGCCGGCGACGACTACCTCAGCACGGTGCCGGTCGGGAGCCCCCAGTACGTCGTCGAGCTCCGCGCGCCCGTCGAGGCGACCGGGCCCTACGGCATCACGCGGGACGTGCGGCGGGTCGGCCTCGTCGTGGACGAGCCGGAAGCGTTCGAGGAGCGCCTGCGGAGCCTCGGGGTCCAACTGGAGCCTTGAGACGGGGTTGCGCATCACCGTGCTCGTCGTGGCTTCCCCTTCCACGGTCACGTCCCGGCGCGGTTGATCCGACCGGCAGATCACATCGCGAGCCCCCCGTCGACGTGGAGGACGTGGCCGATGACATAGTTCGCAGCGCCGGAGGCGAGGATCGGACGGATACAGCGTGCGTTCAAAGACCCAACGCAACCAGTGACCGCCATGAACCGCGCTGACGTCTACCACTCCCACCCCGGCATCCTCGGCGGAACGCCCGTCTTCACCGGCACCCGCGTCCCCGTAGACTCCCTGATCCATCACCTCCGCACCGGCGTCGCGCTCGACGCGTTCCTCGATGACTTCCCGAGCGTGAGCCGCGAGCAGGCTGAGGCATTCCTCACGCTCGCGCTCAACGACGCGCTCGACCTCACCCCGGAAGACGCTGAGACCGCAGCCTGATGCGCGTGCTCCTCGACGAGAACGTGCCGCGTAAGCTGAAGTACCGGTTCGCCCCCGAACACGATGTCGTGACAGTCACGGAACACAGCTGGTCCGGCCTGCTCAACGGTGCATTGCTTCAGGCTGCGGACGCGGCGTTCGATGCCCTCATCACGCTCGATCGTGGGTTGGCGTTTCAGCAAGACCTGAGCGGACTCACGATCCGCGTCGTGGTCGTGCGCGCGGTCTCGAACAAGTACGAGGACCTCTTGCCCCTCGTGCCTTCGGTCCAAGCGGCGCTGGACCGTCTCGGGCCGGGTTCGCTCGCCTACGTGGCCGGCTGATCCGACCGGCAGATTACATCGCCAGCCCGCCGTCAACGTGGAGGACGTGGCCGGTGATGTAGCTCGCCGCGTCGGAGGCGAGGATCGGACGGTTCTGGAGCGCGTTCAAAGTCCCAACGCAACCAAGCGATGTCATGAACCGCGCCGACGTCTACCACTCCGACCCTGAGATTCTCGGCGGGACACCCGTCTTTACGGGCACCCGTGTCCCCATCGACACGCTTCTCGTCTACCTCCGCAAAGGGAAGCGCATCGAAGACTTCCGCGACGATTTCCCTACGGTGAGCCGGGAGCAGGCCGAGGCGTTGCTCGAACTGGCCGGGCGGGAACTAGTGGCTGATGCATGATCCGCGTCCTCCTCGACGAGAACCTTCCGCGCAAGTTGAAGTGGCCGCTGGAGGCCGAGGCGCTGACGGTGCCCGAGCGGGGATGGGGCGGGATTAAAAATGGGCGCCTGCTCCGACTGGCAGCCGCCGAGTTCGACGCGCTGCTCACGATGGACGGAGGAATCGAGCATCAGCAGAACCTGAGCGAGATCGACCTCTGCCTGATTGTGCTCTCAGCCGCAAGCAACGATATCGATGACCTCTTGCCGCTGGTACCGTCGATCAATACAGCGCTTTTGGAGGTCCGACCGGGGCTCGTGCTCCGCGTGGCTGTATAACGGTTACATCGCCAGCCCGCCGTCGACGTGGAGGACGTGGCCGGTGACGTAGCTCGCGGCGTCGGAGGCGAGGAAGAGGACGGCGTTTGCGATGTCCTCGGGCTGTGCCGTTCGCTTGAGCGGGATGCTGCCCGTCATCGCCTCTTTCGCGGCGTCGCCGAGCGCCTCGGTCATGTCCGTGTCCACGTAGCCCGGCGCGACGACGTTCGCCCGGACGCCGCGCCCGCCGAGCTCGCGCGCGAGGCTCTTCGTGAAGCCGATGATCCCGGCCTTGCTCGCCGCGTAGTTCGCCTGGCCGGGATTCCCCATCACCCCGACGACCGACGAGATGTTGATCACGCTCCCGGCGCGCTGCTTCATCAAGGGGCGGTAGGCCGCTTTGCACGTGTTGAACACGCTCTTGAGGTTCGTCCCGATCACGGCGTCCCAGTCGTCCTCGTTCATGCGGATGAGCAGGTTGTCGCGCGTGACGCCCGCGTTGTTGACGAGCACGTCGAGCGAGCCCCACGCGTCGAGCACCTGCTTCACCGTGTCCTGCGCCGCGTCGAAGTCGGCGGCGTCGCTCTGGATCGCGAGGGCTTCGACCCCCTGCCCTTCGAGGTCGGTCTTCAGCGCCTCGGCGGCGTCAGCGGACGAGCGGTACGTGAAAGCCACCTTCGCGCCCGCCCCGGCGAGGGCTTCGACGATCGCGCGGCCGATCCCGCGCGTGCCCCCCGTGACGAGGGCCGTTTTTCCGGAGAGATGGAGGGTCATGGGGAAGGTAGGGTCAAGTTCGAGGTGCACGCGTTACGCGGGCTGAGGATAGGGGGGCGAAGATAGAGGATGGCGGTTCGGATTCACGGCGCTGCCGTTCCCTCCTCTACCCTCCCTTCTCCATCTTCTCAAGCTCCTCGGCGGTGCCGGCCGCAGCGGTGCCGAGCTTGCGGCCGAGGGTGCGCTTGACCAAGCCCGAGAGCACCTTCCCCGCGCCGACTTCGACGAAGCGGTCGGCGCCGTCGGCGTGCATGGCTTCGAGCGACTGCGCCCAGCGGACGGGCGCGGTGAGCTGGTCGAGCAGGCGGCGGCGGATCTCCCCAGCGTCGGTCGAGGGCGCGGCGGTGACGTTGAGGTAGACGGGGCAGCGCGGCGCGCGGATCTCGGCGGCCTCGAGCGCTTCGCCGAGGCCGTCGCGGGCGTATGCCATGAGGGGCGAGTGGAACGCCCCACTCACGGGCAACGACACGACGCGCCGGGCGCCGGACTTGCTCGCCGCGTCGCTCGCACGGATGACCGCCTCGCCGTCGCCGGAGATGACGATCTGGCCGGGCGCGTTGAAGTTGGCGCACTGCACCACGCCGTCGCCCGCGTCGGTAGCGTCGGCGCAGATCTGTTCGAGCACGTCGGCGTCGAGGTTCAGCACGGCGGCCATCGCGCCGGGCCGCTCCTCCCCCGCTCGCGCCATCAGCTGGCCGCGCAGGCGGACGAGCCGGAGGCCGTCCACGAAGTCGAGCGCGCCCGCCGCTGCGAGCGCGCTGTACTCGCCGAGGCTGTGTCCGGCCGCCATGTCCGGCGCGTGCCCTCGGGCTTCGAGCACGGCGAACGCGGCGAGGCTGTGGGCGTAGAGCGCGGGCTGCGTGACGTCGGTCTGCGTGAGCGCCGCCTGCTCGGCCTCGGCGTCGCCGCCCTCGCCGAACATCCGCGCCTTGAGCGGGAAGTCGAGGTGGCGGTCGGCCTCGTCGATCACGTCGCGGGCCTTGGGGAAGCGGTCGTAGAGGTCGGCGGCCATGCCCACGAACTGGGAGCCCTGGCCGGGGAAGAGGAAAGCGGTAGCCATCGGGAAAGGAGATTAGTCGCCGGCGGGCGGGGTCCCGAACGCGGAGCCGTCGTAGGCCCACTTCAGGTAGGTCGCGCCCCACGTGAACCCGCCGCCGAAGGCCGCGAGCACGAGGTTGTCGCCGGGACGGAGCGTGTGCTCCCAGTCGTAGAGGCAGAGGGGGATCGTGGCGGCCGTCGTGTTGCCGTAGCGGTCGATGTTGATCATCACCTTGTCGCGGTCGACGCCCATGCGGTTGGCCGTCGCGTCGATGATGCGGAGGTTGGCCTGGTGCGGGACGAGGTAGCGCACGTCGTCGCCCGTGAGGCCGTTGCGCTCCATGATCTCGGCCGAGACGTCGGCCATGCCTTTGACGGCGAACTTGAACACGCTGCGGCCCTCCTGGTAGAGCCGGTGCATGTCGTTGTCGATCGTCTCCTGCGAGGCCGGGTGCAGGCTGCCGCCGGCGTCCATCTTCAGGTACTCCCGCCCCGAGCCGTCGGCCCGCTCGATCGAGTCGATGATGCCGTGCTCGCCGTCGTGGGGTTCGAGGAGGACGGCGCCGGCGGCGTCGCCGAAGATGATGCACGTCGTCCGGTCGGTGTAGTCGACGATCGCGCTCATCTTGTCCGCGCCGATCACGAGCACCTTCTGGTGCTTGCCCGAGGCGATGTACTGCGCGCCGGAGGTGAGGGCGAAGAGGAAGCCGCTGCACGCGGCGGAGAGGTCGTAGCCCCACGCGTTCGAGGCGCCGATCTCGTCTTGCACGAGGCACGCCGTCGCGGGGAACAGCATGTCCGGCGTCACCGTCGCCACGATGATCAGGTCGACCTCGTCGGCGCCGATCCCGCGCCGGTCGAGGGCCTCCTGCGCGGCGCGCGCCGCCATGTACGACGTCGCCTTCTCGGGGTCGCGGAGGATGCGGCGCTCGCGAATGCCGGTCCGCGAGCGGATCCACTCGTCGTTGGTGTCGACCATCGCTTCGAGGTCGGCGTTCGTGAGCCGGTCCTCGGGGAGGAAGTGACCGACGGCGGTAATGGCGGCGCGGGGCATAATCGAGTGGTGGGGTGAGGCGATGGCGTCGCGCGCGGCAGCGCGTCACCGGAGAGTACGAAGCGTCGCGCGAAAATGCGTCAGTCCGCGAGGGCGGCGGCAATCGCGGCGGGCACGTCCTGGCGGGCGCACTCGGCGGCGCGGCGGACCATCGTCGCGATCGCGCGGGCCGACGAGCCGCCGTGCCCGACGACGGCGACGCCGCTGACGCCGAGGAGCGGGACGCCGCCGTACTCCTCGTAGTTGAACGGCTTCGTGACGTTCCCGAAGACGCGCTTGATCAGGCCGACCTCGTCCGCGTCCAACCCCTGCCGCTGGATTTCAGCCCCGATCAGCTCGGGCAGCGCCGTCCGCAGGCTCTCGCCGAGCTTGAGCACGATGTTGCCGACGAACCCGTCGCAGACGATCACGTCGGCGGCGTGGTGCATGATGTCGCGGCCCTCCATATTCCCGACGAAGTTCAGCCCGCCGGTCTCGGCGAGGAGGTCGTAGGCGGCCTTCGCCGCGTCGTTGCCTTTGCCGGGCTCCTCCCCCACGTTCAGCAGCCCGACGGTCGCGCCCTCGCGGTGCATCACGCGCTCGGCGTAGACCTGCCCCATCTGCGCGAACTGCACGAGGTGCTCGGGCTTCGAGTCGACGTTCGCGCCCACGTCGATCACGATCGAGAAGCTCTGCGTGGTCGGGAAGTAGCCGGGGAGCGCGGGGCGGGAGACGCCGGGCAGGCGGCCCAGCGTGAACAGCGAGGCCGCCATCATCGCGCCCGTGTTGCCCGCCGACGCGAAGGCATCGACGGCGCCCTGCTTGTGCGCGCCGAGCCCGACGTGGATGGAGGAGCGCGGCTTGCCCTTCAGCGCGGCCGTGGGCGACTCGGCCATCCCGATGACCTCGGGCGCGTCGAGCACGTCGAGGGCGAGGCCGTCGGTGTCGTGCTCGGCGAGGGCGGCGCGGACCGTCTCCTCCGGGCCGATGAGGACCACCTCGAGGTCGCCCTCGCTCTGGTGTAAGGCCTGGACGGCCCCCTCGATAACGACTCCGGGGGCATGGTCGCCACCCACGGCATCAAGCGCCACACGAACAGCCATGAGATCTCGACGTTAGAGTTGCGCGGGGGCCGGCGTGGATCGGGGCGGGCGAGCCACCGCTGCGATGAGAGAAGAGCATCGGCCTCGGGACCGACAGGGCCTGAAAGATACGGCGAGCCCTGGATTCAAACGCACGCCCCGCACGGCCGCCGGAGGTCGGCGCCGCGCGGGGCGTGCAACAGAGGGGGGACGATGGAGGATAGAGGAGGGAAGATGGCGCGCTATCGTCCATCTTCATATCTCAACTATCCCTCCAGACTACGCGTAGTCCGGGCGCTCGACGATCGCGCGTCCGCGGTAGTGCCCGCAGGTCGGGCAGGCGCGGTGGTACATCTTCGCGTTGCCGCAGTTGGGGCACTCGTGCACCTCGGGGGTGGAGCGGATCTTGTACTGCGAACGCCGCTTGGCGGTGCGAGACTTGGAATGCTTGCGCTTCGGATTAGCCATGGGTTCGGTGCGGGAATAGTCAGGCCGGGGGCCGGGGTGGTCGTTACTGAGAGTCGCGGAGCTTCTTGAGGGCTTCCCAACGGGGGTCCATCGGGTCGCCTTCGCTGTCGGTGAGGGCGCCGAACTGGACCCTCAGTTCTTCGTCCTCGGCGCCCGGCGCCACGCGGCGGGTCGGGAGCGCGAGCAGGAGCGTATCGCGGACGGGGCCGGTGAGGTCGAGCGGCGTGCCCGGGTCCGGGAGGGGCCGCACGTCCTCGTCCCCCCCCTCGTCCGTCGCGTAGCGGTCGAGGTGCTCGGGGAGGACGAACAGCACGGCGTAGCTCCCGCTCACCGCCTGGTCGAACGGCTCCAGCGTGCGGTCGCACTCCAGCGTCGCCGTCGCCCGCGCCGTGAAGGCCACGAGGTCGCGTTGCTCCTCGTGGTCGAGCCGGATCTCCACGGAGAGATCGGAGAACACCTCCGGGTCGAGCTCCGCATCCTCGGCAGAGGGCGTGAGCGTCATCTCGTGGAGGCCGGCAGGCAGGGTGGCCGTTTCGATGCCGAGCATCGGGGCTGGGGAGGCGGGTCTGAAAATGGCAGAACCACGAAAGTACGGAACCGGGTCTGGGAGCCGCAAGCCGCGCGCCCCTCCTAAAGCCATGTGGGAGCAGACTCAACAGAGACTTGACAACAATGGGCCCGCAGTGCTACTGTGCATCAGGCCGCTAGGCGTTGCGGGGCGGCGAGGGGGATGCGGATAGGAGATGGAAAGGCTTGCATTTGTGCGACGCACGGTTGTAGACGCGCGTCGGGTCTGTGAACAACTTGTTGACAATTGCGCGTGCTTGCGGGGCATCCAGGGCCTCAAACCCTTCCCCTCCGACTCTAGAAGCCGTTCCGGACACGTAGTATATATAAATGTAATGTAAGTCGCTGTTTGTGATATGCTTAAGGATGTGGTCTAAGTTGTGGATAAGATGTTAGTAAATGTCTGCGGGGAGATCGGGAGCCGTTTGCCACTCCTGCAGCACGCCGAGCCCTAGTGCTCCGATGTGAATAACTCTCTTGACACCTGGTCTTCACCTTGCACACCTTCCGGCGCGCCTGCTATTTTCAAAGCCCGCCTCTCTGCCCCGCGGGAGGGCAAGGATCCGTGCCCTGGTCTCTCCGGTCTCCCCCCTCCCATCGCTGTTGCACGTTGCTTCCCGGATGAACGATAACCCCGAGTCCTCCCGCCATATCGACACGGATGCTTCCCCCGAAGCGGTATGGAAGGCGTGCCTCGCCATCATCGGGGATAACATCAACCGGCAGAGTTTCAAGACGTGGTTCGAGCCGCTGAAGGCGGTGGGGTTGGAGCGGGAAGACGACCTGACGAAGCTGACGATCCAGCTCCCCAGCAAGTTCTACTACGAGTGGCTGGAGGAGCACTACTTCGCGCTTCTCCGGAAGACGGTCACGAAGGTGCTTGGGCCCCACGGCCGGCTCTTCTACGACATCGTGATCGAGAAGGAGGAGCACGGCGGGCACAGCGGCTCGTCGATGCAGCTCCCCGCCCGGCCCCCGATGCCGCCGGAGGCGCCATCGCCGAACCCCGGGCAGTCGACCGGCGGCGAGGTCCCGCCCGCGACGACGCCCGAGAGCCGCCGTCCGCGCACCACGCGCCGCGCGCCCGATGCCGGCCCTCCCGCGCCGGGGCAGCCCGCGCCGTCGCCGATCAAGAACCCGTTCGCGATCCCCGGCATCCAGAAGGTCAAGGTCGACAGCCAGCTCAACGCGAGCTACGTCTTCGACCGCTTCATCGAGGGCGACTGCAACCGGCTCGCGCGCAGCGCCTCTTGGGCGATCGCGCAGCAGCCGGGCTCGACGGCCTTCAACCCGTTTCTGATCTACGGCGGCGTCGGGCTCGGCAAGACCCACCTCATCCAGGCCGTCGGCAACCACGTCCGCGAGCACCACAAGAGCGAGTCCGTGCTCTACGTCTCGTCGGAGCGCTTCACGACGCAGTTCGTCCAAGCCATCCAGAACAACCGCGCGTCCGACTTCAGCCTGTTCTACCGCCAGATCGACCTGCTGATCGTGGACGACGTGCAGTTCTTCGGCGGGAAGGAGAAGACCCAAGAAGAGTTCTTCCACATCTTCAACGCGCTCCACCAGGCGGGCAAGCAGATCATCCTCTCCGCCGACCGCCCGCCCAAAGACATCGAGGGGATCGAGGAGCGCCTCCTCTCGCGCTTCCAGTGGGGGCTCTCGGCCGACGTGCAGCCGCCGGAGCTCGAGACCCGCATCGCGATCCTCAACCGGAAGGCCGAGGACGACGGGATCGAGGTGGACCCCGAGGTGATCGAGTTCGTCGCGCACAACGTGAAGAGCAACATCCGCGAGCTCGAAGGCTCGCTCATCCGCCTCCTCGCGCACTCCAC
>CAYTJT010000046.1:0-16376 GCA_964438105.1 uncultured Rhodothermales bacterium | reverse complement strand
CATGAGAGGAGGGGATGGGGAGCCGCGAACGGGCTCGGTGGGGAGGGTCAGTCGGAGGGTTCGGCCGTGGAGTCGCCGGGGAGCGGGGCCGGGGTGAGCGCGCGTTGGAGCACGCGGCCGGGCGTGACGAAGGATATGCCCGAGGGCTCGATCATCACGGCCTCGATCACCGGCGGCATCACGGAAGCCTCCGCGTGCCACTCGACGATGAAGTTCGCGCCCACGCCGCCGGTGTCGTCTTCCTTCTCGATGATGAACGCCGTACTCGCCATCGGGCGCACCACGCGTGGGGCGTCGAGGTAGCGCCGGACGAGCGCGCCTTCGGAGTCGTAGTACCGGACGCCCGTCACGTAGATCGCCGTGGTGTAGTCGGCGTTGCGGATGCTCAGCGTCGCGGCGAGGTCGAGGGCGCGGCGGCCGTCGCGGAAGTAGATGTGGGAATAGATCGGGACGTAGACCTGGCCGCCGAGCGCCGTCTCCACGGTCCGCCAGCCCTCAGAGCCTACGTCGTTGCGCCCGAGCGTGGGCGGCGGGGCCGCCGGCTCGACGGCCGGGGCCGCGTCCTCCGTCGTGCAGGACGTGCCCGACAGCGCGATCAGCAGGATGAGGGGGAGGCGGCGCATGGGGGCTACATCGAGGCGTCGGCTTCGGACTGCGCCCGCGTCTCGGCGAACGCCTCGCTCTCGTTCCACTGCGGGCGGAGGTCCGTCGCGGCGAGCATGTGGCCGAGGCGGAGGGCGACGCGCGTCTGCTGCACGATCCCGCCGAACTGCATGTCGTCGGTCAGCTCGTCGGCCGGGGCGTGGTAGCGGGTGGCGCGGTACTCGGCTTTGATCTCGGCGGCGTAGTCGTCGTCGCGGCCGCGGAACTGCGTGCCGGTGTTGAGGAAGATGGCGGGGACGCCGCCGCGCGCGAACGCGAGCTGGTCGGAGCGGAAGAACAGCCCCTGGTTGGGCTGGTTGTCCGGCGTCACCGTCATCCCCTCGCCGGCGGCGGCCGTGCGGAGGTGCCGCATCATCTCGCTCCGCTCCGCGCCGATGCCCACGATGTCGTCGGTCGCGCCGTAGAGGTTGCCCGAGTCGACGTTGACGTTCGCGATCACGTTCGCGAGCGGCACCGGGGGATTCTCAGCGAGGAAGCCCGCGCCGAGCAGGCCGCTCTCCTCGGCCGAGAGCGTCGCGAAGATGACCGTTCGCGCGGGCGGCTCCGGGAGCGCGTTGAACGCCTCGGCGAGTTCCAACATCATCGCCACGCCGCTCGCGTTGTCGACGGCGCCGTTGTAGATGCCATCCTCACCGGCAGCCTCCAATTCTTGGTCGATGCCGAGGTGGTCGTGGTGGGCAGTGTAGATCACGACCTCATCCGGGTTCGTGGACCCGGTGATCTGGCCGAGCACGTTCGTCCCTTGGAACCGCCGCGTCTCGAATGACATCGCGAGGTCGGCCGTCACGGGCAGTTCCTGTGGCTCGAAGTCGCGCGTCTTCGCCATCTCCATCCAGTCATCGAGGCTGGAGCCGCTCATCTCGGCGAGCCGCTCGGCGACGGGCTGCGTGATCCATCCTTTGAGCTGGAGCGGGTTCTCGGGCGGCGTCGCGAGCTGGATCTGCTCGCCGCGCGCCCCCGACGAGAGGACCGTGAACGGGTAGCCCGCCATCTCGTCGGTGTGGATGAGCAGCACCCCGGCCGCGCCGCGCCGCCGCGCCTCCTCGTACTTGTACGTCCAGCGGCCGTTGTACGTCAGCGTGTCGGCCTGGAAGAGGTTGGGCTCGTCGTCGGTCGCGGGCGGGTCGTTGACGAACGAGACGAGCACTTTGCCCGTCACGTCCACGTCTTTGTAGTCGTCCCAGTCGTACCCGGGGTTCGAGATCCCGTAGCCGACGAACACGAGCGGCGCGTCGAACGAAGCCTCCGCCGCGTCGAGGTCGGTCGAGGCGATGAACTCGTCGACGATCTCGAACGAGGCGGCGTCGCCGCTTTCGGGCGTGAACGTGAGCGCGCCGATCTCGGTCGGCGTCGAGCCGAGGAGGGGGACGGGCTGGAAGAACCCGCCGTCCGCGGCTGCGCCTTCGAGCCCGGCGGCTTGCATCTGCTCGCGGATGTATTCGACGGTTTTCTCCTCGCCCGGCGTGCCGGTGCCGCGCCCCTCGAACTCGTCCGAGGCGAGCACGGCGATGTGCTGCCGGAGGTCCGTGCTGTCGATCACGGCGAGCGCCGCGTCGGGCACGGGCGGGACATCGACGGCGACGGCCGGATCGTCGGCGGCCGGAGGCGAGGTCGTGTCGTCGCATGCGGCGAAGAGGAGGAGGGCGGCGAGAAAGGGGAGGGCGCGAGTCATAGTCGGAGTAGCGAGGGTGAGGCGGGTCGGGTCCGATGCACAAGATCGGATAAAGATAGTAAGCGTAGATACGGGAAGGATGCGCTTCGCGACGGCGCGCGACCGGGGCGGATCATTCCCGAGGTACGCGCTTATGCTTTCAGCCGCGAGTGAAAGTTTCGCGGCGCACGTCCCACCTCCGCCCCTCTCCGTGTTCGACCGTCCTACAGCCGCCGCGGCGGCGCTCGTGCTGGCGATGCTGGCCGGGTGCTCGCTGACCCCCGCGCCCGACGTGCCGGCCCCCGTCGAGGCCATCCCGCCGCGCTTCGCCGAGGCCGACTCGCTGGGCTACGCTCCGGTCGCGTGGTGGACGGCGTTCGGCGACCCGGTGCTCGACCGGCTCGTCGACACCGCGCTCGTGGCGAACCTCGACCTCGCCGAAGCGCTCGCCCGTGTCGAGGCGGCCCGCGCCCGCTTCGGGATCGCCCGCGCGCCCCTCCTGCCGAGTCTGAACGGGACGGGCAGCGCGAACTACCAGAACCAGCCCGCCAACACGGGCCTCGGCGCTGCGTTCGGCGGCGGGATGGGCGGCAGCATGGGGGCCGACTCCAGCGGGATGACGTCGGACACGACCTCGGGCCAGCAGCCCGCCCCGCCCGACCGCCTCGCGTTCACGACCTACAGCGTCGCGCTCCAGGCGAGCTACGAGCTCGACCTGTGGGGCCGCGTCCGCAAGCAAACGCGCGCCGCCGGCGCCGACCTGCTGGCGACCGCCGCCGACTACCGCGCCGCCCGTCTCGCCGTGATCGGCGAGACGATCACGGCGTACTTCGCCCTCGCCGAGCTCGACCGCCAGGTCGCCCTCGCGCGCGAGGCGTCGGGCCTGCTCGAAGAGCGGCTCGAACTCACGATCGCGCGCTACCTGCGCGGGCTCGTCTCGTCGTTCGAGTACTACCAGATCGAGCAGCAGTACCGCACCGTGCAGGCGTCGGTGCCGCTCGTCGAGGCACAGCGGGCCGATGCGGCTGCGCGGCTCGCCCTCGTGCTCGGGCGCTACGCCGGACGCCTCGACGACGTAGCGCCCGACCTCGCCGCCCCGTTCGGGACCGACGCTGGAGCTGCCGATACGCTCGCCCGGCTGCTCCCGGCCGTCCCGCTCGGCGACGTGCCGGCTTACCTCCCGTCCGACTTGCTGTTCCAACGCCCCGACGTCCGCGCCGCCGCGCTCCGGCTCGACGCCGCCCGCCTCCGCGTCGGCGCCCGCCGCGCCGCGCTCCTCCCGTCCGTCTCGTTCACCGGGCAGCTCGGGCCGCAAGCGGGCGAGCCGGGCAACCTCCTCGACCTCGACCAGTGGTTCACGAACCTCACGGCGAACCTGACGGCGCCGATTTTCCAGGGCGGCCGGCTGCGGGCCGAGGTCGACGCCGCTGAGGCCGAGTACGTCGCGCAAGCGGCGGCGTATGCGCGCCTCGCGCTGCGGGCGTTCGGCGAGGTCGAGGCGGCCCTCTTTCGGCTCGATGCGACGCAGGAGCGTTACGCCTTTTTGCTCGATCAGGAAGACGCCGCCGTCTTGACCGTCGAGCTCCAGGTGCAGCGGTTCCAGCAGGGCGTCGGCGACTACCTCGCCTACCTCGACGCGCGGCGCAACCTCGTCGAGATCCGGCGTACGCTCGCGACGGTCCGCCGCGCCCTCGCCGACGCCCGCCTCGGCGTCCACCGCGCCCTCGGCGGGACGTGGACCGACGGCGAGGACCTCCCGCCCTTCCCGCCACCCGCCCTCTTCTCCGACGCCGACGACCGGTCATGAGCGACTACGATCCCAACATCGACCGGGGCCGCCGTCCGCGCGCCGCCCCGAACGACCCCGACGGCCCCGACCGTGTCGAGGTCTACGACCGCTCGGCCGACGACCTCGACGCCGCCGACAGGGGCGACCGCGACGAGCAGCACACCGATGACGACGAGCGCGACGTTCGGCGGTCCGAGGACGAGCGGCGGTCCGAGGACGAGTGGCCGACGTGGAAAAAGTGGGCGCTCGGGCTCGGCATCCTCGCTGTGGGCGTGGGCGGGTTTTTCCTGATGCAGGCGCTGAAGTCGGCGCCGCCCGAGCAGGAGCCGCCGCCGCAGACGCCGCTCGTGACGACGGTCCGGGCCGAGGCCGTCGAGAACGCGCGCGTCACGGTCGAGGGGTTCGGGACGGCGAGGGCGCGGACGACGGTGCAGCTCGCGCCCCAGGTCGCGGGCCGCGTGGTCTACGTCGCGCCCTCGCTCGTCAGCGGCGGGGCCTTCCAGCGCGGCCAGACGCTCGTCCGCATCGACCCGGCCGACTACCGCAACGCCGTCGAGCAGGCCCGCGCCGAGGTCGCCCGCCAGGACGTCGAGGTGCTGCGCGCCGACCAGCAGCGGCAGATCGCCCAGGAGGAGATCCGGCGGTTCGAGCAGCGCGAGGGGATCGACGTGCCCGCGCCCGAGACCGAGGCCGGCGCGCTCGCCGCGAACCTCCCGCAAGTGCGCGCCGCCGAGGCCGCGCTCCAGAGCGCCCGCGCCCGCCTCGCCGACGCCCAGCTCCAGCTCGACCGCACGACCGTCACCGCGCCGTTCACCGGCCGCGTCGAGTCCAAGAGCGTCGGCGTCGGGGCCTACGTCGCGCCCGGCCAGGCCCTCGCCACGATCTACCCGAGCGACGCGCTCGAAATCCCCGTCGCGCTCTCGCCCTCCGAAGCCGCGCTCGTCCCCGACCTCTTCGCCGCCGACCCGACCCGCGCCACGGGCATCGGCGCGACCGTCTTCGCCACGTTTGGCGGCGAGCGGTTCGCGTGGCGCGGGGTCGTAGACCGCGCCGAGAGCCGGCTCGACCCCGAGTCCCGCACCGTCACCGCCGTCGTCCGCGTCGACCGGCCGTACGCGCTCGACCTCCGACTGACCGACGAAGAGAACCCGCAACCCCGGAACCGGCCGCCCCTCTTGATCGGGCAGTACGTCACCGTCGAGATCGAGGGGCGGCGGTTCGACCGCTACGTCGCCGTCCCGCGCGAGGCGCTCCGCGTGCGCGGAGCCGAGCCCGCCGTCTGGGCCGTCCGCAACGACACCACGCTCGTCGAGGTCCCCGTCCGGGTGATCCAGGAGGTCGGCGGCCGCGCGCTCGTCCGCGCGCCCGACCTCGCCGCCGGCGCGCCCGTTATCACGTCCGACATCGAAGGGCAGACCGACGGGATGACCGTCCGCGTCGCCGCCGACTCGGCGACCGTCGCCACGCCGAGCGACCTTTCCGCCCAGAGCCCGGAGCAGCGATGAAAGGGCTCGTCGAGTACATGGCCCGAAACGGCGTCGCGGCGAACCTGCTGATGGCGCTCCTCATCGTCGTCGGCGTGGCGAGCCTGCTCACGATCGAGCAGCAGGTGTTCCCCGAGTTCAGCCTCGACACGATCCAGGTCGAGGTGCTCTACCCCGGCGCGAGCCCCGAGGAGGTCGAGGACGGGATCATCCAGCGGATCGAGGAGCGCGTCGAGACCGTCGAGGGCGTCAAAGAGATCCGCGGGACGGCCGCTGAGGGCGTCGGCTTCGTGATCATCGAACTCCAGCTCGGCGCGGACTTGCAACAGGCACTCGACCGCGTCAAGGCCGAGGTCGACCGGATCACGACGTTCCCCGAGGACGCCGAGGAGCCCGAGGTGCGCGAGCTGACGAACCGGACCCGCGTGGTCCAGCTCGCGATTTTCGGCGACGCGAGTGAGCGGGCGCTGAAGGAGATCGCCGAGCGCGCCGAGAACGAGCTGACCGCGAAGTCCGGCGTGACCGACGTCGAGGTGTCGGGCGTGCGCGACTACGAGATCTCGATCGAGGTCTCGCGCGACGCCCTCCGCAGCTACGGGCTGACGCTGCCCGAGGTGGCCGCCGCCGTCCGCCGCGCCAGCCTCGACCTCCCCGGCGGCACGATCGAGACCGACCGCGAGGAGGTCACGATCCGCACCGAGGGCCAGAACTACACGAAGTCCGACTACCAGGACGTCGTCGTGCGCGGGACGGCCGCCGGCGCCACCGTCCGACTGGGCGACCTCGCCACCATCGAAGACGGTTTCGCCGAGCGGAGCGACCTCATCACCCGGTTCAACGGGCAGCCGGCCGCGTTCGTCAACGTCTTCCGCGCCGAGGGCGAGCGCGTGCTCGACGTCGTGCAGGCCGTCGAGACCTACGTCGACGAGGAGTTGAAACCGTCGCTCCCGAACGGCGTCGAGGCGACGATCTGGCGGAACGAGGCCGAGAGCCTGCGCAGCCGGCTCAGCCTCCTCGTCAAGAACGGGCTGATGGGGCTCGTGCTCGTCGTCATCGCGCTCACGCTCTTCCTCAACCCGCGCCTCGCGTTCTGGACCGCCGCCGGCATCGGGATCGCGTTTATCGGGACGTTCGGGGTGATGCGGCTGTGGGGCGTGACGATCAACCAGCTCTCGCTCTTCGGCTTCATCCTCGCGATCGGCATCGTCGTGGACGACGCGATCGTGGTGGGGGAGAACGTTTACGCCGAGCGCGAGCGCGGCGCGAAGGGGCTGCGGGCGTCGATCCGGGGGACGAAGCGCGTCGTCGTGCCGGTCATCTTCGCCGTGCTCACGACGATCGCGGCGTTCGTCCCGCTCCTCTTCGTGCCGGGCACGACGGGCAAGATCACCCAGCCGATCCCCCAGGTCGTGATCCTCGTCCTCCTGCTCTCGCTCGTTGAGAGCCTGCTGATCCTCCCGCACCACCTCTCGAAGTCCAAGCTGGGCAAGCGCGAGAAGAACGTCGTCCTCCGCAAGCTGAACGACGTGCAAGCGTGGATCGACGGCAAGCTGAAGCGGTTCGTGAACGGCCCGCTCGACACGTTTATCGACTTCTGCACGCGGCACTACGGGATCGCGATTGCGTTCGGCGTCGCCGCGCTCATCCTCACCGTCGGGCTGCTGCGCGCGGGCTACGTCCGCTTCCAGTTTTTGCCGACGATCGAGGGCGAGTACGTCACGGCGTCGCTCGAGATGCCGGTCGGGACGACGGCGGAGCGGACCGAGGCCGTCGCGGCGCTCCTCCGCGAGCGCGGCCAGGCCGTCGCCGACTCCATCGCGGGGACGCAGCAGGACGACGCGCCCGCGTTCGCGCAGAACGTCTACACGAGCGTCGGGCTCCAGCCGTCGTCGCAGGGCGGGCCGGGCGGGAGCGCCACGCAGTTCGTCCAGCCGAGCGTGGCCGAGGTCACGTTCCAGCTCTCCGACGCCAACCAGCGCGAGATCCCGGCGAGCGACTTCGAGACGGCGTGGCGCGACGCCGTCGGCGGCGTCCCGACGGCGCAGGCGCTGACGTTCTCGGCAAACCTCATCCAGCTCGGCAAGCCCGTCAACGTCCAGCTCTCGGCGCCGTCGCCGGAGGCCCTCGAAGGCGCCGTCGACGACCTCAAGCGCCGGCTCCGCCAGATCGGCGGCGTGTTCGACGTGCAGGACGACCGCGGGCAGGGCAAGCGCGAGGTCGAGCTCCGGCTCAAGCCGTTCGCGCGCACGCTCGGGCTCACGCTCGACGACCTCGCCCGGCAGGTGCGCGCGGGCTACTTCGGCGCCGAGGCGCTCCGCGTGCAGCGCGGGCAGAACGAGGTCCGCGTCTACGTCCGCCTCCCCGAGGCCGAGCGCGACGCCGTCGCCGACCTCGACGGCTACCGCATCCGCACGCCGTCGGGCGGGGCCGTCCCGCTCGAACAGGTCGCCGACGTGTCGTTCGGGACGGGCCCGGCGACGATCCGCCGCGAGGGCGGCCAGCGCGTCGTCACCGTCACCGCCGACACCGACCCGAACGTGGCGACGGGGCAGGAGGTCACGAGCCAGCTCCGCAGCGACGTCCTGCCAGACTTGCAGGAGCGCTACAACGAGCTGAGCTTCGCGTTCGGCGGCGAGCAGGAGCAGCAGCAGGACTCGCTCTCGGCCATCCTCCGCAACTTTGGCCTCGCGCTGTTTGTGATCTTCGCGCTCCTGGCGATCCCGTTCCGCAGCTACCTCCAGCCGCTCGTGATCATGGCGGCGATCCCGTTCGGGTTCGTCGGCGCCGTCGTCGGGCACTTCCTGCTCGGCATCCCGATCGGCCTCCTCAGCCTGTTCGGGATCATCGGGCTCTCGGGCGTGGTCGTCAACGACTCGCTCGTGATGATCGACTTCATCAACGACGAGCGGATGCAGGGCAAGCCGATGCGCGAAGCGATCGTGGCCGGGGCGAAGGGCCGCTTCCGGCCGATCCTGCTGACCTCGCTGACGACCTTCCTCGGCGTGTTCCCGCTCATCATCGAGCAGAGCGTGCAGGCGCAGTTCCTCGTCCCGATGGCGGTCTCGCTCGGGTTCGGGATCGTCTTTGCCACGCCGATCCTGATGGGGCTCGTGCCGGCGCTCCAGATGGCGCAGTTCGACGGCGTGCGGTGGTTCCAGACGCGGCTCCTCGGCCGGCCCGCCGACGAGGTCGAGATCGTCCACGCCTCGCAGCGCGGCGAGGCCGACGACGACGACGACGACAACGACGATCCGCAGAACGGCCGGACCAACGGACCCCCCGCCGACCGCAACGCCGACCCCAGCGCCGACCGCGAACCCGAAACCACCGCCGACACCGCCTGACGATGGACCTCGCCCGCACGCTCCTCGCCCCGATCCTGCTCGTCCAGGGCAAGCGGATGTTTGCTGCGATGCCGAAGCTCTCGGCCCCGGCCGGCGATACGTCGGGCACGCGCGGCGACGGACCACCGCTCCGGCTCCTCGTCACCGGCGACTCGGCGGCGGCGGGCTTTGGCGCCGCGTCGCAGGACGAGGCCCTCCTCGGCCGCGTCGTGGACCGCCTCGCCGAGACGCACGCCGTGACGTGGGCGCTCGCCGCCCGATTTGGCTCGACGACGCCGAAGACGCTCGGCCACCTCCGCAAGCGCGAGGCGGAGCCGTTCGACGTGGCCGTCGTCTCGCTCGGGCTGAACGACGTGATCGCGGGGAGCTCGCCTTCGGCCTGGCTGGCGGCCTACCGCGGCCTCGCCGCGACCCTCCGCGAGCGCTTCGGCGTCGCGCACATCGTCGCCTCCGGGTTGCCGCCCGTCGGCCGCTTCCCCGCCGTGCCGCAGCCGCTCCGGTGGGTGCTCGGCCGGCAGGCGCGTCGCTACGACGCCGCGCTGGAAGCGTGGGCCGAAAGCCAGCCGGACCTGTCGACCGTCGCGCTCAGCCGGTCCATCGACCGCGCGCTCGCCGACCTCGGCGCGACGGTCGAGGAGGCGATGGCCGGAGACGGCTTCCACCCGGGGCCGAGGGTGTACGACGAGTGGGGGCGTCGCGTGGTCGAGGCGATCCGGGCGGGCGGCGTCGCGCCCGTGGTGAGGTAGGGTGTGGCGGTGTGGGGGTGGGGGGGGTAGGCGAAGCCACAAAAGCCAGCGCGGCGGTGGCGCTCCGGCCATAGTTTCCTCTGCCCTCTGCCCTCTGCCCTCTGCCCTCTGCCCTACCCGGCGGCGCCCTGCGTCCAGTTCGTGACGCCGGCCGTCTCGAGCGCGATCCAGAGGAGGAACAGCCCGTAGAGCCCGAGCAGAATGCCGGCCTCGGTCCGGCGGAGCTGGAGGTTCGTCCGCAGCATCGCGAAGAGCACGATCGTGGCGAACGTGAGGATGCCCATGAGCGGCATCGCCGCGGCGAAGTCGATGACGGCCACGCCCGCGACGAGCACGCCCGCCGGGATCGCGACGAGGAGGTCGAAGATGTTCGAGCCGAGCACGTTCGCGAAGCTCACGACGCTGTCGCCCGCCTTCGCCGCTCGGATGCTCACGAGCGCGTCCGGCAGGCTCGTTCCCGCCGCGATGACGGTCAGCCCCCACAGAAAGCTCGGCGTCCCGAAGTAGTCGCCCAGCCCGATCGACGCCCACACGAGCCCCTCGACGCCGACGACGGTGAGGGCGAGGCTGAACGCGAGCAGCCCCCACGCCCGCCCGACCGGCACGTCGCTGGCCGGCTCGTCGGCGACGCCGGCCTCTTGTTTCCGGAGGTCGGCGCGGTGCTCGGCGGTGTCCTGCTGCTGGAGGAAGAGGTAGAGCACGTAGAGCCCGAGCGGGACGAGCGCCACGCCGCGCGTCATCTCCCCGCTCCACGGCTCGCCCGGGACGGGGTGGTAGATCACCGCGAACGAGAACGCGAGGAGGAGCACGGCCACGCTCGTGATGTAGAACTGCGCGTCTTTGTAGACCAGCATCCGGTCGGCGTCCATCCGCCCGCTGAGCAGCCCGCTTAGCCCGGGGATCACGAGGATGTTGAACACGGCGCTCCCGACGATCCCCGCCACGCCGAGCGCGAATTCGCCGTGGACGAGCGTGGCGATGACCGTGCTCGACAGCTCGGGAAAGCTCGACCCGACGGCGGTGATGACCGCGCCCTGTACGAGCGGCGGCAGGCGGTAGTGCTTCGCCAGCCGCGCCGCGTTCCGCTCCAGCAGCCCGCTCCCCTTCCACACCACGACCGTGGAGACGGCGATGACGGCGAGGTAGAGGAGCAGGATCATGGGCGGCGGGGCGAGGCGCGGGGCTCGCGTAATAAACCAAAGATGACCGACAGAAACCGCAGGCGGTGTGGGACCTATGTGTGCGGCCTTTCGTTGTACTCCCTGGCTCGCGCCCTTCCCGCGCCGTCACCTCCGTTTCTTCCATCGAAGCCCCTCTCTACATGTCCACCCCTCGCAACCTCCACGAACTCTACGTCCACCAGCTCAAAGACCTCTACAGCGCCGAGACGCAGCTCATCGAGGCGCTCCCCCTGATGGCCGAGAAGGCCACCCACGCCGAGCTCAAGCAGGCGTTCGAGACCCACCTCGAAGAGACCAAGCGCCAGCGCGAGCGGATCGAGCGCGTCATGGGCACGCTCGATGAGAAGCCCTCGGGCGAGACGTGCCAGGCCATGAAAGGCATCATCAAAGAGGCGAACGACTTCCTCTCCGACGTCGAGAACCTCATCGCGAGTGACGCCCCGAACCCGGTCGTCGACGCCGGCCTCATCGCGAATGCGCAGCGCGCCGAGCACTACGAGATCGCCGGCTACGGCACCGTGTGCTACTTCGCCGAAGTCCTCGGCCGCGACGAGGACAAGCGCATCCTCTCCGAGACGCTCGAAGAGGAAAAGAAGACGGACGACCTCCTGACCCGCATCGCCAAGCAGGCTGTGGACCGGAAGGCCGTCAATGCGGACGCCTGAGCTCGGTCCGTAGCTCGAAGCCAAAAGGGGCGCGGTCCGAGCGGATCGCGCCCCTTTCGTGTGCTAGCGAGCGGTGGCTACGGCATGTTCTCGATGAGGGCGTCGCCGAAGGAGGGGCGCTATTCAGTCGGTGCTCTCGGTGGGCTTGAAAACATCCTTCGCTTCGCTGTTATAGCCGATGAGCAGCCCCGCGAGTCCACCGAGCCCAGCAAAGAACAGCGCACCCGCCATAGCACTATCGCCGCGACTGTTGATGACGATGTCTGGCTTGTCGAAGGTGCTGAGTCCCACGGCGTACCCGAGCGCTGCCCCGCCGCCGAGACCGATGGCAAAGCCTTCTCCAATTTGACGTCTCCCGGTCAGGAAAGCGATGGACGCGATCTCTTCCGTAGCCACGGTATGAACCTGCTGCGCTTCGGGCTCCAGCCAGGACGTGGAATCCGGGCCGACGCGGAGGGCATCGGCCTGAAGGCGCTGCCCATCGCGGAGGGTCACCGTTGCCTGCCGGCGCTCGCCCCGTTCGTTGACGGCGGTGCGACCTCCCGGGGTTCCGGCGTCGAACGGGATCGTGTGTGCGCAGCCCGAGAGGACGAGTGTGACGAGCATCGCTAGGTGGGCTATCTGAGACGCTTTCATTTCATGTTCTCGATGGGGGCGTCGCCGAGCTCGCTCGTCTTCAGCAGCGTCGCGCCGTCCATCAGCCGCTCGAAGTCGTACGTCACGCGAACAGCAGGCGGCGGCCCTTCGGCTCGGGGACGGGGTCGCCGAACGCTCTAGCGGTCTCGATCCACAACGCGACCGCCTCCTGCGCATTCGCTAGGGCTGCTTCCTGCGTGTCCCCGTGCGCCGCACAGCCCGGCAACTCGGGCACGTCCGCCACGAAGGCGTCGTCCTCCGCGCTCCAATAGATGATCACTTCGTATTTGTGCATCACGTTGCCTCGATGTCGAGCTTGTATTTGAGGATCACCGCCCGGACCTGACGTACCTGATAGACCTTCGCTTTGCTCCCATCGCGCTGCAGGTTGAGCTTCTCCTCGACCCCGGCCTTCCTGAACATGTGGTGGCTGCCGCGTGTCCGCTCCTCGAACCCGAGCCGCAGGAGAAGCTGGCGCAGATCCTGAAACTCGATGTTCGCGTCGGACCGCCACGGAGGATGGTGCCGAGCAGCTTCTCGTACTTCCCCATGCTGGTGCCGCCTATTCCATGTTCTCGATGAGGGCGTCGCCGAACTCGCTCGTCTTCAGCAGCGTCGCGCCGTCCATCAGCCGCTCGAAGTCGTAGGTCACGCGCTTCTGTGAGATCGTCGTGTCCATGGCGTGGATGATGAGGTCGGCGGCCTCGGTCCAGCCGAGGTAGCGGAACATCATCTCGCCCGAGAGGATCACCGACGAGGGGTTCACCTTGTCCTGCCCGGCGTACTTCGGCGCCGTGCCGTGCGTGGCCTCGAAGATGGCCTGCCCGGTGTCGTAGTTGATGTTCGCGCCCGGCGCGATCCCGATCCCGCCGACCTGGGCGGCGAGGGCGTCGGAGATGTAGTCGCCGTTGAGGTTCATCGTGGCGATGACGTCGTAGTTCTTCGGCCGCGTGAGGACCTGCTGGAGCATGGCGTCGGCGATCACGTCGTTGACGGTGATCGTGCGGCCATCGTCGGTTTCGATGACCTGCCACGGGCCGCCGTCGAGATCCGTCGCGCCGAACTCGTCGCGGGCGACTTCGTAGCCCCACGTCCGGAAGGCGCCCTCGGTGAACTTCATGATGTTGCCCTTGTGCACGAGCGTGACGGTGCCGGCGCCGTTGTCGATCGCGTAGCGGATGGCCGAGCGGACGAGCCGCTTCGTGCCCTCCTCCGAGATCGGCTTGACGCCGAGCCCGCTGGTGTTCGGGAAGCGGATCGAGGTGACGCCCATCTCGTTCTCGAGAAAGCGGCGGAGCTTCTCGACCTGCTCGGTGCCGGCCGCGAACTCGATCCCGGCGTAGATGTCCTCGGTGTTCTCGCGGAAGATCGTCATGTCGACGTCTTCGGGGCTCCGCACGGGGGAGGGCACGCCGTCGAAGTAGCGGACGGGGCGGAGGCAGGCGTAGAGGTCGAGCTTCTGGCGGAGGGCGACGTTGAGGCTGCGGAAGCCGCCGCCGACGGGCGTCGTGAGCGGCCCCTTGATGGCGACGAGGTACTGCTCGATGGCCGTCAGCGTGTCGTCGGGCAGCCACTCGCCGAAGGTGTCGAACGCCTTCTCCCCGGCGTAGACCTCGAACCACACGAGCTCACGGTCCCCGCCATAGGCCTTCTCGACGGCGGCGTCGAACACGCGCTTCGAGGCGGCCCAGATGTCCGGCCCGGTGCCGTCGCCCTCGATGAAGGGGAGGATCGGGCGGTCGGGGACGTGGAGCGCGCCGTCGCGCATGGCGATGGCCTCGCCGTCGGTGGGCGGGGTGAGCTGGGTGTAGGACGCGTCGGGCATGGTCGTGTGGGAAAAGAGAGGGGGTGAGGGGGACAGTGTACTCACAGCCGGTCGAAGAGGTCGCGGAAGCGGAGCTCCCAGACCTTAAGCGCGGCCTCGCGGACGATGGCCTTGCTCATCTTGCTCTGGCCCTCGGTCCGCTCGGTGAAGGTGATCGGGACCTCGACGATGGAGAAGCCCTTGCGCCAGGCGCGGTACGACATCTCGATCTGGAACGAGTACCCGTTCGACGAGACCTCGTCGAGGTCGATGGCTTCGAGCACGCGGCGGTGGAAGCACTTGAACCCGGCCGTGACGTCCTGCACGGGGAGCCGCGTGATGAGGCGAGTGTAGATCCCCGCGCCGTAGGAGAGCATCAGCCGCGAGAGCGGCCAGTCGAGCACGCGGACGCCGTTTTTGTAGCGGCTGCCCACGGCCACGTCGGCGCCCGAGCGGGCGGCCTCGACGAGGAGCGGGAGGTCGTCGGGGTTGTGCGAGAAGTCGGCGTCCATCTCGCAGACGAACGTGTAGCCGTGGGCGAGGGCGAAGCGGAAGCCGGCGATGTAGGCCGTGCCGAGGCCCTGCTTGCCCGCGCGCTCCGCGAGGTGGATGCGGCCGGGGAAGGCGGCCTGCGCCTCGCGGACGCGCTCGGCCGTGCCGTCCGGCGAGCCGTCGTCCACGACGAGCACGTCGTAGGTGTCCGCGAGCCCCATGACCTGCTGCAGCAGCGGGCCGATGTTCGCGGCCTCGTTGTACGTGGGCACGATGACGAGGACGCCCGGCGGCGCGGGGGGCTCGGCGGGAGCGGGGGGGGAGATGGGAGCGGGCTCGGTCAAGGGTGAGGGCGGGGAGGACGTCGGAAACTACGGAGCGGGAGGGGGGATGCGCGGCGGCGCGGGCCGCCGGCAATTCACACGTTCACCGACGAGACCTCCGCCCGAGCCGGGACCGGATCGAGGAGTGGCGGGTATATTGCACGCTCGGCGCTGCATCCCCCTTCTTCGCGCCGGGTCGCTCCCCTCACACACCCGCACGCTCCGATGGCGAACGAGACGAAAAAGGCCCCGCGCAAACGCTCTACGAAGGGCGAGGGCGGGGCCGCCAAGCAGGACTCGAAAGATACGACGCAGGACAACGGCGCGCGCGCCGTCGCGCCCCCGCCGGAGGACGCGCCCGACGGCGCCGACTTCCGCTTCTACACCGGCGGCGGCCACACGCACGAGTCGCTCGGGCTCGGCGAGGACGAGCTCCACGCGATGTACCGGAGCATGATGCTCCAGCGCCGCTTCGAGGAGCGCGCCGCGCAGATGTACGGCCGCCAGAAGATCGCCGGCTTCCTCCACCTCTACATCGGGCAGGAGGCCGTCTCGACGGGCACGATCCACGCGCTCAACCCCGACGACCCCATCATCACCGCCTACCGCGACCACGGCCTCGGCCTCGCCCGCGGCATGACGGCCAACGAGTCGATGGCCGAGCTCTTCGGCAAGATCGGCGGCTCGTCCCGCGGCAAGGGCGGCTCGATGCACTTCTTCGACGTCGAGCACCACTTCTACGGCGGGCACGGCATCGTCGGCGGGCAGATCCCGCTCGCTGTCGGGCTCGGGTTCGCCGGGAAGTACAAGGGGACGGGGCAGGTCGCCGTCGGCTTCTTCGGCGACGGCGCCATCAACCAGGGCGCGTTCCACGAGGCGATGAACCTCGCCTCACTCTACGACGTCCCCGTGCTCCTGTGCTGCGAGAACAACCAGTACGGCATGGGCACGAGCGTCGAGCGCGCCACCGCCGAGCCCGACCTCTACAAGCAGGCCTATGGCTACCGGATGCCGGGCGCCGTCGTCAACGGGATGGACCTCTTCGAGGTCTACCACGCGATGAAAGAGCTCTCGACGTACGCCCGCGAGGAGAGCCGCCCCGTGTTCGTCGAGATCCGCACCTACCGCTACCGCGGGCACTCGATGTCGGACCCGCAGAAGTACCGCACGAAGCAGGAGATGGAGTCGAAGAAGAACGAGGACCCCATCATCCGCCTCAAGTCGTACATGATCGAGCACGACCTCGCCACGAACGACAGCCTCGACGCGATCGACGCGGAGGTCAAGCAGGTCGTCCTCGACGCCGTCGAGTTCGCGGAGAACAGCCCGTTCCCGCCCGTGGAGACGATGTACGAGGACGTCTACGTGCAGGACGACTACCCCTTCATCGTCTAAAATCACTTTTTCCACCCGTCATCCCGAGCGCAGCCGAGGGATCTCTACGGACACCCGCCGAATAGTCCAGCGCCATGGGCCTCGATAGATCCTTCGACTGCGTTCGCTTGCGCTCACTTCGCTCAGGATGACACGCTGAATCCTAATTAGCATGGCAGAGATCCAATTCCGAGAAGCCCTCCGCGCCGCGATGACGGAGGAGA
>CAYTJT010000045.1:0-16502 GCA_964438105.1 uncultured Rhodothermales bacterium | reverse complement strand
CGACGGAATCGGCGGCGCCGGTCCGGCCGAGCGCTTGCCCGAGCGTGCGGACGCGCCGCTCGGCGGCGGCCATCGTCCCCGTCTCCGGGACGAGCACGACCGGCACGCCGGCCGCGCGGAGCTGCTCGGCCACGGGCGGCGGTCCGAGCCCGTCGAGCGCGAGGACGAGGTCGGGCTCGAGCGAGAGGATGCCCTCGGCCGAGGCGCTGCGAAAGTACCCCAGCCGCGGCTTTTCGAGCACGTCAGCGGGGTAGAGGCTCGACACGTCGGCCCCGACCACGCGGTCGCCGAGCCCGAAGGCGTAGACCGTCTCCGTGACCGGCCCGCCGAGCGTCACGATGCGCTCGGCGCCGGCCCCGACGGCTTCCTCCTCCGCATTCGAGAGGCCGCTCGAATCGACGACGGCGATCGGCGATGCGGCTTTGGAGGGGGGCCCGTCCGCGCACCCCGCGAGAAACGCAGCGGCAAGGAACGCGGCGGCAAAAGACGCAGCGGCGGAGATAGGCAGCAGCGTCCTCATGCGCGCCCCCCGTCGTCACTGCGCGGCGGGCCGAGCGGGGCACGGGGGCCGAGCGCGTCGGGCAGGAGCGCGACGACGGCAGCGTCGAGGAGATCGACGAGGGCGGCGGGCGTGGGGGACGGAGCGGGCATGGGGGCTCGGGTCAGTCGGCGGCGGTGGTTTCGAAGTCACGCGAGCCGTCGGGCTGGACGACGTACTCGAACGTGTAGTGGCGGCTCGGGGCCTGC
Organism: uncultured Rhodothermales bacterium; assembly: GCA_964438105.1. GTDB lineage: Bacteria > Bacteroidota > Rhodothermia > Rhodothermales > JANQRZ01 > JBBSMX01. Next base: position 15,755 of record CAYTJT010000045.1, on the reverse strand, counting down.
GGGTCCGGCGGGTTCGGGTTGCCCCGGTAGAAGCTCAGGATGCGAACCTTGGCGTAGCGCTGGCCGTCGGCGGTGGTGAGCACGATCGTGCGGCCGGGGATCGGCGAGATGAGGTTCAGCTGCGGGTTGTAGTCGTACCACCCGTTCCCCGAGCCGGTGCAGATCGCGTAGGGCGCGCCGGGGAACGTGCCGCCGGGCGTCTCGACGGCCGGGCAGTCGTTCTCGCCGTCGGCGACGTAGCCATCTTCGGGCGCTTCGTTCACTTCGGCGAACGCCTCGGTGAGCAGTTGGGCCTCGCCCGCGCCGGGCCCGCTCGCCCCGCCGTTGACGATGATCGTCGTCCCACGAAACCCGATGTCCCACGCCGTCGAGGCCGAGTCCGCGGCGCGGACGGCCGGGTCGGTCTCGTCGGAGGAGAGCACGACTTCGTTCGCGTCGAGGTCGTAGAGCGTGAAGAGGTTGTTGCTGATCGGCGCGCCCGTGTCGGGGTCGCGCCCGGTCGTCGGGTCGGCCTCGACGTCGGTGGCGGTCTGGACGTTGAGCGGGACGGGCGTCGGGGCGGGGTCGGAGGCGTCGCACGCGGCGAGCACGAGCGCGAACACGGCGACGAGGGGAATAGAGCGCATGGGAGCGGTGGGATTAAGCGTGGAACGGGGAGTTAAAAAGCAAAGCGGAGACCGGCGTAGAGGCGGCGCCCCGGGATCGACGGGACGGTCGTCGGCCGCGTCATGTCGAGCGCGTTGTCGACCCCGACGAGGGCCTCGACGTCCGTGGGGCCGACGCCGCGGAAGCGCTTGGTAAGCGTGGCGTCGATGACGGCGTAGGCGCGGACGAACTCGTCGTCGCGGTTGGCGAGGCCGTTGCCGTCGAGGTCGCGGTAGCCGTAGCGGCTGCGCCAGCGGCCCCGCACGGACGCCGCCAGCCCGAGCGTGGGCACGGCGTAGGCGACGCGCAGCGTGGCCGAGTGCGGCGAGCGGCCGAAGAGGCCGCCGTAGTCGCCCACGCCGAGCCGGTACTCCCGCCCGTCGGGGTCGCGCCCGAAGACGGTGCCGCCCTCGAGCGCCTCGACGACGGCGCGGTCGCGCGCCTGCAGGAACTGGTAGCCGAGCGCCACCTCCAGCCGCGCCCGCGGCCGGACGGTCACCTCGGCCTCGACGCCGCGCGTGTAGACCTCGGCGAGGTTGAAGTAGCCGAAGACCGACTGCCCGTTCGTTCTCCGCGCCACGGGCTGCGTCTCGATGAGGTCCTCGACGTCGTTGAAGAACGCGTTCGCCGAGAGCCCGAGCCACCCGAGCGGCTCGGCCGAGCCGCCGACGTTCACGGCGACGGAGCTCTCCGCGCGGATCGGGTCGAGCGCGGCGGGGTCGAGGAACACCTCGGCGAGCTGCCCCTCGGCCTGCAGGCGGGCGAGGCCGCGTTCGAGCCGCGTCGAGCCGAACACGCTGTAGCCGGCGGCGGCGTTCGTGAACGCGAGGTAGAGCTGGCGGAAGGCCGGGGCCTTGAACCCGCTGCCCACGCTCGCGCGGAGCCGGAGGCGCTCGGCGGGGCGGACGAGCACGGCGAGCTTGGGCGAGAGCCGCGCGGCGTAGTCGGCGTGGGCGTCGAGCCGCGCGCTGGCGCTGACCTCGAGCCGGTCCGAGGCGATCCACTCGTGCTGTGCGAAGGCGTAGAGCTGGCGGGCCACGGGCCGCTCGCCGCCCGCGCCGTAGCGGTCGCCGCCGAGGCGCTCCTCGATCCCGCCCGCGCCGATGACCGTGAGGTGGCGGGCGCTCCAGAACGCATCGAGCTGCGCCTCGGCCTTCGCGTAGCGCTGGTCGAACGTGTCGGCGTAGTAGAGGTCGCCGTCGGCCTGGCGGCGGTACTCGGTCTCGGTCTGGTAGCGGGCGCCGTAGAGCGTCGTCGTGAGGCGGTAGCGGCTGGAGAGCAGGACCTCCGCCTCGGGATGGATGCTCCAGTCCACGCGCCGGGCGTCGTCGTCGTAGCGGACCTCGGCGTCGTCCTCGTCGCGGAGCGCGAACGCGCCATCCTGATTCTGCACGGCCGCGCGCGCGCCGAGCCGGAGCGTGACGCGCTCCCCGGCGGCCGCGCGGGCGCGGAGGTCGGCCGTCCAGTCGGCGAAGGCGGGGGCCGTCGGGCCGAAGGCGTCGGGCGTGAGGTCGTAGCCCCCCGAGGCGAAGCGGTTGACGAGGAGGCGAGCCCCCGTCCTGCCGCGCGCCCCCTCGACCTCGGCCGTGAGGTCGGTCGTGCCGAACGAGCCGCCGCGCACCCCGACGCGCCCCCCGACCCCCTCGACCGGCGGGGCGGTGATGAGGTTGACCACGCCCGCGAGCGCCTCGCTCCCGTAGAGCGACGACGACGGCCCGCGCACGACCTCGATGCGGTCGAGCCCGTGGACCGTCAGCCGGTCGAGGCTGAGGGTGCCGGCCGTCCGCCCGACGACGGGCTCGCCGTCGATGAGGACGAGGGTGTACTCCGGCGAGAAGCCCTGGACCTGGAGGCCCGTGCCGTGATCGTCGAAGAGGGCGAGGCCGGGGAGCGTCGCCAGCACCTCGCCGAGCCGCGTCGCCCCCTGGCGCTGGATGTCTTCGGCCGAGACGACGTCCATCGGGACGGCGACGTCTTCGAGGTGCTTCGCCGTCCGCGTCGCCGTGACGACGACGGCGGCGAGGTCGACCGAATCGGCCGGAGCCGGAGGGGTCGGGGAGGTCTGGGCGCCGGCCTCGGCCGTGAGGGCGACCGCGAGGGCGACGAGGAGGAAGAGGGGGGGAGCGCGCATCGGCGCGTGGGTCTTATTTGGATCGGATCCAAATTAAGCTCCACGAGCGCCCCCCGCGCCGTCGCAGCGCCGGCCTGCACGCAGACGCGGCGGACCGCACGCCGCCGCCGCCGAATGCCACTCGGGAGCGTACGCCGCGTCCTGCCCGCCCGCACCCGTGCGCTTCCGGCGTCCGCAGCCGGACGCGCGGGGCGAGGGCTCGGGACGCGCTACCGACCGCCCTGCCTCGCCGCCACCCCGGTGTCGATCGTCTGGAACGACGAATCGGCCGCCGTCGGCGTGTCGACCCAGTCGGCGACGAAGACGTTGGTGTCGCGGCTCGGCGTGCGCGTGAGGTTGCGGTTCGAGGCGAAGACGATCCGGTCGCCGGAGAACGAGAACATCGGGAACGCGTCGAACGTGCCGCTGTGGGTGACCTGCGTCAGGTTCTGCCCGTCGAGGTCGACGAGGAAGAGGTCGAACAGCCGGCCGCCCTCGGTGTGGTGGTTCGAGGCGAAGATGAGCCGCTCGCCGCTCGGGTGGAAGAACGGCGCCCAGTTCGCGCCGGGCAGGTTCGTCACGCGCTGGGCGTTCGAGCCGTCGGCGTCGGCGACGTAGAGGTCGAGCTGGCTCGGCTCGACGAGGCCGCGGGCGAGGAGGTCGCGGTACTTCGCGGCGGCCTCGCCCTCGGGCCGCGACGCGCGCCAGACGATCTTCGTGCCGTCGGGCGAGAAGAACGCGCCGCCGTCGTAGCCCAGATCGCTGGTGAGTTGGATCGTCTCTTCGGTTTCGAGGTCGTAGCGCCAGAGCTCGAGGTCGCCGGAGCGCGTCGAGGTGAAGATGACGTAGCGGCCGTCGGGGCTGACCGTGGCCTCGGCGTCGTAGCCCTCGCCGCCGATCAGGACTTCGCGGTTCGAGCCGTCCTTGTCGGAGACGTAGATGTCGTAGTCGGGGTAGATGGGCCAGGCGTAGACGCCGGGCGCGGTCTCGGGCGGCGCGGGGCAGGCGGGGTCGCCGGCGGCGGTCGAGGCGTAGACGACGCGGTCGTCGGCGAGGAAGTAGCCGCACGTCGTCCGGCCTTCGCCGGAGGAGACGAGGAGGTACTGCGTGGTGTCGCCGAGCGCGGTGCCGTCGGCGTTCATCAGAAACTGCTGGTCGCAGCCCTGGTCGTTGATCGCGTCCCAGTCGCTCTGGAAGATGAGCTGGTCGTCGTCGAAGCTCCAGTAGGCCTCGGCGTTGTTGCCGCCGTACGTGAGCTGGCGGATGTCGCGGAGGTGCACCTCGCCGGCGAAACGGAGCGAGTCGGTCGCCGGGTCGTACGCGTCGGCAGCCATGGCGTCGGCCGCGCCGGGCGCGACGGTATCGGGCTGGCAGCCGGCGGCGAGGAGGAAGGCGAGGACGAGGAAAGCGGGGCGGAGGATCGAACCCATCACTGGCGTGGTCGTTTAGGGCGGGGCGGAAGTCGGGGCGAAACGCGCCCCGCGACGGGAAGTTGCGGCTTCGCCCTCCTCTCCCGCCACTGCCGTTCCTGATATTCGCTGTCCCTTCGTAAGCCATGCTGTCTCCAACCTCCCCCTCCCCCACCGTGGACTTCGAGCGCGACGTGATCGCGGCCAGCCGCGAGCGCCCCGTGCTCGTCGACTTCTGGGCCGCGTGGTGCGGGCCGTGCCGCGTGCTCGGCCCCGTGCTCGAAAAGCTCGACGCCGAAACCGACGCCTGGGACCTCGTGAAGATCGATACCGAGGCGAACCCGGCGCTCTCGCAGCAGATGGGCATCCGCGGGATTCCCGCCGTCAAGCTGTTCGTCGATGGTGCCGTCGCCGCCGAGTTCACGGGCGCGCTCCCCGAAGCCCAGGTCCGCCGCTGGCTCGATGAGCACCTCCCGAGCCCGCAGAAGAAAGCCCTCGCCCGCGCCGAATCGCTCCGCGCCGAAGGCAAGCCGGACGAGGCGCGCACCGTGCTCGAAGACGCGCTCGCCGACGCGCCGGACAGCCTGCCCCGCTCCGGCGGGGACGCCGACCTCCGCCTCGCGCTCGCCCGCCTCGTCGCGCTCGACGATCCCAAGCGGGCCGCCGACCTCGTCGAGGGACAGTTCACGCCCGAGGCCGAGGCCGTCCGGGACCTCGCCCGCTTCCTCGCGCTCGACGCCGACGCACTTCCCGACGCGCCCGTCCGCTCTGACTACCTCGCCGCCGCCGACGCCCTGCGCGCCCGCGACGCCGACACGGCGCTCGACCGGCTGATCGCCGTGATCCAGCGCGACCGCCAATTCGACGACGACGGCGCGCGGAAAGCCGCTGTTGCCCTCTTCCTCCTCCGCGGCGAGGACGACCCGGTCGTGCAAAGGCATCGCCCCGCCTTCAACCGCTCGCTCTACTGATGCCCGCCCTCCTCCACACCGCGCGTTTGCCCGTCCGCTGGGGCGACCAGGATGCGCTCGGCCACGTCAACAACGCGCGCTACTTCACGTATTTCGAGCAGGCCCGCATCGAAGCGTTCGACCAGATTTTTGCCGACGGATGGGTCGACGACGCCGGGCCGATCCTCGCCTCGATCACGTGCGACTTCAAGCGACCGATCACGCACCCGGCGACCCTCATCGTCCGCGTCTACGGCGGCGAGCCCGGCCGCACGTCGTTCCCGCAGACGTACGAGCTGACGGTCGAGGGCGACGAGGACACGCTCTACGCTCGCGCCGAAGCCGTGCTCGTGTGGGTCGCCCGCGCCACGGGCCGCCCGACCCCGCTGCCCGACGTGCTCCGCGACGCCCTCACCGCCGACACGCCCGCGTGATGGACTACACCCTCGACACGCTCGACGATTACGTCGGCCGCGAACTCGGCGTCTCGGACTGGCTGACGGTCGACCAGGCCCGCATCGACGCGTTCGCCGACTGCACGGGCGACCACCAATGGATCCACGTCGACCCCGAGCGCGCGCGGTCCGGCCCCTTCGGCACGACGATCGCGCACGGGCTCCTCACGCTCTCGCTGCTGCCGGCGCTGCGCGAGCAGATCGGCGTCGTGCCGAGCGGCGTGCGGCAAGTCCTCAACTACGGCTCCGACCGCGTACGCTTCCTGACGCCGGTGCCGTCGGGCGCGCGGATTCGGGCGCGCGTGACGCTCGTCGCCGCCGAGCCGAAGGGGCCGGGGCGGACGCTCCTCCGCACCGAGAACACCGTCGAGATCGAGGGCGAGGCGCGGCCCGCGCTCGTCGCCGAAACGCTCGCGCTGCTGATCGAATGACCCCGCGTGTTCGCGGCGGCGGCGTACTTTGCGGCACTCATTTGCTCTCTTGCGAAGCTCTTTTCTCAGTCATCCCGAGCACAGTCGAGGGATCTCTTTTGGACCGGATCGTTTCGTCGCCAAAGATCTCTCCACTCGCTGCGCTCGGTCGAGATGACATGGTCAGAGGTTCTCAGCAAGCAACACCCATCCACCTACGTCCCGCCGCCATGCCCCTCTTCGAAGATCACGTCGTCGTCATCACCGGAGCGGGGCGTGGGATCGGGGCCGCCGCTGCGAAACGGTTCGCTGCCGAGGGCGCGACCGTCGTCGTGAACGACCTCGACGCCGAGCCCGCCGAGGCCGTCGTGGCGGAGATCGAAGACGCGGGCGGGACGGCGCTCGCCGTCGCCGGCAGCGTCACCGAAGAGGGCTTCCCCGAGTCGCTTCTCGCGACGGCCGTCGAGCGCTTCGGCCCCCTCAACGTGCTCGTCAACAACGCCGGGTTCACGTGGGACGGGATGCTCCACACGATGACCGACGAGCAGTGGCGCGCGATCCTGGAGATCCACGCGACGGCGCCGTTTCGGATGATCCGCGCCGCGGCGAAATACCTCCGTGAGCCGGGCAAGCGGGAGCACGCGGTGGGCGAGCCGTTCTCCGAAAACCGCGTGATCGTCAACATCTCGTCCACGAGCGGGCTCCACGGCAACGTCGGGCAGATCAACTACGCGACGGCGAAGATGGGCATCGTCGGGCTGACGAAAACGGTGGCGAAGGAGTGGGGCCGGTTCGGCGTGAGGTGCAACGCCGTGGCGTTCGGGTTCATCGAAACGCGGATGACGGGGGCGAAGGAGGAGGGCGAGACGATCGAGGTCGGCGGCACCGAAGTCACGCAGGGCATCCCCGAGGCGATGCACGGGCGGGCGTTCACGGCGAACCCGCTCGGCCGCCCCGGCACCGCCGACGAGGCCGCCGGCGGCATCCTCCTCATGGCCTCACCGCTCGCGGCCTACGTCACCGGCCACACCCTCGAAGTCACCGGCGGCGCCGGCATCTGACCCCAACGATTATGGACGACCTTCGCTACCCCATCGGCCGCTTCGACCACGACGGCCCCGTCACCGACGCCGACCTCGACGGCTGGATCGCAGCGATTCAATCGCTGCCCGACGACCTCCGCGCCGCCGTCACCGGGCTCGACGACGCGCAGCTCGACACGCCGTACCGGTCCGACGGCTGGACTGTGCGGCAGGTCGTCCACCACATCGGCGACAGCCACCTCAACGCGCTCACGCGGTTCAAGCTCGCCCTCACCGAGGACGCCCCGACGATCAAGCTCTACGCCGAAGCGCGCTGGGCCGAGCTCGCCGACCACGAGTTGCCCGTCGAGCGGGGGCTCGACCTCGTCGATGCGCTGCACGCGCGGTGGGTGCCGCTCCTCCGCTCGCTCGACCGGACGGCGCTCGCGCGGACGTACGTGCACCCCGAGCACGGAACGCTGGCGCTGGACTGGACAGTCGGGATGTACGCCTGGCACGGCCGCCACCACGTCGCCCACATCACCGGCCTGCGCAAACGCAAGAACTGGGGAGTCTCACAGCCATGAACGACTACGAACGCATCGCCGAACTCATCGAGCAGGGGCGGAAGATCGAGGCGATCAAGCTCTTGCGCGAGCGGACCGGCATCGGCCTCGCCGAAGCGAAGGCGCAGATCGAGCAGTTGACCGCCGAGGCCGCAGACCAGACGCCGCCCGCCGAGCGGATCGGCCTCGACACGCCGGGGCTGCCGGAGGACGTGCTATCCCTCGCCCGCGCCGGTCGGACGATCGAGGCGATCGGCCTGCTGCGCGAGCGGACAGGCATGGGGCTGAAAGAGGCGAAAGAGCGCATCGAAGCCGAGGTGGGCCGGCCGCAGGTCGCGAACGCGCGCGTCATGATCCTCGCGGTGCTCCTCGCCGTGTTTCTGATGGGGCTCGCGATCGCGGTCTTCGCGATTGCGGGGTGAGCACGTCGGGGGGATGCGCGGCGGCCTCGGACCCCGACACCGCCTGCGCCGTACGCCCTCTCTCCTCCCCCGTCCCGACGCCTCTCGCCTCCGTATGACCTGCGTCTTCCCCGACTGCCACCACCTCGCCCACTGGAACCCGGTGCTCGTCCTCCACTCTCAGCCGAAGTTCCGCGGGCCGGACTACACCCCGACGTACGCCCGCACGAGCTACGCCGTCTGCGACTTCCACCGCACCCAACTCACGCCCGACCTCCTCGTGCCCGACGCCGAGTGGGCCGACATCGTCCGCCAGTTCGAGATCGCGGGGCGGCGGCGGCCGTCGCGCGCCCACGTCGCGCTCGCCTTCGACGCCGTCTCCGAGATGACGCGCGTGATCGACGTCCGCAAGCCGTACACGCCCGAGTGATACGGAATCTGGTTAAAGCATTGTCATTTCGACGAGCGCAGCGAGGAGAAATCTCCCCCTTACCGTCTCGCACGGCCTCAGAGTGGGAGATCCCTCACATTCGTTCGGGATGACAGAGTAACAGATCATTCAGACTCCGTATGAGGCTGCGCGAGAGCTACGCCGCCCGGCCGCCCCGCGCGAAGAACGACCGGAGCTCGGCGAGCGTGCCGGGGGTCGAGGGCGTGTCCCGCACGACGCGGCCCGCCGCGAGCACGAGCACGCGCGAGCACACATCGACGACGTGGTCGAGGTCGTGGCTCGATACGAGCACCGCCGCGCCGCGAGCGCGCTCGGCGCGGAGCAGGGTCTGGAGCTGGATGCGCGCGCCGGGGTCGAGGTTGGCGAACGGCTCGTCGAGCACGACGAGGCCCGGCTGCGGCAGGAGCGCCCCGACGATGCCGACCTTTCCCGCGTTCCCGAGCGAGAGGTCGCGCAAGAGGGCATCGCTCCGCGTCACCGTCGGGCCGAGGAACGGCTCGTAGGCCGCCACGCGCCGCGCCGTCTCGTCCGGCGTCAGCCCGTACGCCCCGCCGATGAGCCGAAAGTATTCGCGCGGCTTGAGGTAGTCGATCAGAAACCCCGAATCGAGATACGCCCCGACGCGCGGCTTCCAGCCCTCGCCCCCGGCGACGACGTGCCCGTCGATCGACACCGAGCCTGTCGTGGGGCGGATGAGGTCGAGCGCGAGGCGAAGGAGGGTCGTCTTGCCCGCGCCGTTGTTGCCGACGAGCCCGACGGCCTCGCCCGGCGCAATCGTGAGGCGGTCAATAGCGAGCGCCTCCGTCGCGCCGTAGTGCTTCGCGAGATCGCTGGCGACGACGGTCGCGCCGACGGCTGCGATGGCACGGCGCGGTGGGTAGCGAGTGGGCGGTGAGCGACGCGAGGGCGCAGAGTATCGGGACATCGCGCGGTGGGGTAAACCCCGCTGGCAGGGCGTCCGTCGGCCGCCGATACGACAAAGCCGGAGCGTGGATGACCCCACGCCCCGGCATCGCGGCTCGTTTCGAGCGCGGCGTCCCGGCTAGACGCTAGCCCGGGCCACGCTCGGCGAGGTGATGGCGGCCGGCTCCTTCTTCACGTAGAGGACCAGCAGGATCGTGAAGAGGTACTTCGCGACGATGTCCAGGAAGCTGTAGCCCCACGACGTGATGCCGACCCCCAGGAGGGCCAGACCCTCATTCCCGAGCGCCCAGATGATCGGGTAGCCGAACCACATGACGACGGTCAGGAGCTTCAGCGTGTTGAAGATTTTTTCAGTGCCCTGCGCCTTGGCTTCGTCGGGCCACTCGGCGAGCAGGTAGTACAGAACCCCGAGGAAGAACGCCGAGCTGAGCAGGTACCACATCCAGCGCATGAAGTAGCTGCTCGTGGTCAGCGCGGCGGCCAGGCCCGTCAGGCACATGAACACGTCCAGGACGATGGCCGAGAAAATCTTGTCGCTCGTCGTGCCGGCGATGAGGCCGAGGGCGAGCAGGATGAAGGGCGTCGAGAAGGTCCACGTCAGGTAGCGCCCCCACAGTGAGAGCGTCTCCTGGCCGGCCAGCGGGTGGCCCTCCGGCATGACGATCGTGTCGATCGTGAGGCCGGAGGCCAGCCCCATGTAGCTCGAAATCGACACCACCGAGATCATCATCGTGGCGTAGGTGATCAGCCGGGCCCGGGGGTTTCGGATCCCGCGCGACCAGAAGGCGATGAGGAGGATAGTGATGCCGGCGAGCGCAATGTTGACGTAGATCGACGAGGCGAGGGCTGTGCTGCCGAGCACGGCCTGATACATCTGATACATGTTGTCCATGAACTCTCGGATGTAAGGGTGGGTGAGGAGGCTGGAGACGCTACGGTCAAAGCGATCGTCACGAGGGCGTCGGGCTAAGGATACGCCCTTGTCAACTCACGGGTTGAGCAGCGGGCCGAGCACGGCGGGGTTGCCGTCGATGTCGGGGTTCGGGGCGAGGCCGAGGAGGGAGGTGAGCAGCGGGTAGAGGTGCACGTTCTCGAACGCGTCGATCCGCCCGAGGGGGGCGACGTGGGGTCCGGCGGCGAGGAAGATCCCCGCCATCGTCGGGTCCTCCGGCGCGTAGCCGTGCACCCCGCCCCACGGCCGCTCGAAGTGGCGCGGCAGCCCGACGAGCGCCGGCCGCTCGGCGACGAGGATGAGCGGCGGCGTGCGCGGATTCCCGCCGAAGTGCCACCGCTCGGGGAGCTCGTCCGGCGTGAACGAGCGGACGCTCGGCGGGAGCCGGGCGTCGAGGAGCGCGTCGAGCGAGTCGGCGGCGGCCTCGTCCAGCCACAGCAGCAACTCCGGCCCGACCGACGACGCTTCCGTCCCCGGAGGGAGGTCGACGTAGTCGGTGACGTCGATGGCCTGGCCCTCGTCGGGCTCGGCCATGCCGTGGTCGGAGACGAGCACGACGTTGACGTCCTCCCGCCCGAGCCGTTCGATCCCGTCGAGCAGGCGGCCGAGCGCGGCGTCGACCGTCGCCACGGCCTCGGCCACTTCGGGACTGTCCGGCCCGTGCCGGTGGCCCTGGCTGTCGACGGCGGAGAAGTAGAGCAGCACGAGGTGCGGGCGCTCCGCCGGGGGCAGCGCGAGCCACGCGAGCGCCGAGTCCACGCGCGCCTCGTAGGGCACGTCGCCGTCGTACGGCTTCCAGCGCGTCGGCTGGACGCCCCGCACCGGCGCCTCGGTCCCGACCCAGAAGTACGACGCCGTCGTCATCCCCTGCGTCTCGGCCGTCACCCAGAGCGGCTCGCCGCCGTACCACCGCCCGTCGCCGACGGCCGCGCGGTCGCGCATCGAGTACGTCGCGTCGAAGCCGGGGTCGTAGATCGTATTCCCGACGAGCCCGTGGCTGCCGGGGTACATCCCCGTCGCAATCGTGTAGTGGTTGGGGAACGTCAGCGTCGGGAAGCTCGGGATGAGGGCGTCGGCGCGGACGCCCGCCGCCGCCACGCGGTCGAAGTTCGGCGTCGGGTAGCGGTCGAGGTAGTCGGGGTGAAACCCGTCGAACGACACGAGCACGACGGTCGGGGCGTCCCGCCACGCCGGGTGGTTCACCCCGCCGCTGCCGTCGGCGTACGCGCCGCGCTCGGGCGCGACGACGGCGGGCGACGAGGCGCACCCCGCGAGGCAGAGGGCGACGAAGAGGGCGACAGGGGGGGCGAAGCGCAGGCGCATGGGTCGGGGACGTACGCGAGGCCGCTCGGCGCGAACCGGGCGGCCTCGGAAGATGGGGAACGTGCAGGGTTAGAAGCCTTTACCTTTGCGCTCGGCGTCGCGGACCTTCGCCGGATCGGGCGCGATGACGGTCTTGTGCTTGCCCTCCTGCGGCTCCTCCATCGGGTCGGTCCCGATCTGCGGCTGGTGGTCCAACTTGCCGCTGCCGGACTTGTCTTCGACGTAGTCGGGCTTCTCCTTTTCGAGTTCTTTCGGGTCTTTGGCGTGGTGATCGGACATGGGAACGGCGTCTGAATGAGCGGGGCCGGTTGTACGGCGCACGCCCCCGTTCGTTCTCCGCCCGGGCCGACTGGCTCCGCGTCTACGCCGACTGCGGCTCGGCGGTGGGGTCGGCGAGGAGGTACTCCGCGTCGCCTTCGCCGCGGGCGATGGCGCGGAGCCGCCGCCCGATCAGCTTCCGCCGGAGCTGGCTAATGTGGTCGATGAAGAGCACGCCGTGGAGGTGGTCGAGCTCGTGCTGCACGACGCGCGCGAGCATCCCGACGGCGTCGATCTCGTGCTCCGCCAGCGAGCGGTCGCGGTAGCGGACGCGAACGTGGTCGGGCCGCGCTACCATCTCCCGAACGTCGGGGATCGAGAGGCAACCCTCCTCGTAGTCGCAGACCGTCTCCTCGTCCTCCGCCACGATCTCCGGGTTGACGAACGCGAGGGGCCCGCGCGCCCACTCCGGCACCTCGCCGAGCTCGTCGTGGAGGTCCTCGGCCATCGCGCTGAGGTCGACGACGAAGACCCGCTCGCGCCGCCCGACCTGCGGCGCGGCCAGCCCGATCCCGCGCGCCGCGTGCATCGTCTCGATCATGTCGTCGATGAGGCGTTGCAGGTCGGGGCCGTCGGCTTCGATGGGCTCCGTCTCTTCTCGGAGGATGGGATGCCCGTAGGGGTAGATCGGGAGGATCATGCGGTCGCAGGTCTGTCCGCCGAGCGCGGCGGGGGTCAGGCGTCGTGCTGTTCGTCGAGATATTCTTGCAGGATGACGGCGGCGGCGGCGCGGTCGACGCGGCCCCGGTCGCGGCGGGCTTTGCGGCCGGCGCCGGCGGCGCGGATCGCCTCTTTCGCGCGGGCCGAGGAAAAACGCTCGTCCCACGCCACAAGTTCGACGCCGGGGAAGGCGTTGCGCAAGCGGTTGAAGAACGGGCGGACGCGCTCGACGGCCGCGCCCTCCGCCCCGTCCGGCGTGTACGGCCACCCGACGACGAGCGTCTCTAGGCCGTCGGCGCGGTGGAGGGCGTGGAGCCGCTCGACGGCCTCGTCCGGCGGGTACGTCCCGAGCGGCTGCGCGAAGAGCCGGAGCGGGTCGGCCACGGCGAGGCCGACCCGCTTCGCGCCGTAGTCCACTGCGACGATCCGAGGCTGGCGGTCTAACATCGTATGCGCCGTCCATGTGACAGGACGATCCCGCTGTGTATAAAAGACGAGGGCCGGCGTGCGCCGGCCCTCGAAGATACCCCGGGTGCCGAGACGGAGGCTACGCGGCGCTGCGCTGCTTCACCTTCGCTGCGGAGCCGTTGACGTGCTTGCCGTTCGTGGTCTTAGACCCGTTCTTCTTGTCTGCCGGCGCGTCGGCGCTGCCGGCGGGGATCGAGTAGCCCAGCTCGGCGAGCGGCTGCTGCAGTTCCTCCTTCACGCGCTTGCTCGGCTTGAAGTGGGTCTTGCGGCGGCTCGGGATGAAGACGGTCTCGTTCGTCTTGGGGTTGCGGGCCTTCGGCTTGGCCTTGGTCTTCTTGACCTCGAACACGCCGAAGTCGCGCAGCTCGATCCGGACCTCGGGGTCGGCCTCGAGCATGAGCTCGCGCAGGGCCGTGATGACCTCGGTCACCCAGGGCTCAGACTTGTAGATCGGCTCGCCGCGCAGCTCAGCGACACGCCGGGCAACATCTTTCTTGGTAAGGGTAGGGACTCTTTTGCGAGCCATGTCGTTCTCCGTGGTGGTGGTAAGGGGACTTATGCACATACAAAGGAGCAGGCCGAACAGCGCACGCCCCGGCTCGGAGACGGGGCTCCCGGACCGATCCAACTGGCAGCCCAGGACGGAGTGAACACTGTTATCCTGTCAAGGAAAGTGTACGCCGTTGATGCCTGCAGGTGAGGCCCGTCGTACACGGGGCGGCGTCAACCGCCTGGCTTTGCACATGTTCCAAGAACGGCAATTACAGCGCCGTGATTGCCGCCCGCAGATGCTTCGCGCCAAACTTTCACATAATAAGGTTAGCTAAACAAATACGCGTCATTCTTCGAACCGGTAAACACCGTACATCCCATCGAGCCGTTCGAGCCGCCGCATCAGTCGCCGGAGGTGCTTGAGGTCCGAGACGAACAGCACGACGGTGCCCGGAACCACCACCCTTCCTACTCCCTGTCGCGTGGGGGCGGGGGCAACTCGGTCCCCCTCCCTATCCGGCCCCATGCACACACGAACGGGACATATTCCCGACCGGCACCATGCTCCGTGACCGACCGTACGCCGTCTTCGAGCGGCGCGACGATCTCGAAATGCGCCTCGACGATGCCTGATTCCACGCACGCCTCCAGCACGAGCGCGCCCTCGCCTACCCCGTCGAGCCGGAGTCGCCACGGGAGGGGCTCGTCGGCGAAGCGAAGCGTGTCCTGCCCCGGCCCCGCCGCATCGGGCGCCACCACCATGATGTCGGCGCGCTCGGCGGGGAGCGGCGCGTTCCCCTTGACGTAGTAATCGATGGTCTTGCCTCCCTCCCCGACCGAGTCGCACCCGGCGAGGGCGGTCAGAGCGAGGAGCCCATACACGATGATGTTCGTCTTCATAGTGCTCTCCTTATAACTATTGAGGGGGGCGCGCTCGACGCAAACGGTCGAGCGCGCCCCCGAACTGATCTCTACTGCGCTACGCTCAGGCGTCTTTGCCAGGGTAGTTCTCGTTGATGAAGGGCAGCGTGAACTTCAGATTCGAGCCGCCCTTGTAGACTCGCCAGCAGTCCTTCGTCCCGGCATCGTCGATATCGCCGCGGCGGTTGAAGAGGAAGTAACTCGCTCGGTCGTGGTCGTGCTGATAGATCATCGGGTCGTTCGACTTGAACGTAACCTCGAAGCCGATTTTTGGCGTGATCTCTACAACGGCGGCGCGCTACTCCTCGAACCGGTACACGCCGTACATCCCGTCGAGCCGTTCGAGCCGCCGCATCAGCCGCCGGAGGTGCTTGAGGTCCGAGACGAACAGCACGACGGTGCCCTCGAACACGCCGTCGTCGCTCTCGACGGTGATGCTTCGGATGTTCGTCTTGAGGTTTTTCGAGATTACCGTCGTGATGTCCGAGACCATCCCCACGCGGTCCTCGCCGACGAGCCGGAGCGCAGCGACGAACTGCACGTCCTTCTGCCGGCTCCACTCGACCGGAACGATCCGGTCGGTGTGGTCGGTCATCAGGTGGGGCGCGTTACGGCAGCTGCGCCGGTGGATATTTATCGTACCCGTTTTCGAAACGAAACCGAACACGTCGTCGCCGGGGATGGGGTTGCAGCAGGCGGCGTACTGCGTGGCGAGGTCGGTCTGGTGCTCGCCGTCGATGACGAGGGTGCCGCGCCCCTCCTCGCGCGCGGTCTCGGTGAACTCCGAGACCTGGAGGCGCACCGGCGCGTCGTCGGGCCCCTCGGCCTCGTCCGTTTCGCGGCGCCCGTTCTTGATGAAGTTTACGAACTCGGTCGGGTCGTAGAGCCCGACGCCGATCTCGTAGAACAGCTGCTGCGAGTTCGGGAACTTGAGCCGCGACGAGAGCCGGTTCAGCTCGTCCTCATCGAGTTCGAGGCGGGCGCGCTTGAGCTTCTTCTCCAGCAACTCGCGGCCGCGCTCTGCCGTCTTGCGGCGCTTCTCGTTGATCCAGTGGCGGATGCGGCTGCGCGCCTTGTGCGTCACCACGAACTGCATCCAGTCCGGGTTCGGCGTCTGCTTCGACGAGGTCAGGATCTCGACCTGGTCGCCGGACGAGAGGCGGTACGAGAGCGGGACCATCTTGCCGTTGGCCTTCGCGCCGATGCAGTGGAAGCCGACCTCGGTGTGGACCTGGAAGGCGAAGTCCACGGGCGTGGCCCCGCGCGGGAGCGTCATGA
>CAYTJT010000044.1:5878-16601 GCA_964438105.1 uncultured Rhodothermales bacterium | reverse complement strand
AGTGGGCGAGGTCGAGCGTGGCGGCGTGCGCCATGAGGCGGACGCTCGTCTCGTTGGTGAAGAGGTCGCCGAGGAGGCTGTCGAGAAGCGCGACGGCGCGGCCGAGCGCGTCGGAGAGGATCGCGAGGCCGAACTCGGCCGCGACGAGCGCCACGAGCGTCTGCAGCTCGCCGCTCGCGAGCCACCCGTCGACGCCGTCGAACGCCAGCCCGGCCCCGGCGAGGCGCACGACCTCGTCGATGATGAGCTTGCCGATGAACAGCATCGCCACCGGCAGGACGGCGCGGACGAGCCGCAGGCCGAGGTTCGCCGCGGTCATCCACGGGCTGACGGCCCAGACGAGGCGGAAGAGCGGGCCGAGGTTGCGGAGCGCGCCGAAGCGCTCCCTCAGCGAGAGGGCGTCCGCCTCGGCGGCGGCCCGGCGACCGCGCCGGGCGGGGGCCCCGTTCGAGGAGCCGGTCGAGAACAAAGCCATGCCGGGCACACTCCGCACACGGCGGGAGGTTTCGCCGGGCCCTCAGCCCGCGAGCACCGGCTCGGGCAGGCGGCCGACCGCGCGCGAGACGGCGCGGATGCAGCGGTGCCCCACGTCGACGGGTTCGAGGAACATCATCGGGCACGCGCCGGGGATCACCTCGATGCCGTGGGCGCGGCCGTGCTCGACGGCGGTCTTCGACACGCTGCCGGCCCCGAGGCCGCGGTGCATCCACACGCGGGGGATGCCCAGCGCGGCGCAGTCCTCGACGAGGGCGGCCGTCGCGGCGGGCGGCGTGACGGCGACGAGCCCGTCGAGCCGGACCGGCACCGAGGCGAGGTCGGGGTAGCAGACGTCGCCCTCGACCGTCGTCGCGCTCGGGTTGACGGCGTAGACGTCGTAGCCCGACGCGCGAAACTTCCGGTAGATCAGGTTGGCGGCTTCGGACGGGTTCCGCGACACGCCGGCTACGGCGATGTGCCGCTGCGCCAAGAAATCGGCAACAGCTCGTTCGAGTGTGTTCATGGGCGACCTCCAGACGACAGGTTGGCACGGACGGTACCCCCACGCTACGTGCCGCGCCCCCCCCACGCGGGACGGGGGCGCTTGCACCCCACTGTGGGCTCCGTGCCGACGCCCCCCTAAGGCTCTTCCCCACAGCCCCGCGTTAGAGGTAGCGAGCAAGCGCCGCGCCTTCGTCGTCGGGCAGCGCCGCGCGGAACGTCGGGCGCGCGGCCTCGGCCTCGATCCACTCGGGGACGCCGTCGCGCTTGCGGAGCGCGGCGGCGCTCTTCGGTGGCACCCAACCGTAGACCGGCGTCTCGCGGTAGGCCCGCTTGCTGTCGCCGAAGCCCCAGCGGATGCCGCCGTACGTCGCGGCGTCGCGGCCGTCGAGGCTGAAGCGGTCGTTGAGGTAGCACGCCGTCGCGAACGCGCGCGCTGGGCTCGCGCACCACGGCAGAATCTGCTTGACCCAGTACATCCGCAGGTTGTTGTTCATCCACCCGTCGAGGAGGAACTGCTTCTGCGCCGCGTTCCACACCGCGTCGTCGGTCTCGCCGTGGACGAGCGCGTCGAGCGGGAGCACGTCGCGCGGGTCGTCGGCGTGCTCGGCGAGCGTCTGGCGGGCCCATGTCGGGAGGCCGCGGTAGCGGGTCCAGTCGGCGTCCCAGCGGCAGCGGTGGTAGTAATACTCCCGCCACGTCAGCGTCTCGTCGAGGAATTTGTAGCGGGCCGCCGGGTGGATCGCGCCCGCCTCCTCGGCCGCGACGACTGCGCCGGCCACCTCGCGCGGCGAGAGCACGCCGAAGTGCATCCACGGCGAGAGCTTCGACGTGCCGTCCGGCGTCGCCGGGTTGTTCCGCGTCCACTTGTAGCGCCCGACGATGCGCTCCACGGCGACGTCGAGCCGGGCGAGCGCGGCCGAGCGGTGCCCCCGGAAGCCCGGCGCGGGCGGCACGGACCTATCCACACCCGTCTCGGCGATGAGCGCATCGAGTCCGTCGGCGTCGAGGTCTTCGATCTCGTCGGACTCGAACCCGAGGTCGCCGTCGAAACGGGGCACGTCGGGCTCCTGCCGGAAGTCGGTTTCGAGATTGGCGGCGCGCTGCGGGGTGTGGGCGGCGCGGAACGCCTTCGTCGTGCCCAGCCGTTTCGAAAACGCATTCATCGGCACGAGGCAGCAGGCGTCGACGCCGAGCACGGCACGGTCGAGCCGGTCGGAGAGGGCGTCGGCGTACTCCCGCGTGACGAACGTCGGCACGTCGTCGCAGACCACGGCGGCGGCGCGCTCGGCGAGGCGGGCGACGAGGTCGACCTCGCTCTCCCCCTCCCGCCGGACCCATCGCACGAACCGCAGCCCGCGCGCCTCGACGCCCGGTCCCAACGCCTGCGACGCTTCGAGGATGAACCGGTGGATGCGGTGCGACGCGTACGGGTACCGGTTCTCGAGCGCGTGCAACACGACGACCGGCAGCCCGCGCTGGTTGCCGAGGGCGATCGCCGCGTCGAGCGCGGGGTTCTCGTCGGCGCGGAGGGCCTGCATCAGCCAGCACAGCACGTAGTCTCGCCCACGCGAAACGATGCGGCGGTCGGTCAGCTGCCGCGTCCTCAGCCGGAGCAAGTTGAGCGAATCGTCAGGCATCCGCCCGCTCGTCGGCGTCGAAGAGGGGCGCGGGCTTCGGGCGCTTCGCCTTTTTCGGCTTCGCCCGCTTGGGCGCGTTCGACTTCCACGTCCGCGAGCCCGCCGGCCGCCGTGAACCGTGCCGGGCATAGACCTCCTCGGCGAGTTCCTTCGTCTCGGGCAGCCGCTTGATCGCGTAGTAGTCTTCCTTAAACGCCTTCGACGATTCGAGCCGGTCGATGATCGGCGCGGGATACCCGGCGACGGGGCGGGCGTGGTGCTTGAGGATGGCCTCGGCCGGGACGTCCCTCAGCTCGGGCACCCAACGCTTGACGAAAACCGCCTCGGCGTCGTGGTCGGCGAGCTGCTTGTCGGGCGAGTAGACGCGGAGTTGGTTGATCCCGACGACGCCCGCCTGCATCTGCGTCTGCGCGATGTGGATGCCGGGCTCGTAGTCGGCCCAGAGGCGCGCGACGGGGTAGACCAGCTTGCGCCAGTCGATGCGGAGCGTGTGGACGGCGACGCTCGTGACGAGCGCTCGCATCCGGAAGTTGAGAAACCCGGTCTCGGCCGCGCACCGCATGCACGCGTCGACAAGCGGCCAGCCAGTACGGCCCTCCAGCCACGCGTCGAGGTGCTCGTCGCCGGGCGTCGGGAGGTCGGCGTAGGCGGGGTTGAGGGGGGCGAACTCCATCTGCGGTTCGGACTCGAGCCGCTGGATGAAATGGTCGCGCCAGTGGAGCCGGCTCGTGAACGACCGCAGCGACTTCGACCACTGCCGCGCGTCGGGGTGGGCGATGTCGCGCAGCTCGGCCCGCCGCGCCTCGGTCGCGGCGAACGCCTGCCGGCCGGTAAGCGTCCCCCACGCGAGGTGCACCGAGAGCCGGGAGCCGCAGACGAACGCGTCGTTGGGCGACGAAATCCCGCCGGAGTAGCAGAACCCGCGCTCGTGGAGGAACGACCGCAGCGTCTCCTCGGCCGCCGTCTCGCTGACGGGCTGCCGGAGGTCGCGCTGCTCGGCGGTGAGCGGGTGGCCGAACGCCTCGGGCGTCGGGCGCTCCGCCTCGGGCGATTGGAGCGCGCGGGCCGCCTCGGGCACGCGGACGCGAGAGAGCGCGTCGGCATCGGGGACGGGGAGCGGGCCGTCGGCCATGAACGCTTTCCACGCAGTGGCGCGGCGGTCGCGGTCGATGCCGCCGCGGAAGACGCCGGTCTGCATCGCCTCGTGCCACGTCACTCCTTCGGCCCGGCACCACGCGGCGACGGCTTTGTCGCGCTCGAACGTGACGCTGCTGCCGATCTCTTCGTGGGAGTAGATCGCCTCGAACGGGATGACTTCGCGGAGCTTGGCGAACGTCGCGGGCGCATCGCCGCGGAGCAGGAGGACGTCGCCGCCGTGCGGGGCGAGCCGGGCGCGGAGGTCGTCGAGCGCTTCGATCCACGCGGCGACGTGGAACCCGCTCGTCTCTTCGGCGCGGAGCACCGCAGGCTCGAAGAGGAAGACGGACGTAACGGTGTGGCCGGCGTCGAGCGCGGCCGTGAGA
The DNA here is from genome assembly GCA_964438105.1 of uncultured Rhodothermales bacterium. GTDB lineage: Bacteria > Bacteroidota > Rhodothermia > Rhodothermales > JANQRZ01 > JBBSMX01. Next base: position 12,460 of record CAYTJT010000044.1, on the reverse strand, counting down.
GCGGGGTTATCGGCGAGGCGGAAGTCGTTCTTCAGCCACCAGAGGGCGTGCGACATGGGACCGGCAGAAGGGAGAAGGACGCGTGTCTACCCCCCAGCCCCGGCCCCGGTTCGCTAACCCTCGACTACATCCCCGGCATGAACACGGCGTTCGCGAAGAGCAGCCTGCCCGCGTGCCAGAAGCCGCGGAAGAGCGGGTTGTCCACGAAGTAGACGACCTCGCCGCGCCCCATCTCCTGCACCCCGAACACGAGCGAATCGGTCAGCTTGTCGGCCGTCTCGAAGCCAGCGAACCCGCTGATCGGCATGCCCTCGCGCAGCACGCCGACGTTCCAGCCGTCGTCGAGGAACGCGTAGGCCGTGGCGCTCCGCTTGAAGGTCCAGGTGTCGGCGTCGTACCCGAATGCGAGCGGATGTGTCGGGTCGAGCGCGACGCGGAAAACAGCGCCGGGCACGCGCTCGGCCACGCGGTCCCGCGCCCGCTCGCCGTAGACCGGCAGCCGCGTGTCGGTCGAGTCGCGCTCCGCGTCGTCTTTCTCCTCCACGGCGAAGTCCTCGTCGCCCGCGAGCACGCCGACGGCTCGTTCGAGCGCGACGAGCCGCCCGCCCGCCTGCACCCACGCTTCGAGCGTGCCGAGCCGCTCGTCGGTGAGGAGATCGTCGTACGACCCGCCTGGAAGGATCAGCACGTCGTAGTCGGCGAGCGTGGCGGCGCGCAGTCGGTCGACGGGCAGGAGGGTGAGCGGGTAACCGAGTTGGTAGTCGAAGTAGTGCCACACCTCGCCGAGCGCGTTCGGCGAGACGGCGTCGTCCACGAGCGCGGCGACGCGCGGCGCGGCGATCGCCCGCACATCCGACGAGCCGAAGTCCGGTCCGGTCGTGACGTTGCCCGAGCGCACGGCGACGAGGTCGTGCCCGCGTGCGGCCTCGCGCACGATTCGGTCGAAGTCAATCCGTTCGTTGCCGCGACGGGTGAGGATGAACGTGCCGCGTGCGTACGCCTCTCCTTCGGTCTCAAACGGCTCGGTCGCGACGCGGACGCGGATGCCGGCGTCGAGGAGGTCGGCGAGGAGTTGCGCGTCGGCGAACGAGGTCCAGCGCAGGAGGTAGGCGTAGGGCCAGTCGAGGCTCGGCCCGGCGGGCGCGGGGTCGGACCACGATTGCAGGTCGACGCTGGGCACCTCGGCGAGCGCCCACGCCTCGAGGTCGTAGACGTAGGGCAGCGCCCACGCCGTCGCGTCGTAGCTGAGCGAGTCCGAGAGCACCGGCGCCGGGTCGAAGAGCACGCTCGCGAGCACCCCCTTCGGCCCATCCGTCGTCACGAAGAGGTCGCCGGGCGCGAGCTCGAACCGCTCCTCCTCCCCCGTCGCGTAGCTCCGCCCGCGCAGGGACGCGCCCTCCACAGCGTGCCCGTAGCGGATGCCCTGCCCGTCGAGGTGCGCAGCGAGGGCGGCGAGCGTGCCGTCGTCGCCGCGAAGCACGAACGCGCGATAGTCGCCGAGATCGGGTTCGGCGAAGTAGTCGCGGAGGTCGCGGACGATCTGCGCCCGGTCGCGCACGGCGACCTCGACAGTCGAGAGGCCGGTGGCGCGGTGGTGCGCGATGCGGTCGGCGAGGGTGAGCGTATCACCCTCGGCCGTTTCAATCGCGAGCCCGGCACGGCCGCTGCCCGCCTGCTCATACGTCATCCCGACGGCGCCGTTGAACGTCGGCCACGTGTCGCCGTAGCCGGGGTAGAGCAGGTCGAAGCGCTGGCGCGTGAAGTAGAGCCAGCCCTCGCGGTCGAAGCGGTCGGCGTGGTTTCGGCCGATGCGGGCTTCGAAATCGCGCTGCGTCGGCGTGATCCGCTCGTGGCGAGGCTCGGCGGCGGGCGCGAAGTAATAGGGCGAATCGACGCCTTGCTCGTGGAAGTCGACGTGGACGTGCGGGAGCCAGCGGTTGTAGACGGCGAGGCGGGCGCGCGTCTCGGGCTGCGTGCCCCACGCCCAGTCGCGATTGAGGTCGAAAAAGTAGTGATTCGTCCGTCCGCCGGGCCACGGTTCGTCGTGCTCCCACGCGTCGGGGTTGGCGCTCGGGGTCGCGCCGCGCGCCCCCTGATACCAGTTGACGTAGCGGTCGCGCCCGTCCGGGTTGAGGCACGGGTCGAGGAGCACGACGACGTCGCGGAGCCACGCCTGCGTGCGGGTGTTGGCCGGATTCGCGAGGTCGTAGAGCGTGCCGAGCGCGGCCTCGGTGCTCGACGACTCGTTGCCGTGGACGCCGTAGCTCAGCCAGACGACGGCCACGTCTGCCTCGGCCTCACCCGGGTACACGCCCACCGCGCGGAGGTGCCGCTCCCGCACCGCGTCGATGTCCGCCAGCCGCTCCGGCGCCGCGATCGTGGCGAGGCCGAGCGTGCGCCCCTCGACGGTCTCGCCGTACGGCTCCCACGCGACGTTCGGCGAGGCGTCGGCGACGTGGCGAACGTAGTCGAGCACGCGGTGGTGCGGCGTGAACCGCTCGCCGAGTTCGTATCCCAGAAATTCTGCCGGGGATTGAAGCTCCTGCGCCCGGACGGTCGATACCGAGAAGACGAATGCGAGCGCGAGGCTGAGCGCGAGCCGAGAGATCATAAAAGCGTCAACTATGGTGGGAGGCGGAAGATAGCCCGCCCGCCTGATCTATTTTGCGACCGAACCCATCGCTCTAAATCCCATGCGCCTGCTCTGTCTCGTCTTCCTGATCGCCCTCGCCCCCGCGGCGTGGGCACAATCGACCGCCACGTATCGCGTCACGTTCGAGAGCACGTGGAGCGCCTCGACGCACCCCGACGATTTCCCGCCGAACCCGCACTTCTCCGGCTTGGTCGGCGCCACGCATCACGATGCGGTGAGCCTCTGGGCCGAGGGCGAAATCGCGTCTAACGGCATCGAGAGCATGGCCGAGACGGGGTCGAAGACGGCGCTCCTCGCCGAAGTCAACGCGCTGATCGGCGCGGGCGATGCGGGCGCCGCGCTCTCCGGCGGCGGCATCGCGCTCTCCCCCGGCGCAGTTTCCCTCGACTTCGACGTGACGGAAGAGTTCGCGCTCGTCTCGCTCGTGTCGATGCTGGCCCCGAGCCCGGACTGGTTCGTCGGCGTCGCCGGGCTCGACCTCCGCGCGAGCGGGGCGTGGGCGAGCGAGCTCGTCGTCCCGCTCGGCGTGTACGACGCGGGCACCGACAGCGGGCCGAACTACACGTCGCCGAACGAAGACACCGACCCGCCCGAACCGATCTTCGAGATCGTCGAGTCGCCGTTCCTCGTGGGCGACGAGGTCGTACCGGTCGGCACGTTCACCCTCCTCAACGTCGTCGACGCCGAGGCGTCCGCTCCCGCAGCCACCCTCTCGCTCGATGCGCCTGCCCCGAACCCGGCCGCCTCGCAGACCTCGGTCCAACTCTCTCTCGCCTCGCCGCAGTTCGTTCGCGGCGAGGTGTTCGACGTGCTTGGCCGCCGCGTCGCGACGGTCCATGACGGCGTGCTCGCGGCGGGCATCCACACCTTCGACCTCGACGTGCGGAACCTCCCGGGCGGGATCTACTTCCTTCGCGTCCGAGGGGCCGAGATGCAGAGCACCCGCCGCTTCGTCGTCCGCTAGAGTCGGCCCTCAGCGTCCGGCCTCCGCCCGCACTACTCCTCACCTCGTACGACCATGTGGGACGCCCTTCGCGCGTGGTTCCTCAGCCTCGGCGCCGAGTACGGCGTCGACCCCCTCATCTTCGGGGCGATCTACGTCGGGGCGATCCCGTTTTTCACGGCCTCGCTGGCGTGGCTCGTGCGGAACCTGCGGCAGAGGAAGCCCGCCGCGCTCCCGGCGTTCCTGACGGGGTTCTTCTTTCTCTCGGCCTACCTCTACCTGCTCGTCGTCGGGCAGAACATCCCGTGGTGGGTCTACGGCGCGATCGCCGCGCTCGTCGTCTTCGGCGCGTGGTCGACGGTGCGGAAGATCCGGGCCCGCGTGCGGATGCCTGCGGACGAGGCCGGCCCGCCGTAGAGCAGGGTCCCCCGCGGGCTCGGACGCGCCGCCCGGCGCTCACGACTCGGCCGCCGCCGCTTCGATGCCGCCGACGATCTCTTCGAGCGTGGTCCGGCCCTTGTCGCGGGCGTAGAACCGGCGGACCTTTTTGTAGCGCTCCTCCGGGTCCATCTTCAGGCCCTCCTCCAGCACCCACCGCTGCAGGTCGGTCGGGCGCGGCCCCCACCAGCCCTGCTCCACGAAGTGCTCGTCGAGCAGGATGACGACGGGAATCGAGCGCGATCTTCCATTCGTGAGGTGGGCGTCCATCAGGCCGAGGTGCTCGTCGCGGGCGAGCAGGCGGAGGTCGACGGTCGGGACGGCTTCGGCGAAGCGGGCGAGCACGGGGACGATGTTGACGGCGTCGCCGCACCAGTCCTCGGAGAGCACGAGCAGATGCCAATGTCCGGAGACAGCGGCGGCGCGCTCGACGAGATCGTCGGGGAGCCGAACGCGGTCCCACACGCTCTGCCAGAGGTCAGCGTTTTTCTCGGCCGTCGGGAGGAACGCTTCGAACGAGACGCCTTGCGTCCAGTGGGCTTCGAGCGAGGCGTCGGTGGCGGCGGGGAAGAGCGGGGTCAGGAGCGGATCGGACATGGGCGAAGAGACGTGGTTGAGAGCGAGACGCTGTGTATGCGCGAGGCGGTGCCGCGTTCTCGCCGCGACGGGCCGGGGGTCCGGATGGGCGGACCCCCGGTCGTTTTGAGGAAATCCCTCACACGACGAGCGCTCCGCCCCCTACGCCGCCCCGGAAGCCTGCCGCCGGTCGGAGCGTTCAACTGGGTACAGGTCTCGCCCTCCCCTATCGCTATGGACGCCGTTCATCTCCACCTCGCGCTCAACCACGCCCCGCTCTTCGCGCTCCTCTTCGGAGCGCTCGGCCTCGCCTACGCCGCCGCCCGCCGCAGCGACGACGCGGCGCGGCTCAGCCTCTACCTCCTCGTTCTCGCCGGCCTGCTCGCCGCGCCGGTGTACTTCACCGGCGAAGAGACCGAAGAGGCCGTCGAGCACCTGGCCGGGGTGTCCGAGGCCGTGATCGAGCCGCACGAAGAGGCGGGGCAGGTCGCCGCCATCGGCGCGGGGCTGCTCGGGCTCGTCGCGCTCGGCGGGCTCATCGCGTTCCGACGGCGGTCGGCGCCGCGTCCGCTCGTGCTCGGCGTGCTCGGCCTCGCGCTCGTGGCCGCCGCGTGGGTGGGCTACACGGCCAACCTCGGCGGGCAGATCCGGCACACCGAGATCCGCGACGGCACCCCGCCGTCTGCGACGGAGGCCCCGCTGCCCCGCTCCTCCTACGACGACGACTGAGCGGAGCCTCGCCCGGCGCCCCGCGTTCCAGCCTACCCGTACCCCAGGGCTATCGCATACTCCCTGATCCCTGTCATTTCGACGACCGAAGGGAGGAGAAATCTCCCCCGGTGGACGTCGCGTTCGGCCTCGGAGTGGGAGATGGCCTCCGGCGAGGCTTCGCGTTCCTCGCGTGCGCTCGGGATGACAAGGGTGAACGATGGGGCCGTCCTCTTCACGATCGAGTATGCGATAGCCCTGACCCGTACCCGGGACCGCGCTCATGGCTGACCGTCTCACTTCTCCTCCCGACGTATCGCGCCGCGCCCCGCCGGCACGGTACGGCGGCGACGGCGCTCCCCCGGTCGGTTCCGCGCCCCCTCCGCCCCCGAGCCGCGCCCCTCTGCTGACCCGACTCCGGGCCTGGCTCGACGATACCCGCACCGAAGCGGTCTTCACCGCGCTGACGTTCGCGGGGATGATGACGGGGCTCGTCGGCGAGTGGCGCGAGGCCTCCGATGCCGTGATCTGGGCGGGGTACGGCGCGGCGTACGTCTTCGGCGGGTGGTTCGGGCTGCGGGCCGGGATCGAGGCGATCCGCGATTTCACCGTCGACATCGACCTGCTGATGATCCTCGCCGCGCTCGGCGCGCTCGCCATCGGCGCGCCGTTCGAGGGGGCGATGCTGCTGTTCCTGTTCTCCCTCTCGAACGTGCTCCAGCACGTCGCGATCGGCCGCTCGCGGCAGGCGATCCGCGCGCTGATGCAGCTGCGGCCGGAGACCGCGCTCGTCCGCCGCGGCGGCGCCCTCACCGAAGTCCCGATCGAAGGGGTCGAGGTCGGCGAGACGTTCGTCGTGAAGCCCGGCGACCGGATCCCGCTCGACGGCGAGGTCGTCGCGGGCGAGAGCAGCGTCGATCAGTCGACCCTCACGGGCGAGTCGGTGCCCGTCACGAAGCGGCCCGGCGACGCGGTCTTCGGCGGGACGATCAACGGCGGCGGCTCGCTCGACGCCCGCGTGACGAAGCCCGCGAGCGAGTCCGCGATCGCGAACGTGATCCGGCTCGTCGAGGAGGCGCAGAGCGAGAAGGCCGAGACGCAGCGGCTCATCGACCGGTTCGAGCAGCCCTACGCCCTCGGCGTGATCGCGATGACGGCCGTCGCCATCGGGCTCCCTATCGTGGGGTGGGGCGAGGCGTTCGAGCCCGCGTTCTACCGGGCGATGACGCTGATGGTGGCCGCGAGCCCGTGCGCGCTCGTGATC
>CAYTJT010000044.1:0-5868 GCA_964438105.1 uncultured Rhodothermales bacterium | reverse complement strand
AGCGGCTCATCGACCGGTTCGAGCAGCCGTACGCGCTCGGCGTGATCGGGTTGACGCTCGCCGCGATCGCGGTCGGAGTCGCGCTCGGCGAGGCGTTCAGCCCGGCGTTCTACCGCGCGATGACGCTGATGGTGGCCGCCTCGCCGTGCGCGCTCGTCATCTCGACGCCCGCCGCCGTGCTCTCCGCGATCGCGAACGGCGCGCGGCGCGGGGTGCTGTTCAAGGGCGGCGTCTACGTCGAAGAGGCCGCGACGATCCGGGCCGTCGCGTTCGACAAGACGGGCACGCTCACCGAGGGCAAGACGCGGCTGACCGACCTCCGCGCGCTCGCCGACGCGCTTTCGGAGGACGACCTCCTCGCGCTCGCCGCCGCCGTGCAGAGCCGCTCCGAGCACCACCTCGCCCACGCCACCGTCGAGGCCGCCACGGCGCGCGGGCTGTCCGTGCCCGAAGCGCTCGACTTCCAGTCGGCGGTCGGCCAGGGTGTCCGCGCTCGCGTCGGCGGCGCCACCGTCCACATTGGCAACCCGCGCTATTTCGACGGCCGCGAGGTCACCGGCTTCGACGCCGCCGCCGCGCTCGTCGACGAGCTGCAACGCGAGGGCAAAACGGCGGTCGTCGCCGTGCGTGAGACGGGCGGCTCGCTCGGCGTGCTCGGGGTGATGGCGTTCGCCGACACCCTCCGCCCCGGCGCCGCCGAGGTCGTCCGCACGCTCAAAGCGCTCGGCATCCGCGTGGTGATGCTGACGGGCGACAACCGCGCCGTGGCCGAGCAGATCGCCCGCGAAGCCGGGGTGGACGAGGTGCACGCCGACCTATTGCCCGAACAGAAGGTCGAGGTCGTCCGAGCGATCCGCGCGACCACGCCCGTCGCCATGGTGGGCGACGGGGTCAACGACGCGCCCGCGCTCGCCGCCGCCACGCTCGGCATCGCGATGGGCGCGGCCGGCACCGACGTCGCGCTCGAAACGGCCGACCTCGTGCTGATGTCGGACGACCTCGGCAAGATCCCCTACGCCTTCGCGCTCTCGCGGAACACGCGCCGCACGCTCGTGCAGAACCTCTCGTTCGCCGTCGGCATCATCGTCGTGATGATCGGGTTCATCCTCACGGTCGGGCTCCCGCTCCCGCTCGCCGTCGTCGGGCACGAGGGGAGCACCGTCCTCGTCTCGCTCAACGGCCTCCGCCTCCTCGGCTTCCGCGGCCCTACGGCGTAGGCTGCGCGAGGTGGCGGACGCGGACGGTCACGAACTCCGCCGGCCGCACCGGCGCCACGCCGACGAGCGCGACGAGCCGCCCCGCGTCGAGGTCGGTCTGCGTCATCGTCGTGCGGTCGCAACGGACGAAGTACGCCTCCTCCGGCTTGGCGCCCTGGAGCCGACCGCCGCGCCACTCGCTGAACAGAAAGGCTTCGACGCCCTCCCGGACGCTCGCCCACAGCGGCTCGTCGTTCGGCTCGAACACGGCCCACCGCGTGCCGCGCTCGATCGAGTGCTCGAGGTAGCTCAGCAGGCGCCGGACGTTGACGTATCGGTACTCGGGGTCGGACGACGCGGTGCGCGCGCCCCACACGCGGTAGCCGCGCGACGGGAAGTGGCGGAGCGCGTTGATGCCCTCGGGGTTCAGCACCTCCTGCTGCGCGTTCGTGAGCGTGGTTTCCAGCCCCGTGGCGAGTCGAACCACCTCGTTCGCCGGAGCTTTGTGAACCCCACGCTTCGCGTCCGTGCGGGCGTAGACCCCGGCCACGAACCCGCTCGGCGGCAGGCTCAGCGGGTCGCCCGATGCCGGGTCGGAGATGGTGACCCACGGGTAGTAGAGGGCAGCGTGAGAGGAGTCCACGTGAGCGCGGAAGGCGCGGACGTCCGCCACCGTCGCGCCGTCGGGCGCGTCCAGCAGCGCGATCCGGTGCCGCAGCCGCTCGGCGTGCTGGACGAGGTGGGATTGGGTCGTGAGGACGTCGCCCTGCCGCCCGGGGTCGTCGAGATAGCCCGCGCTGCAGCCCGGCGCCGCGACGACCGCGATGGCGTCGACGGCGGCGAGCGCGGCCAGCCCGCTCGGCTGGGCCGTCCCTTCCCCCTCGTAGTCGGGCGCCCGGGGCCGCGCCCCGTCGGTGCCCGCGACGCGCGCGACATGGCAGCGCTCGCCGCCCTCCTCGAAGAACGCCCGCACACCGTGCGCGAGGTAATTCGGCGACGGCGGCTCGTCGGTGAACGAGAGCGGGCCGAGGCCGCCGAACGCCTGCTCGAAGTCGGCGAAGCTCGTGAGGGCTTCGGACACGCCGTCGGTGGGACCGTCGAGCGCCGGCCCGACAAGGCCCACCGTGCTCGTCGCGACGCCCTGGATGGCGCGCGGACGGAAGCTCGTCTCTTCGACGTAGACGCCGGGGATGCGGTACTCGGGCATGGCGGACCTCGGACTCGGTGATCGACGACAAAGCACTAGTATAGCCTCTCGATCGCTGCGCTGCCTCGCCTCCGCGCCGCTCGCTCGGTCGGGCGCCCACGGGGGCGGCATCACCGACCAGGTGGCATTCCCGACCAGGGCGACCACGCAGGGTCGCCCCTACGGTCACGGTGCGGCGGTCCCGGTATCTTTCACGGTTTCACTCCACACCTCCACACGTCCTTGTCCGCCCTCCCCATCGACCCGCTCCTGCCCGACCTCCGGGCGACGCTCCGCGACTACGCGAGCGCGGTGCTGCAGGCGCCGCCCGGCGCGGGCAAGACGACCCGCGTCCCCCTCGCCCTCCTCGACGAAGCCTGGCTTGGGGACCAGCGCATCGTGATGCTGGAGCCGCGGCGACTCGCGGCGCGGGCGGCGGCGCAGCGGATGGCGGCGACGCTCGGCGAGCGCGTCGGGCGAACCGTCGGCTACCGAGTGAGGATGGACACACGCATCGGGAAAGAGACGCGGATCGAAGTCGTGACGGAGGGCGTGCTGACGCGGATGCTCCAGAGCGACCCGGCGCTCGACGGCACCGGGCTCGTGATCTTCGACGAGTTCCACGAGCGCAACCTCCCCTCCGACCTCGGGCTCGCCTTCGCGCTCGAAACCCAGTCGGCGCTCCGCGATGATCTCCGCCTGCTCGTGATGTCGGCCACGCTCGACGGCGCGCGCGTCGCCGCCCTGCTGGACGGTGCGCCGCTCCTGACGAGCGAGGGCCGCGCGTTTCCCGTCGAGACGCACTACCTCGACCGGATGCCGGAGCCGCACTGGAGGATCGAAGGGCACGCCGTCGCCGCCGTCCACCGGGCACTGGAGGAGCACGAGGGCGACGTGCTCGTCCTCCTCCCCGGCGCGGGCGAGATCCGCCGCGCCGAGCAGGCCCTCGCGGACGCGGACCTACCGCCGCGCACGGCCGTCGCGCCGCTCTACGGCAACCTCCCGCGCGAGGCGCAGGACCGCGCGATCGCGCCGAGTCCCGCCGGCACGCGCAAGGTCGTCCTCGCCACTCCCATCGCCGAGACGAGCCTGACGATCGAGGGCGTGCGCGTGGTCGTCGACGGCGGGCTCGCGCGGGCGCCGCGCTTCGACGTGGGCAGCGGCATGACGCGACTGGAGACGGTGCGCATCTCTGCTGCGTCGGCGGACCAGCGCCGCGGCCGGGCCGGACGGCTGGGGCCGGGCGTCTGCTACCGGCTGTGGACGCCGCCCGTGCAGGCCCACCTCGCCCCGCACACCCCGCCGGAGATCCTCACGACCGACCTCACCCCGCTCGCGCTCGAGCTCGCCGCGTGGGGCGTCCACGACCCGTCGGCCCTCCGCTGGCTCGATCCGCCGCCGGCCGCCGCCTTCGACGCCGCGCGCGAGCTCCTCACCGCCCTCGGCGCGCTCGACCGGGCCGGACCCGGCGGGACGATCACCCCGCACGGGCGCGAGATGGCCGCCCTCGGGATGCACCCGCGCCTCGCGCACCTAACCCTCCGCGGCAGGCACATGGGTGTCGGCGCGACGGCGTGCGACCTCGCCGCGCTGCTCTCCGAGCGCGACCTGTTCCGGCGGCAGGGCGACGTCCACCCACCTGCCGACCTCCGGCTCCGACTCGACCTCCTCGCGCGGAGCGACCAGACTGCGTTTTCGCGGGGCTATGCCGTCGCCCGTGGCGCCGTCCACCGCGTCCGTGAGGAGGCGAAGCACTGGCGCGTCCGGCTCGGGCTGGGCGACGCGGACCGCGACGTCGACGCCGCAGGCGTGCTCCTCGCCTTCGCCTACCCCGACCGCATCGCCGAGCGGCTGCCCGGACGAGACGACCGCGCGGACGTCCGCTATCGGCTCCGCAACGGCCGCGCCGCCGTTCTCCGGGGCGCCGGGGCGCTCGGCCGCGCCGACTACCTCGTCGCGGCGCACCTCGATGGCCGACGCAGCGAGTCGACGATCTTCCTCGCCGCTCCGATCACCCGAGCCGAGATCGAGGAGCACTTCGCCGAGCAGATCACCGCCGAGGACGTGATCGCTTGGGACGGCGACGCCGGGCTCGTGCGGGCGCGGCGGCAGGAGCGGCTCGGCGCCGTCGTACTCAAAGATGGCCCGCTCCCGAACCCCGCCCCCATAGCCGTCGCCCGCGCCCTCCTCGACGGGGTCCGGGAGCGCGGGCTCGATGCGCTGCCGTGGACGAAGGAATCGCGACGGCTGCGCGAGCGCATCGGCTTCCTCCACCGTCACCTGCTGGATTGGCCCGACGTCTCCGACGACGCGCTCCTCGGCACCCTGGACGCCTGGCTGCTCCCCCACCTCGTCGGGATGAAGCGCGCCGACGACCTCCGCCGGCTCGACCTCGTGCAGCTCCTCTACGGGCTCGTCGGGTGGGACCGCCGCGTCGCGCTCGACCGGCTCGCGCCGACGCATCTCACCGTGCCGAGCGGCTCGAACATCCCCGTGGACTACGGCGACCCCGACGCGCCGGTGCTCGCGGTCCGCCTGCAAGAGGTGTTCGGGTGGACCGAGACGCCCCGCGTCGGGGGCCTGCCGCTCACGCTCCACCTCCTCTCCCCCGCCCAGCGCCCCGTGCAAGTCACCCAGGATCTGGAGAGTTTCTGGCGCGACGCGTACTTCGACGTCCGGAGGGACATGCGCGGTCGCTACCCCAAGCACCCCTGGCCCGAGGACCCGCTCACCGCGACGCCGACAAACCGCACGAAACGGCGCCGCTGAGGGGGCTTCGGAACACGCGGGCCGCCCCGCGCTTTGGATATCCCTAGCATAGCCGGCGGTTTTCCGGCTGTTCTCCCCTCACCCATCCCCGACAGATCATGCGTAGAATCACACACCTCTCGTTCACCTTCTTTATGTTTTTCGCGGGCGCTTTCTTCCTCGCCGCGTGCAACGCGGAGCCCGAGCAGTCCGAGGCCATGGAAGACGCCGTGGAAGACATGGAAGGCCCCATCGAGGAAGAAGTCCAGCAGGAGTTCGGCGCCGGCTACTACGACACGTGGGACGCCGACCGCGACGCCCGGCTCACCTACACCGAGTTCGAGTCCGGTTACACGTCCGACACCTGGTGGGACGACTGGGACGCCGACGACGACACCTACCTCTCTGAAGACGAGTTCGACACCGCCTACAGCGGTTACGGCTGGTACACGCCGACCCTCTACAGCGATTGGGACACCGACGCTGACGGCCTCCTCACCGAGGACGAGTGGGGCACCGGCCTCTTCGACACGTGGGACGCCGACGACGACACCTACCTCACCGCCGACGAGTACGACATGAACGACGGCCTCTTCGACAACGATATGATGTAGGCCCCCAGCGCTCTGCGCTTCCGCCCCGCCCCCGAGACTCGGAGGCGGGGCTTTTTCGTGCCCCGGCGGCTAGGGCGTACTGAGAAATAGAAGATTCATGACCGTTGCGATCTTTCTAGGACAA
>CAYTJT010000043.1:0-16601 GCA_964438105.1 uncultured Rhodothermales bacterium | reverse complement strand
CGGTCGCCGTCGCCGAGCGGGCCGACGTGGCCGTGCTCGTCGTCGGCGAAACGGCCGCCATGAGCGGCGAGGCCCACAGCCGCGCGACGCTCGGCCTGCCCGGCGCCCAGGCCGACCTCGTCCGCGCTGTGCACGCGACGGGCACGCCGGTCGTGGTCGTCCTCATGAACGGCCGCCCACTCACAACGCGGTGGACGGCCGAGCACGTCCCGGCGATCCTCGAGGCGTGGTTCGGCGGGACGATGGCCGGCCCGGCCGTGGCCGACGTGCTCTTCGGTGTGCGCAACCCGTCGGGCAAGCTGCCGGTGACCGTCCCGCGCCACGTCGGGCAGGTGCCGCTCACGTACAACCCCAAGAACACCGGCCGGCCGTGGCTGGAGGGCTACATCGACATCGAGAACGGCCCGCTCTACCCGTTTGGCCACGGGCTGAGCTACACCACCTTCGAGTACGCGAACCTCGCCGTTGCCGACACGACCGTCGCCGTCGGCGCGCCCGTCGAGGTGTCGGTCGAGGTCGCGAACACCGGCGACCGCGCCGGCACCGAGACCGTCCAGCTCTACCTCCGCGATCTCGTGGCGGAGGTGACGCGGCCGGTGATGGAGCTGAAGGCGTTCCGCCAGGTCGAGTTGCGGCCCGGCGAGCGGCGGACGGTCTCGTTCACGCTCGGCCTCGACGATTACGGCTACCTCACCGCCGAGGGCGAAACGACCGTCGAGCCCGGCCGGCACCGCGTCTTCGTCGGCGGGTCGTCGGCGGAGACGCTGGAAGCCCCTTTCCACCTCACCGCGCCCGCACCCTAGCCTGCCGCACCATAATCCGCCGTTCCATGATCCGTCGCTCTGCTATCGTCTTTCTGCTCGTCGCGCTCGCCGCCCCGGCGTCGGCGCAGTCGTTCCACCGCGACCGGACGCCCGAGCGCGCGCCCGACTGGGAATCGCTCGACGTGCTCCAGATCGGCCGCGACGCCGCGCGCGCGACGTTCTTCCCGTTCGCCTCGCGCGACGCCGCGCTCGCCAGCGACCCCACGCGGACGCCGACCTCGCCCTACCGGCTCAGCCTCGACGGCCGCTGGGCGTTCGCCTTCGCCCCGAACCCCGCCGCCCGCGCCCGCGACTTCTGGCGGCCCGACTTCGACACCGCCGACTGGGACCGCATCGCCGTCCCGAGCGACTGGCACCTGCTCGGCTACGGGCAGCCGATCTACCTCAACGTCCGCTACCCCTTCCCGAAGGCGTGGCCCGACATCCCCGACGAGACGAACGAGGTCGGGCAGTACCGCCGGTCGTTCCTCGTCCCCGCCGACTGGGCCGGCCGCCGCGTCACGCTCCACTTCGCGGGCGTCAACTCGGCGTTCTACGTCTGGGTCAACGGCGAGGAGGTCGGCTACAGCCAGGACTCGAAGGTGCCGGCCGAGTTCGACGTGACCGACGCCTTTCGGGTGGGCGCGGAGAACACGATCGCCGTCGAGGTCTACCGCTGGAACGACGGGTCGTACCTCGAAAACCAGGACTTCTGGCGGCTGGCGGGGATCGAGCGCGAGGTGTTCCTCGCCGCCGAGCCGAACGTCCGCCTCCAGGACTTCGAGGCTCGCGCCGGGCTGGACGCCGGCTACGACGACGGCACGCTCGCGCTCGACGTGGCGCTCGACCACCGCGACGGCGCGCTCGCGCCCGGCCGATACACCGTCCGCGCCGAGCTCCTCGACGGCGTCGCCGGAGCCGACGTGATCTGGAGTGAGGAGGCCACGGCCCGCGTCCCCGAGGGCGGCGAGGCGGAGGTCTCGTTCGAGACGGCGGTGCCCGACGTGCGCGCGTGGACGGCCGAGACGCCGCACCTCTACACACTTCTCGTCTCCCTTCTCGGCGAAGGTGGCGAAACGCTCGCCGTCGCCCGCCACGACGTCGGCTTCCGCGACGTCCGCATCGAGGGCGCGCAGCTCCTCGTCAACGGCCGGCCCATCACCGTCCGCGGCGTCAACCGCCACGAGCACGACCCCGTCACGGGCCACGTCGTCTCGCTCGCGTCGATGGAGCGCGACCTGGAGCTGATGAAGGGCGCGCACATCAACGCCGTCCGCACGAGCCACTACCCGACCGACCCCCGGTTCTACGCCCTCACCGACCGCTACGGCTTCTACGTCGTCGACGAGGCGAACATCGAGAGCCACGGCTACCTCTACGACGGCCCCGGCAACACGCTCGGCGAGCAGCCCGAGCTCATGGAGAGCCACCTCGACCGGATGATCCGCATGGTCGAGCGCGACAAGAACCACGCCTCCATCGTCCTCTGGTCGATGGGGAACGAGGCCGGGCCGGGCGTGAACTTCGAGCGGCTCTACGCCTGGACGACCGAGCGCGACGCCAGCCGGCCCGTCGTCTACGAGCCCGTCGGTCGCGGTGGGATCACGGACGTCGTGATGCCGATGTACCACCGGGTCCCGCAGATCCTAGAGTTCGCCGACTCCGGCGACGAGCGCCCCCTCATCCTCATCGAGTACGCCCACGCCATGGGCAACTCGCTCGGCAACTTCCAGGACTACTGGGACGCCATCGAGTCGCGCAGGAACCTCCAGGGCGGGTTCATCTGGGACTGGGTCGACCAGGCCTTCCGCGAGGTCGCCGGCGGCGACGACCGCCTCGTCGGCATCGAAGGGCTCCCCGAGGGCACGCCGTTCTGGGCCTACGGCGGCGACTACGGCGAGACCGACCATGATTCGACGTTCGCCAACAACGGCCTCGTCGCGGCCGACCGCACGCCGCACCCGCACTTCTGGGAGATGAAGAAGGTCTACGAGCCCCTCGACGTCGCCGCGGAGGCCGCCACCACCGGCCGGTTCGTGCTCGTGAACAAGCACGACTTCAGGGGCACCGCCGGCCTCGGCCTCCGCTGGCGCGTCGAGGCTGACGGGGAGGTGATCGCGACGGGGACGCAGCCGGCGCCCGACGTGGCGGCGGGGGAGGAGGGCGCCTTCCGGATCGACTACGGCGCGCTCCCGCCCACCCCCGGCGCCGAACGGTTCGTGACCGTCGAGGCGTTCGAGCCCGAGGCGGGGGCGCTCACGCCGGCCGGATGGGTCGTCGGGCACGACCAGTTCGCGCTTGGCACGGCCGCCGCCGAGCTGCCGCCTCCGGAGCCGCACGCGCCGCTCGTCTACGACGAGGACACCGACGGCGTCACGGTTCTGGGTGAGGGCTTCCGCATCCGCTTCGGCGGCGCGAGCGGCACGATCGACGCGTGGACCTACCGCGGCGTCGACCTCGTCGAGCGCGGCCCCGTCCCGAGCTACTGGCGCGCGCCGACCGACAACGACCTCGGCAACCGGATGCCGTCGCGCCTCGCAGCGTGGGAGGACGCGACGTGGACGCAGGCGGTCCGCTCCGTCGCGGCCGAGCCGCTCCCCACGGGCGAGATTCGCGTCGTCGTCGAGCGGGGCCTGCCAGCGGTCGGCGGGGCGGCGACGGTGACGTACACGGTGCGTCCGAACGGCGCCGTCCACGTCGAGCACGCGCTCGCGCCGGGCGCCGGGGCGCCGGACGAGGTGCCGCGCGTCGGGCTCGATCTGAGGCTCCCGGCGGCGTTCGACCGGATGACGTGGTTCGGGCGCGGCCCGCACGAGAGCTACCGCGACCGGAAGACGAGCGCGCTCGTCGGGCGCTACGCCCTCGCGCTCCCCGACGCCGTCGAGCCCTACGTCCGCCCCCAGGAGACGGGCAACCGCACGGACGTCCGGTGGCTCGCCGTCCACGACGGGTTCGGCGCCGGCCTCCTCGCCGTGGCCGACTCGCTGCTGGAGGCGAGCGCGTGGCCGTTCGGGTACGACGCCCTCGCGCTCGACCGCTCGCGGAGCCGCCACGGCGCCGAGGTGACGGTCGCCGCCGCCGCGCACCCCGTCACCACGCTCCGCCTCGACTGGGGGCAGTTCGGCGTCGGCGGCGACAACTCGTGGGGCTTCCCCGTCAACGAGCCCTACCGGCTCCAGACGCGGCCTTACCGCTACGGCCTCACGCTCCGCCCCTACGCCACGACCGACGGCGACCCGGCCGAGATCGCCCGCCGCCTTCGCGCGCCATGAGCCGTCGCTCCACGAAGGCCCGACGTGTCCTCCGATACGCATCCCAACCCGGAACCGCCGTGGAACGGCCTGAGCTACGATGACCCGCTCTCAGAGGAAGCTGGCCGACGCGCTGACCACCGCTGACCTCTGGCGGCTCATGGAGCAGCGCGTGCCCCCCATCGTCTCGGAGTACTTCCGTGGCGGGGCCGACGCGGAGACCACGCTGCGCGCGAACGTCCGCGCCTTCCAGCACGCCCTGACGACGGCGCGCGGCGCGCGGAAGTTCGACGCGCTCGACACGCACACGACCGCAGTCGGCCACCGCCTCGACGTCCCGTGGTTCATCGCTCCCGTCGGCAGCCTGCGCATGCTCTGTCCCAAGGGCGAGGCCGTCGCGGCCCGCGTTGCCGGTGAGTTCGGCACCGTGATGACGCTCTCCACGCTCTCGGGCACGCCGATGGAAGAGGTCGCCGCGGCCTCCACGGGAAACTGCTGGTACCAGCTCTACCTCTGCGGTGGCCGCGAGACGGCGCTGCGCGGCATCGAGCGCGCCCGGCGCGCCGGGTTCACCGCGCTCGTCCTCACGATCGACACGGGCGTCTCCGGGCTGCGCGCGCTCCACGCCAAGATGAAACCGATGCGGGCGTCGGCCTCGTTCCGCGGGCGCAGCGTCGGAGAGCGGATCGGGATCGCGGCGAGCAAGCTCAAGCTCGCTCCGCAGATGCTCCCTCGGATGGCGTGGCTGCGGGATCACGTCCGCGACGGCGGGCTGATGGACTTCGTAAACGTGCAGGACGAAGCGGGCCGCCCGATGCCCTACGCCGACATCGCAGCGCAACTGGCCGAGTCGGCCGTGACGTGGGACGACGTGAAGTGGATCAAGGAGGCCTGGGGCGATGACCGACCGCTCATCGTCAAGGGGGTGCACTGCGCCGAAGACGCGCGCAAGGCCGAGGAGATGGGGGCGTCGGGCGTGATCTGGTCGAACCACGGGGGCCGGCAGCAGGACCGTGTGCCGCCGACGCTGCACCTCGTCGCGGAGGAGATGCCGCGCGTGGGGGAGAGCGGGCTCGACTTCATGATGGACGGGGGCATCCGCAATGGGACGGACGTGCTCGTCGCGCTCTCGCATGGGCTGAAGGCGGTGGGAATCGGTCGCGTAACGGCGGCGGGGCTGGGGGCTGGCGGTCACGCCGGGCTGACCCGCGCGTTCGAGATCTTGAGGTCGGATCTCGACCGGGCGATGCGGCTCGTGGGCGTCGCGAGCGTGGCGGAGATCCACGAATGGGGCGCGGACGTGCGGCGCGAGAGTCGGCTGCGCGGCGATAGCCACCTCCCACCCATCGTGTTCTAGGCCGCGCTCGGCACGGGTGACGAGGGCTCCGGGGTCTTTGTCGCGGGGCCGAGCGGGACGGCCGACATCGAGCAGTCGCTCGTCGTCGGCGCGCACGGGCCGATGAGTCTGGCGGTGGTGCTCGTCGGGTGAGCCCGGCCCGGTCAGGGGCCCGGCCGAGCGGACCGTGGGGGCGGGTGCAGCGTATGACCAAGACCCTGCATCCGGCCTCGATACATCCGGCCTCGATTTACGTGCGCATTCCCCTCGTTCTTCCCTTCATCCTCGTTGCTCTCGTCGCCGGCCTCGGCGCGTGCGCGGGGAAGGCGCCTTCAGAGCCAACCGAGTCCGCCGCGCCGGACGCCGAGGTCGTCACCGAGGAGGCGGGGCAGACCGCGACGACCGTCGCCGATCTCCTCGCCGGGCGCTTTCCCGGCCTCTACGTCGGGGCCGGCGGGGTCCGCGTGCGCGGGGCGTCCGGGCCGCCGCTCTTCGTCGTCGATGGGGTCCCGCGGCCGGGCTTCCCGCACGACGTCGCGCCCTCCGACGTCGTAGGCCTCCGCCTGCTCCGGCAGGCTTCCGAGACGGCGCTCTGGGGGAGCCGGGGCGGCAACGGCGTCATCCTCATCACGACGCGGAGCAACGGGTGAGGGGGGGCGCCGTCAGGGTCGGGCGGCGGCGGCGGGTCTAGGGGGCAGACCCCCGTTCCGGCCTACCGTTCTCCCGCCCCGCGCCCTATGGGATTCGCCCCCATCGACTACATCGTCTTCGGCCTCTACGCCGCCGTCATCGTCGGCGTCGGGCTCTGGGTCTCGCGCGAGAAGCCCGGCCACGAGAAGGACACGGCCGACTACTTCCTCGCCGGCAAAGCGCTCCCGTGGTGGGCGATCGGCGCCAGCCTCATCGCCTCGAACATCTCGGCCGAGCAGTTCATCGGGATGTCGGGGTCCGGCTTCCGCCTCGGCCTCGCCATCGCCAGCTACGAGTGGATGGCGGCCGTGACGCTTCTCGTGATCGCGTACTTCTTCCTCCCGATCTATCTGGAAAAGGGCATCTTCACGATGCCGCAGTTCCTCGAGCAGCGCTACGACGGGCGCGTCCGCACGCTCCTCGCCGTGTTCTGGCTGCTCGTCTACGTCTTCGTCAACCTCACGAGCGTGCTCTACCTCGGCGCCCTCGCGCTCGAGGGGATCATGGGCGTCCCGCTCTTCTGGGGGATCGCCGGGCTCGCCGCGTTTGCCACGCTCTACTCGATCTACGGCGGGCTCGAAGCCGTCGCCTGGACCGACGTGGTGCAGGTCGTCGTGCTCATCGGCGGCGGGCTCCTGACGACCGTCCTCGCCCTCGACGCCTACGGCGACGGCGCGGGCGTGGTCGCCGGGTTCGCCCGGCTCGTCGAGGACCTCCCCGGCCGGTTCGACATGATCCTCGGGCCGGGCGACCTCCTCTACACCGACGACGCCGGGCTGACACAGGACGCTTACCAGCTCCTGCCCGGCTTCGGCGTGCTCCTCGGGGGGATGTGGGTGGCGAACCTGTTCTACTGGGGCTGCAACCAGTACATCATCCAGCGGGCGCTGGCCGGGAAGTCGCTGAAGGAGGCGCAGCGCGGGCTCGCGTTCGCCGGCGGGCTCAAGCTCCTCCTCCCGCTCATCGTGGTCATCCCCGGGATCGTCGCCTTCGGCCTCGACGCCCCCATCGATAAGGCTGACGAGGCGTACCCGTGGCTGCTCGGGACGTACGTCGGGCCCGGGCTGAAGGGGCTCGCGTTCGCCGCGCTCGCCGCCGCGATCGTGTCCTCGCTCGCCTCGATGATGAACTCGACGGCGACGATCTTCACGATCGACCTCTACAAGTCGCGCCGCCCGGAGGCCTCCGAGACGCGGCTCGTCACGATCGGCCGCGTCGTGAGCCTGACGGCGATCGCGGTGGCCGCGCTCATGGCGTACCCCCTCCTCGGCGCGATCGACCAGGCGTTCCAGTACATCCAGGAGTACACCGGCTTCATCAGCCCGGGCGTGCTCGCCGTCTTCATGATGGGGCTGTTCTGGAAGAAGGCGACGGCGAACGCCGCGCTCGTGACGGCGATCCTGTCGATTCCGCTCTCGGCGTTCGCGAAGGTGCTCCTCCCGTCGATCCCGTTCCTCAACCGGATGGGGTACGTGTTCCTCTTCTCGGTGCTGCTGATCGTGGTGATCTCCCTCATCGAGGGGAAGGGGGCCGAGAGCCCGAAGGCGATCCGCGTCGGCGACGTGTCGCGGGGCAAGGACCCGGTGTTCCTCGCCGCGGCGTTCGCGATCCTCGGCGTGACGGCGGCCCTCTACCTCGCCTTCTGGTAAGCCATGACCGTTCCCACCCTCGACGATCAACGGGACGCCGCCCGCGCCGCCTTCGCCGGCCCCTTCGGCGCGGGCGGGGAGATGTGGGCGGCCTACGCTCCCGGCCGCGTCAACCTCATCGGCGACCACACCGACTACACCGGCGGGTTCGTGCTCCCGACGACGATCCACCGCGGCACGCACGCCGTGGTCCGGCCGCGCACCGACGCCGCCGTGCGGGTCGTCGCTGAGGGGCACGGCGAGGCCGCCTATCGGCTCGTGGAGCCCGTCGAGCCGGAGCGCCCGTTGTGGGCGCGCTACGTGCTCGGGACGGCCCGCGAGGTCGCCGGACGCGCAGGCGCCGGACGCGCCGGCGCGCTGGGGGGCGCCGATCTGTACGTGAGCGGCGACGTGCCCCTCGGCGCGGGGCTCTCGTCGTCGGCCTCGCTCACCGTGGCGGTGGCGCTGGGGCTGGCGGGGGCGTGGGGGGTGGAGCTCGGCGAGACCGAAGCCGCGCTCCTCGCCCAGCGCGTCGAGCACGCCTACGCCGGCGTGCAGTGCGGGATCATGGACCAGGTGGCGGTCCGGAGCGGCCGGGCGGGCCACGCCGTGCTCCTCGACTGCCGCTCCCTCGAACACGAGGCCGTGCCGGTGCCGGGAGACGAGGTCGCCGTCGTCATCGTGAACAGCGGGGTGGGGCGGAGCTTGGCGGGATCGGCCTACAACGAGCGGCGCGAGGCCGTCGAGGGGGCCGCCGCGCTCCTCCAGCGGCGCGGCGTGACGGGCCCCGGCGGCGGCCCCAGTACCTCGCTCCGCGACGTGACGCTCGCCGACCTCGACGCGCACGCTGACGCCCTCGGGGGCCGCCTCTACCGGCGTGCCTGCCACGTCGTGACCGAGAACGCCCGCGTCCTCGATGCCGCCGAGGCCCTCCGCGCGGGCGACCTCACCCGGGTGGGCGCGCTGATGAGCGCCTCCCACGCGTCGCTCCGCGACGACTACGCCGTGAGCGGGCCGGAGCTCGACGTGCTCGTCGAAGAGGCCGAGGCGGCGGGGGCACTCGGCGCGCGGCTGACGGGGGCCGGCTTCGGCGGCTGCACGGTCAACCTCGTCCGCCCCGGCGAGGCCGACGCCTTCGCCGTGACCGTCGCGGCGCGCTACGCCGAGCGGACGGGGCGCGAGGCCGAGGTGTTCGTCGTCCGCGAGAACCGCGAGGCTGGAGTTGTGGCACAGACGGCCGGAGGCGCAGCGTGATCCTCCCGGGCTGCTATACGCTCCCCGACGACCGCACAGCCGAGGTCGTCGAACTAGAAGGGGGGGGGCTCCGCGCGCGCGTGGCGACGCTCGGGGCGGCGCTGCTGAACCTGTGGGTCCCGGACGCGACCGGGAGAGTGGACGACGTCGTGCTCGGCCACGCCGTCCTCGAAGGCTACCTCGACGACCCCGCCTACCTCGGCATGGCGATCGGCCGGACGGCGGGGCGCGTTGCGGGAGGATGCGTCGTGATCGATGGGGAAGAATGCCAACTCGATGTCAACGACGGTCCGAACACCCTCCACGGCGGTCCCTGCGGGTTCCACCAGAGGGTGTGGACGGTCGAGGAGCGAGCGCCGCACCGGATCACGCTCGTTGCCGAGAGCCCGGACGGGGAGGGGGGCTATCCCGGCGCCCTCCGCGTGCTATTGACGTACACGCTCGCCGACCGAGCGCTCGCCTTCGACTGGGAGGCCGAGACGACGGCCCCGACGCCCGTCTCTCTCACCCACCACGCCTACGTCCACCTCGACGGCCACGCTGCGGGCAGCGTACGCCCACTCGTCGTACGGTCCGACGCCGAGCGCTACGTCCCTCTCGGGCGGGATCTCCTCCCGACTGGCGAGACGAGGCCCGTCGGAGGCACCCCGTTCGATCTACGGCGGCCCGTTCGCCTCGCTGACGTTGTGGACGCGGACCACCCGCAGATCCAGCAGGCCGGGGGGCTCGACCACGACCTGCTCGTGCCGCCGTTCAGCGATGGGGTGGGGATCGCGCGGCGGGTCCCCCTCCGACGCGTCGCGCGTGTGTGGGGCCGACGCCGTGGCCTCGACGTGTGGACGACCGAACCCGGCGTGCACATCTACGCGGGGGGAGCGCTGGACGTGGCCCACGGCAAAGGCGGTGTGCGGTATGCACCGTTCACCGGCCTCGCGCTGGAGGCGCAGCCCCCGCCCGATGCGACGCGGCACGCCGCCTTCCCCGACATCGTCCTCCGACTGGGCGAGCCCTTCTCTTCACGGACGGTCTGGCGGTTCCACACCGACCCCGTGCCCACGTCCGGCCTTACCTAACTCTCGTACCCATGCGACTGATCGTTCCGATGGGGGGACGCGGCACTCGGCTCCGCCCGCTCAGCCACACCACCCCGAAGGCGCTCCTACCCGTTGCAGGGACGCCGGCCATCGCGCGAACGCTCGCCGCCTTCGCCGAGGCGCTACCCCGCCCCGTCCGCGAAGTCGTCTTCGTGCTCAGCCCGCCCGATCGGGCGGGCGACGTGCCTGAGCGGCTGACGGAGGCCTGCTCGGCGTTCGGGGTGGAGGCGGCCTTCGCCGTGCAGGAGGAGCCGCTCGGTACGGCTCACGCCGTCGCGTCGGCCGGCGACAAGCTAGATGGCGAGGTGCTCACCGTGTGGTCGGACACCCTCTTCCGCGCCGAGCGCTGTGCGGTGCTCGAGGGCGCGGGGGGCGGGGCGGCCGACCTCGTGGCGTGGACGATGGAGGTGCCCGACCCGCGCCGCTTCGGCGTCGTCGTCCGCGACGACTCGGGCCGCGTAACGGGCCTCGTCGAGAAGCCGAGAGACGCTCGGTTCACGGAGACGCTCATTGGCGCCTACTACCTCCGCGACGGGGCTGCGCTACGCGAGCAGATCGGCGTAATGATCGGGGAAGGGCGCACCGGGGCCGGCGGCGAACACCACCTCACCGACGCCCTCGACGCGCTCGTGCAGGCGGGTGCACACGTGCGCACCGAGGCCGCGGAGGAGTGGCTGGACGTCGGGACCGTGCCGGCCTACCTCGACGCCGTGGCCCGCGTCCTCGACCGCGAAGGCCCTGCGCTGCCCGACCTCGGGGAGGATGTGGTCCTTCGGCCGCCGGTCTACGTCGCGCCGGGGGCGACAGTACGGCGGGCCACCCTCGGTCCGTACGTCGCAGTCGAGACCGGGGCGACGGTTGAAGACGCCTCGGTCAAGCACGCCGTCCTCTTCCGCGAGGCGCGAGTAAGTGAGAGCGAGATCGAGGGCGCCGTACTCGGGCACCGCGCTCGGCTTCGAGGGGGCTCGGGGTCCGTGCTCTTCGGAGACGACGCGCAGGCGGGGCACGAGCTTCGGGCCGCGTCCCCCCTTGCGACCTAGCCGATGGGGCGGCAGGGAGAGACGAGGCACGCGGAAGCGTTTCTTCAATCGCTTCTGTCCAGACGTAGCTCCCGCTCTAGCATGCTTAGGAGCTTGAGCGTAACGGGCGAGTCGCAGTTCGCATCCTGCTATGAGCTCTCCCAAAACGTACCGAACCAACTCCTACCGTCGGTTCAGGACGTTCGGATGTCGGCGATACCGGGAAACTAAGACGTCGGGTCCGGTTGAGCTTGCCCCGGTCTCGTGGACACCCCGATCTTCTCATCGAGATCGAGGTATCCCATGCCCAGAATCACCTACACCGAAGACTTCAAGCGTGAAGCCGTCCGCCTCGTCACCGAGGACGGCCTCTCGCGCAAACAGGTCGCCCGAGACCTCGGCGTCTCGCTCGGCGCGCTCCGCGACTGGATCCACCGACTCCGGGTTCTCGTAGCAACGGAACAGATCTGGGCGCTTTGACCTCAACTCAAGGAGCTCTCAGGGGGCGGAGCACGCGGGCGTCCGGGGCACCCTCGACGTCGAAGTGGTAGCGGCCGTAGCGGTTGACGTGCTCGTGCCGGGCCGGCGAGAGGTGGGCGAGATCTTCGTCGCGGATGTCGTGGCCGCTCTCGCGGAGCGCGTCGGACGCGGCCTGCATGTATAAGGTGTTCCACGCCACGACCGCGTTCGCCATCAGGTTCAGGCACCCGGCCTGCTCCGTCTGCGCCTCCTCCTGCTTCCGGCGGAGCTTCCCGTCGCCGCCGAAGACGAGCCACGACCGGAGCGCGTGGAGCGCCTCGCCCTTGTTGAGCTGCGCGCCGATCCGCCTGCGGTACGCTTCGCTCTCGAGGCACCTCAGCACGTGGAGCGTCTTCGCGAGGCGGCCGTACTCCTGGAGCAGTCGCGTGAGCCGGTTCTGGCGCGGGCGGGCCTGGAGCTTCGAGACGAGCAGCGACGCCGTCACGTGGCCCGACTTCAGGCTCCACGCGACCAGGAGCAGGTCGTCCCACCCGGCCGCGATCCGATCGAGGTCGACGCGGCCGCGGAGGACGCCGTCGAGCGTGGGGTACCGCTCGAAGTCGCCCGTCAGTCCGCCGGTCGCGCGGTAGATGCGGGTGTCGCCGAGGTCGCGGAGCCGGGGCGAGAACCGCATCCCGAGGAGGTCGAAGAGCCCGAAGACGAGGTCGGTGTACCCCGCGTGGTCCTTCGTGTGCTCGAGGACTGTGAGGTCGGTCTCGTTGTCGAGGATCTCGTCCAGGACGTAGGTCGCGTCGCGGACCGTCGTCGAGATCACCTTCGTCCCGTACTGGCTGTACTGGTCGCTCGTCCATGTGTAGAAGGTGACGCCGCGGCCGTAGCCGAAGTAGCGGGGGAGCGCCGCTGCGTTCCTCACCTTCCCGCTCACAGGGAACCGCTGCCCGTCCGACGACGAGAGGGTCCCGCCGCCCCAGAGCCCGGCCAGCGGCTGGCGGTGCTGGTGGTTGACGAGCTCCGTCACGGCCGCCTTCAGTGTCTCCACGCGGAGGTACCACCGCGTCACGTAGACGAGGTGGCCGTAGGAGAGCTCGGCGCTCCGGGCCATCTCGGCGAGCGTCACGTTGCACCCCTGGGCGAGCACGGCCGCGTAGAGGTACCGCGCGTGTTCGGGGGCCTTCGGCCGGTTCCCGCCCGCGTGAACGAGGTGGCCGCTGAACCCGGTGTGGGCGTCGACCTCGATGAGGAGGTCGGTGAGGTCGACGTGCGGGAGCCGGGCCGACACGGCGTCCTCCAGGGCGGTCGCGCTCGCCGGTCGGCCCTCGGCGTCGAACGGGGGCACGACGAGGGCTCCGTCCTCGACCCGAACGCCCGTCGGCCGGTCTCCCGTCCCAGAACCCAGAGACGACAGCTCGCGGTCGAGCCGCCCGAGGAGGACCCGAAGCTCCCGCGCCCTCGCGGCCACCCGACCCCGTCCCGATGGCGTAAGCCCGAGCTGCTCGCAGGCCTCCGCCCTCTGTACCGGCCACGCCTCTCGGGAGACGAGGTACCGCTCGGGATCGGCGTACCGGCCCGAGGGCTCGGTGTAGACGTCGCCGGAGCGGAGCAGGTCGCGGAGCGCAGCCAGCGCCGCGAGCTCCCAGCCGTGACGGTCGATGGACCGATCTCCGACCGCCCCATCGCTCTTCCCTGCGGGACCTCCGGCCTCGAACACGAACGGCCGCCACCGCTTCTCGACGAACGCCGTCGGTGCGTCCGTGGGCACTTTCCGCCGCCCCCTGCGGTTGAGCCGCCGGAGCACGTCGACCGCCGCCACGACCGGATCGGCTGGGCGGTTCGAGCGGAGGGGCACCGCGTCCAGGAAGGCCGGGGCGAACTGGCGGACGTAGCCGTAGCGGGCGTCGACGTAGTCGAAGAACGCCCGGCCCGCGGGGTGCGCGATCCGTTCGGCCTCGTCAACGGCCGCCGCGAGCTCCAGCGGCGGGACGCGCCGGAAGATCTCCGCCCGGAGGTCGGCGTCGCTCACGTCGGGGTCGAGCACGAGCGAGCCCAACCGGTGGAAGAGCCGGACCTTCTCCTCGGCGCTCCGGGCGACGGCCTCGTCGTGCTCCACCCCACCGCGGTGGGGTGGCGGAGCGCCCGCTTCGACCGGGCGAAGACGCCCGCGAGGCAGGCGTCGAACACGTCGACCGCCTCGTCGGTCGCGTCGACGAGCGTCTGAGCGAGGAGGGCCACGAGGGCGGGGTAGCGCCGCTCCGGCCCCATCCGCTGGAGGGCCTGGTTGGTGTACCGGCGGCCGAGCCGGGCGAGCATCTTGAGCCGGTTGGCGGGGAGCGCCGAGAGGTCCCAGCCGCCTACGCCCCGCTCGCGGAGCCAGGCGAGCTTGGCGGCCACGTCCAGGAGCACCTCGGGCGTGTTCGCCGTGGCCGGGCGGCGGAGCCACGCGAGGTCTGTAGCGCCCCCCTTCGCGTCCGGCACCAAGAGGCCGTCCAGTGCCGCCCGTGTTTCGTCGGTGAGGACGGAGCGCAGACGGAGGAGCGACTCGTCGTGCGCTCGGGATCGGGCGGTGGCCACGGCCCGCTCGACGACGGTGACGCCGGGGCGGAGGACCCGCTCGCGCTTCAGCCTCCCCGCCGCCGCCCGGAAGAGGAGCGTGGGCCGGTCGTGTTCGAGCGCCCGCTCGACGAGCCAGGCTGCGAGCCGGTCGAGGTCGGTCGCCGTGGGCCGACGGAACTGGGCGTGGTCCACCGCCAGCACGAGGTGCTCGCGGACGGTCTTCGGGCGTCGGCCGTAGCGCGCGAGCTCGTCCGGGTCGGCGCCGACCTGATCGGCGAGGTAGCGCACGGCCTCGGGTGGCGCCCCGTCGAGGTCGGCCGGTACGAAGCCGAGGAACCGGAGGGCCGCGAGCTGGAGCGCGAACCCGAGCCGGTTGTGGTCGCCGTGGAGTCGGCGGATGGCCCGGAGGTCCCGGTCGGAGAGCGCGAAGTGCGAGGCGACATCGTCGCGCGGGATGGCGGTGGGGAAGCGGTCGAGCCGGTCGCGCTCGGCCGCGGAGAGGAGTCGGACGGGCATAGGGGCGTTCCCTCGTGAGGGCTATCAAGAAGGGTGTTGGTCACGCGAGGTGCCCACCAGCCTTTTTAGTGCCATGGTGGGCGTTTCCGGTGTGGCTGTCGTATCATCATACAGGACCTCCTTCTTGATACGCCAGGAAACTCCACTCACGGTCATGTCAAAGCCAAAGCGCGTCGCGCTCTACGCCCGCGTCTCGACGCATGAGCGGACGGGCAACCGTCCGGGACAAGACCCCGAGACCCAGCTCCGCCAGCTCCGCGAGTACGCGGACCGCCGGGCGTTCGAGCTCGTCGGCGAGTACGTCGACGTCGGGAGCGGGCGGAGCGAGGAGCGGGCCGAGTACAAGCGCCTCCTACAAGATGCCCGGCGCCGGAGGCTCGACGTCGTCCTCGTCTGGCGCTACGACCGGTTCGCGCGCTCGACCCAGGCGCTCATCGGGGGCTTGAAGGAGTTCCAGGCGCTCGGCGTCGACTTCATCTCGTACCAGGAGAACGTCGACACCACGACGCCGCAGGGCGAGATGGTCTACGGGTTCCTGGCGTCGATCGCCCAGTTCGAGAGCGCGCTGATCTCGGAGCGCGTCAAGGCGGGGATGGCGCGCGCGAAGGCCGAGGGCAAGCGGGTCTCGCGTCCCCGGATCCCGCAGGCGACCCAGCGCGAGATCGCCGCGCTCCACGCCGAGGGCGTCCCGATCAACCAGATCTCGAAGCGGCTCGGCGTCTCGTACGGGACGGCGTGGAACTACGCCAAACGCTCGGAGCAAGAGCCCGTAGCATGACCCCACAGCCCCACGCCATCCTCATCGCCGGTCCAAACGGGGCGGGCAAGACCACGTTCGCCCGGGAGTACCTGCCGGGCGAGCCGGACGGCGTCCGATTCCTCAACGCCGACCTGATCGCCGCTGGCCTGTCACCGTTCGACCCCGACCGGGCCGCGCTCCGGGCGGGGCGGCTCCTGCTCTCGCTCGTCGACGAGGCCGTGGCCCGGCGGGAGAGCTTCACGGTCGAGACCACGCTGAGCGGGCACGGTTACGCCCGCGCCATCCCGGAGTGGCAGGACCGCGGCTACTTCGTCACGCTGATCTTTTTGGCCCTCCCCGACGTAGAAACCGCCATCGCCCGCGTCGCCGAGCGGGTCCGCCAGGGCGGCCACGACATCCCCGTCCCGACGATCCGTCGCCGTTTCGTGGCGGGCCTACGCAACTTCGAGGCCGTCTTCAAGCCGCTCGTTGACGAGTGGCTCCTCATCGACAACGCCGGCGACGCTCCCATCCTCCTCGACCGCTCTGCACCATGATCCCCGACACGCCCCCCGCCCCCCAGCGCGGCCCCTCGCGTGAACACGACCCCTCGCGTGCGTCGTCCGAGGACACCGCCCGCCGCGTCCTTGCCGCTCTTCGGCGCTCAGCCGCCCAGGCGCGCCGAGTCGCGGCTCAAACGGGGACCCGCCTCGTCGTCGTTCGCGACGGCAAGCTCGTCATCGAGCCCGTCGAGACGGAACCCGGCGGCGTCTCCAAGGGCGAAGCCACTTCGCGCGAAGCCGCTTCGCCACCGGAGCACACGACGGGTCCCTGAACTTTTCGGTCAGCAAAGCCGACGGGCCTCGCACGCCCCCCTCCCACATGGTCTTGCTCCGAGGGACTCGCCGACTGCTGAAAGGAGCCAGCGCTCTCCTCAGCGACGGACCGTTGCCAGAAGTGGGACCGCTGGGGACGTGGTACGCCAACACCGTCGCGCTCCCGTACCCCGGACGCTCGCTCGTCCTCTTTACGGCGGCGGACACCATGCTGAGCGTCGTGGCCTCGGGACGGTCGCTCCGAACGACGCTCCCCGTCTTCAGGCGCCGGGTCCCAATCCTGCTATTACGTCTGGGCCTTCCCGGGGGATGGATTCAGGCACGGGCGGACGAGCTCGCCGACATCCACATCGCTCGCGCCGGAGCCCAGACGCTCGACCGGACGGTGCTCGGGACGATGACCGA
>CAYTJT010000042.1:0-16715 GCA_964438105.1 uncultured Rhodothermales bacterium | reverse complement strand
GGTGCTCGGGGTTCTCGATGAGCTCGGTCGGGGGGAGCGAGAACGAGAGGACGACGAGCCAGAGGCCGACGGCGAGGGCGACGCCGGCGATCCCGAGGAGGGTCCATTTGAGGATGGCGCCGGAGCGGCGCTTGACCTCAGAAGGGGGGACGGCGTCGCCGGCAGCGGCACGGCGGCGAGCCTCGGGGTCTTCGAAATAGCGCTGCAGCTCTTCGTCGGTATAGGAGTCGCGGGGCATGCGGGGCAGGCGTGGGGGGCGGGGATCGGCGGCGGCTGCCGGAAGGGCGGGCCGGCCGCAACGGGAACGACCGGGCGCGTGGGGTTATTGCAAGTGCCCTGGGCGGGGGCGCTGGGCAGTGCCTGAGGAAACGTACGGCGTGCGGGAGGTACGGCGAGCAGCCCCCGCCTGTTTTGGGCTTTACTCCTTATTCGTCACGGGGAGACACGGGGTTAAACACCTCAGCGGTCTGTCCGGTCCAACGAAAGAGCCCCGGCCCCTCGGCACCCAGACGCGCAAACGTGCGGTCCTCGTACCAGTAGCCGGGGTTGAGGTAGGCCCCCTCGGGCCACGCCTCGTGCTCGGCGACGTGGCCGTGGCCGAACACGACGAGGTCCGCCGCCGTGGTGGTGAGCGTGCGACGGGCCGCCGCACGGAGCCCCTCGACGACAGGGTCTTCGGGTTCGCCCGTCCCGATGCGGGCGATGCGGCGCGCGAGGCGGTAGCCGGCGTCGCCGGGTGTCAGGGTGCGGTAGAGGCGGTAGGCGAGGGGGTGGCGGAGGAGCGGCTTGAGGAGGTTGTACGCGCGCTCCGAGGGGATGAGTCCGTCGCCGTGGGCGAGGTGGACGGTGCGGCCGTTCAGCTCTTCCGTACTCGCGCCCCGCACGAGCCGCACGCCGAGCTCGGTGGCGAAATAGTCGAGGTGCCAGGGGTCGCGGTTGCCGACGAGGTAGGTGGCCGGGAGGCCGGCGTCGGTCCACGCCGCGAGCCGCCCCTGGAACCGGACGAACCCCTTGGGCACGAGGCGGCGGTACTCGATGAACTGGTCGAACACGTCGCCGACGAGGTAGAGCCCGCCGCCGCGCCCGTCGGCGACGGCCGCGCGGACGTCCGCTTCGTGCGCGTCGAGCAGGGCGAGAGCGTCGCGCTCGGCGGCCCGGCTCGCGGCGGGCGTGCCGCGCCCGAGGTGGAGGTCGGAGAGGAAGAGGTACAGAGGGTTGAGGGTTGAGGGTTGAGGGTTGAGGGTTGAGGGTTGAGGGTTGAGCAAGGACGGCGAAATTACGGTGCCGTCGGCGAGAACCACTTCCGCAGTGCCTCGATTCCAGTGCTATCCCATACTCAGGAGCCCCCGCTGCTTCGCTCCCCCCGCCGCCCTTGCGGTCGTCCCGACGAGTCGGAACGCCCCGCTGCGTGCGGCTGTCCCCCTCGGCCGAGGGGGACGGCTTCGTGCTCCCTGAGCCGGAGGGGCGCCGTCCCGCGGGCGATGGAGCGCGAAGCGGGGGGAGCCGGTGGCACGGTCGAGCTCGGGCGTATGCGATAGCCCTGGCCTCGATTCCACTTCCGCTCTTCCTCAACCCCTTCGCAACCTTCCCCGGTGGGGCTCGTTCGACGCAGGCCCGAGCCGTCGGATTTCCGCGCGCGGCTCGGGCTCCGACTTCCGCCTGCGCTTTGCCCCGCCCCCGTTTATGAACCAGACCGCGTACCGTCCGCCGACGTGGACGATGATGCCGCCGGTGATCAAGAACCTCTTGATCATCAACGGGCTCGCCTTCTTCGCCACCCTCGCGCCGCAGCTGCAGGAGGTGCTGTTCACCTGGTTCGCGCTGTGGCCGGCGGGGACCCCGGACGTCGCCCCGAGCCGCTTCGGGGGGGCCGTGGCGGTCCCGCAGTTCTACCCCTGGCAGCTCATCACGACCGCGTTTTTGCACGGCGGGTTCGGCCACATCATTTTCAATATGTTCGGCCTGTGGATGTTCGGGATGCGGATCGAGAACACGTGGGGGAGCCAGCGCTTCGCGTTCTTCTACTTCTTCTGCGTGATCGGCGCGAGCCTGATGCAGCTCGCCGTCACCTCGGCGCCGTTCTGGTTCGGCATCGGCGATCCGGTGATCGTGCCGACGGTGGGCGCCTCGGGCGGCGTGTTCGGCGTGCTCCTGGCGTTCGGGATGATGTACCCGGAGGAGCGCATCATGCTGATCTTCCCGCCGATCCCGATCAAGGCGAAGTGGTTCGTGACGGGGCTCATCGTGCTCCAGCTCTACGCGGGCATCACCGGCACGCAGGCCGGCGTGGCGAACTTCGCCCACCTCGGCGGCGCGCTCGCGGGTTTCCTCCTGATTCAGTACTGGCGCGGGAAGCTCCCGATCGGACCCCAACCCAGCCGAGCGCGGTACTAACTTCCCGGCGTCTGCTGCTTCACGTATACCCGGCCCCAACGACTCCTGCGGCCCTATGACCGGAGAATCTCCCCTCGATCGGTTTCAGCGGTGGTACCGCTTGCTGCCGCCCGCGCTCCGCTTCCTGCTCACCGTCAACACGGTGGTCTTTTTCGCGTGGTTCTTCGTCCGGCTCTCGCAGCCGGCGGCCACGTTCGTCGTGGAGTACCTCGCCCTCACGCCCGCGCCGAGCGCGTTCTTCCGGCCGTGGCAGGTGCTCACCTACAGCGTGCTCCACCTGCAGGTCGGGTTCTGGGGGCTGATCGCGTTCGGGTTCAACATGCTCTGGCTCTACTGGATGGGGCGCGACTACGAGGAGACCTACGGGAGCCACCGGCTGTTCGGGCTCTACGTGCTCTCGGCCGTCGGCGGCGGGCTCCTCGCGATCCTCCTCGGGTCGGTGCTGCCGGAGGGGCGGCTGTTCCCCATCGAGGGCGCGATGGCGGCCGTCTTCGGCGTGCTCTTCTGCGTGGCGACGCTCAACCCCAACCGGGGCATCGGGCTGTTCCTGCTCGGCGTGGTCCCGCTGAAGTGGCTGGCGGGCGGGTTCCTCGTCCTCTCGATCCTCTTCACGCTGGGGCACCCCGCCCTGCTGATGACGTACCTCGGCGGCTCGGCCGTCGGGTTCCTCTTCGCGCGAGCGCAGCAGCAGGGCACGGACCTCGCGGCGTGGGCGCAGGCGTTCTTCCCGTCGCGCACGGCCTCCTACGGTTCGTCGTACGGGGCGTCGCGGTCGGAGAAGGAGGGGATGCTCGCGCGCCTCGACCGCTGGCTCGCGGGCCGGAGCAAGGGGGAGGCCGCGCCGCGCCGGAGCAAGCCCACGAAGACCGAAGCGCCGCGGCGCAGCAAGCGGAAAAGGGCGTCGGCGAGCGCCGCCGAGGCGGGGCCGATGGACATCGACCGCATCCTGGACAAGATCAACGAGCGCGGGTACGACGCGCTTACGGAGGAAGAGAAGCGGGCGCTCTACGAAGCCAGCCGCGAGTAGGAGGCGGAGAGCCGATGAGGCGAAGCCTCTCGTAGTTTGCTCGTCTCCCCTCGATCCCCCTCTCCTGACCCTCTGCCCACGTGCGCCGTTTCCTCTGGCCCCTGTTCGTGCTGCTCGACGGGCTCGTGCTGGGGCTGATCGGGCTGGGGTACGCCGCGGTGCACATCGACCCGCGCACGTTCTGGTGGGGCGAGCTGGTGGCCGTCGCCCTCCCCGCGCTCGCCCTCCTGCTCCTCGTGCTGACCGTCGTGCCGGCCGCGGCGGGGCGGTGGCGGTGGGTGGCGGTGCACGCCGTCGTGCTCGTCGTGCTCGCCCTCCGGCTCGTCCCGTTCGAGCGCCTCGGGCCGGGGCCGGCCCACACGGCGGGCGACCTCGTGGTGATGACGATGAACGTGCCGCGCTTCGGCCCGAGCGCCGAGCAGCTCGCCGCCGACGTCGTGGGGCTGCTCGACGCCGAGGAGCCCGCGCTCGTGGGGCTGCAAGAGACCGTCGCGCGCTACGGCGACCGGCCGCCGTACCGGCCCGAGATCGCGTCGTACGTCCGCCCGGCCGTGGACACCCTCGGCTACCTCCTCGCGATCCCGCCGGAGTGGCAGACGCACCAGCCCCTCCTCGTCCGCGCCGACGCGCCCGGCGGGCTCGACGTGCTGGAGCAGTCGCAGGAGTCGTTCGCGGCGGGGGCGGAGGACCGGGGCGCCTCGAAGTACGTCCGCACGCGGTTCCGGTGGAACGGGCGCGAGGCCGTGCACTACAACCTCCACCTCCGCTACTTCGGCGAGGAGAAGCCGTGGGAGGCCGACGTCCGCCTGTTCCAACCGGCGACGTGGCTCCCGTTCGTCCGGCGCTACCGCGAGGCCTACCGCCTCCGCGCCGCCGAGGTGGAGCAGATCGCCCGCGTGATCGACGCCGACACGCTCCCCGTGATCGTCTCCGGCGACTTCAACGCGACGGCCAACAACTGGGGCTACCACCAGCTCGCCGAGGGCCGCCACGACGCCTTCCGCATCGCGGGCTCGGGGTGGGGCGGGACGTACCGCGGCGACGTCCCCGTCGTCCGGATCGACCACGTGCTCGTCGACCCGGCGTTCGAGGTGGCGGGCGCGCACGTCCCGGCCGTCACGTTCTCGGACCACCGCCCGCTCGTCGTCCGCCTCCGCTGGCGCGACGGCGGCTGAGCGCTACCGCCACAGCATCGACCAGCCGCCGCCGAAGCGGTTTTCGACCGTGCCCTTCACGAGCGAGCAGCCGATGAGAACGACGCCGACGACGAGGCTGTTGACGAGCGGCACCGTCGCTCCGTAACCGAGTATCCACGGGGCGAGGAGCAGCCACGCCCCGATCACAGTATTGGCGCGGCGGAGCGGGCGCGTCGCCTCCCAGATCGCCACGACGGCGCACGTCACCGCGAGCGGCCCGGCGATGCGGTCGTTGATCTCGGCGGCCCCGCCGTAGCCGAGCACGGCGGGCGCGGCCATGAGCCAGAGGCCGGCGGCGGTGTTGACGAGTCGAGCCCACATAGCGAGTTGCGAGTTTCGAGGGACGAACGTCGAGCGGTAAAACGGGCGTAGGGGCGCAGCGTGCTGCGCCCGTGTGGACGGAACGGTGATTACTGGTCATGCGCCAGGCCCCAGAAGTGGCGCCAGAACGGGCGGCCCTCTTCCCTCACCCGCTTCATGTACTGGAGGCTGGCGAGCATCTCGTCCATCGCCGGCCCGATCATCGCGAGCGAGATCACCGCCGAGGCGAGGCAGAGCGTGCACCACGCCCCCACGACGAGCGGCTGCGACATCACGAGCGCGATGGACACCGCGCCGAGCGGGCCGACGGCGAGCCCGAACACGACCACGATCCACGGCATCGTCCGCCACCGCCGCGTGCCGCCGATCACGCCGGCCACGGCGTCGACGAAGTAGCCCGCCGCGCCGAGCGCGGCGTCGGGGACGGGGAGGACGCGGGAGAGCTTGGACTCGAACACCTTCCGGCTGCCGTCGCCGAAGAACGGCTCCCAGATCGTCGAGATCACGCCGAGCTGGAAGAGCGTGAGCCACGTCGCGATCCCCACGCCGACGACGGCGAGCCCGACAATCGGGAGGCGCTGCGACCACGTCGCGGGGTTGTAGTCCCAGCCGGGCGGGATGCCGTCGTCCGTCCCTTCCGGCCGCTCGCCGGGGAGGCGGACGCCGATTGATTGCGTGGGCGGGTCGTCAGCCATGAGTCGCGGGGAGAGACGGGGGCGGGGTGAGGTCGTGCAGCTCGTACCACGCGCGCGGGTCGCGTTTCAGCAGGGCGACGACGTCCGGCAGCACGTCGAGCACGCGGTGCCGGGGCGTCCACCCGAGCAGGTCGCGGGCACGGCCGATGTCGAGGGCGTAGTGGTCGTCGGCGAGGTCGATCATGAAGGGCCGGATGAACGCGTCCGCGCCCGGCACGAGGTTCTGCGCCCACGCGCCGACTTTCGCCACGGCGGCGGGGATGCGGATCGTGCCCCACCTGTCGCCCCAGAGCAGCTCGCCGATGCGGTCCTGCAGGTCCTGATAGCTCGGCGGGTCGGGCTCGCCGATGAGGAACGGCGCCTCGTCCGGGAGATCGGCGCGGCGCGCGACGGCGAGGGCGATGGCCTCGGCCGTGTCGTCGACGTGCACGAACGCGACCCCGGCGCGGGGGTCGCCGGGGAAGAGGTGGCTCTCGATCTCCTTCTCGTAGATCCGGCGGATCTGCTGGACGAGCGTCGGCTGGCGGCCGTAGTCCGTGTACACCGCGCCGATGCGGAGGAGCACGGCCGGGACGCCGCCGCGCTCGTCGTGGATGACGCGCTCGGCGTCCACCTTCGACTGCGGGTACGCCCACACCGGCCGGAACGGCGCCGTTTCATCGATCTTGCCGCCCGGCTCGGCGGGGGCGTGGACGAGCATCGTGCTGGAGAAGAGGAACTGCTCGACGGCGAAATCCCGCAACTGATGCAGCAGATTCCGGGTGCCCTCGACGGTGATGGCGTCGTACTCCGCGCTCGGCGCGCCGGAGAAGTCGTAGTACGCCGCGAGGTGGACGACCGAGGCGAGCCGCCCGCCATAGCGCTCACGGATATGATCGAGGGCGGCGGCCACTTTCTGTTCGGAACTCACGTCCGCCTCGACGAAATCGACGTCGAGCGACTCGGGCGGCGGCTCCACGTCGAGCCCGACGACGTCGTAGTCGGCGGCGAGGCGTACCACGGCGGCGGTGCCGATGAGACCGCTGCACCCGGTCACGAGCACCGGGAGGCGTTCGGAGGCGGAGGGCATGAGGGGGGAGGGGCCTGCTTTGGAAGGGATAGGTGAAACGGCCGCACCCCCCCGCCGGGTTTCGCACGGCGCCTCGTTCAGGGTTTCGACTGCACGCGCCGGCCGCGTCGCCCGTACTTTCGCGTCCGACCTCTCGGCCCATCGCGGCTGCATCGCCACCACAACCGACCTCGACCGACGCTCGACTTTCCATGCGCTGTCTCGTCCGTACCGCCCTCGCCCTCCTGGTCGCCGCCGCGCCCGCGCAGGCCCAAGTGGCCCCGTCCGATCCCTCCGCCTCCGGCGGCGACCTCGTCCGCGAACAAGCGGCCTACGACGTGCACTACTACGACCTCCAACTCGACGTCGACCCCGCGCGCCGCGCGCTCGAAGGGCAGGTCGCCACGCACGCGACGATCACGCTCCCGACCGGCGCGATCGTGCTCGACCTCGACACGACGTTCGCCGTGGCCCGCGTCACGAACCTGAAGACGGGCAAGACGCTACCCTTCGAGCGGCTCGGCGGGCGCCTCCTCATCGACCTCGGCTGGACGAAGCAGCCGGGCGACTCGGTGGCGGTGCGGGTGGACTACGCGGGGCAGCCGCGCGTCGCCCAGCGCCCGCCGTGGGTGGGCGGCTTCACGTGGGTCGAGCGGGCGGACGGGACGTACTGGGTCGGCGTGTCGGTGCAGGGCGAGGGGGCCGACCTGTGGTGGCCGGTGAAGGACCACCCCTCCGACGAGCCCGACTCGCTCCGTATTCAAGTGACGGTCCCGGCCGGGCACACCGCCGTCTCCGCCGGCCGCCTCCGCAGCGTCACCGAACGCGATGACAGCCGCACGTTCGATTGGTTCGTCTCGACGCCGATCAACAACTACGGCCTCTCGCTCTACGTCGCCCCGTACGTCGCCCTCACCGAGCCGTACACGAGCACGGCGGGCGATGACCTGCCGATCACGTTCTACGCGCTCCCCGAGGACTCGGCGAAGGCCGCGGCGCTGCTGCCGCAGGTCGCCGACCAGATGCGGTTCATGGAGGAGACGTTCGGCCCGTACCCGTTCCGCGCGGACAAGTACGCCGTCGCGCAGTCGCCGTACCTCGGGATGGAGCACCAGACGGCGATTGCCTACGGCGACGCGTTCACCGACAACGCGTTCGGCTTCGACTGGCTGCACCTCCACGAGCTCGCGCACGAGTGGTGGGGCAACCTCGTCACCGTGCCCGACTGGCGGCACTTCTGGGTCCACGAGGGCGCCGCGATGTACGTCGAAGCGCTCTACGCCGAGCGGCTCGGCGGCCCCGACGCCTACCGCCGCTACCTCCGCTCGAAGCGTGGGTGGATCGTCAACCAGCGGCCCGTCGTCCCGCCCGCGCCGGTCGACACGCAGGAGGCGCACTTCGGCACCGGGCGCACCGACAGCGACGTCTACTTCAAGGGGATGTGGTTCCTCCACACCCTCCGCTACGCCGTCGACGACGACGCCGCGTTCCTCCGCGCGCTCCGCCGGATGACCTATCCCGACCCCGCGCTCGAAGCCGTCACCGACGGGAGCCACACCCGCTTCGCCACGACCGACGACTTCCAGCGGATCCTGGAGCACGAGAGCGGCCGCGACCTCGACGCCCTCTTCCAACTCTACCTCTACCAGCCCGCGCTCCCGCGCTTGGTGACCGAGCGCAGCGACGAGCGGCTCGATCTGCGGTGGGGGACGCCCGAGGGCTACGTGCTCGAACTCCCCGTCGAGGTGGCCGTGGACGGCGAGGTCCGCCGCGTGCGGATGCGCGCCGGGCGCGGAGCGATCGCGGTGCCGCCGGACGCCGAGGTCGTCGTGGACCCGAACGATTGGATTCTGAAAGCGGAGTAGCACAGCGGCGGCGAGGGGCGGGGACAGGGCGACCGCACGCTAAACCGAGAGGCGATGCCAGCGAGCGCTCCCCCGTTCAGGCACCCATCGCTTCGCTCCCCCCGTTCGGCCCGAGGGGGACAGCCTCGCGCAGTTGGGAGCGGAGGCGTAGCCTCTGCGACCACGAGCGGGGCGGGGGGAGCAATGTAGCGTGCGGTCGCCCTGGGGGAGGGTATTTACCCCGGCGCGCCCGCCGCCCGATCCGTAAACTCCGACGACACTCGCCCTCCCTCGCCGGCCCTCGTCCCCATGTCTACTGCACCGCCGCTCGTCCGTGCCGCCCTCGCGGCTTTCGCTCTCGCCCTCGTCGCCCTCCTCGCGTGGATCGTATGGCCCGGGCCGGAGTCCGTCGATCCGGAGTTCGTCGCGGAGTACGTCGATCGAGACCCCGAGTCGCCGCACTCGGGGGCGTACGAGGCGCTCGCCCTCTTCGCCAGGCAGCGGGCCTATCCGGCGAATGAGCTGCCGTCCGAGGGCATCGCCGAGGCGATCGCCGCGCGGCGGGCGGTGGCGGAGGAGCGCCGTGCCGGGGAGACGCCGTGGGAGCCGATCGGGCCGGACAACATCGGTGGGCGCTCGCTCGCGATCGTGCTCAACCCGGAGCGGCCCGAGACGGTGTGGGTGGGCTCGGCCGGCGGCGGGCTCTGGCGCTCGTACACCGGCGGCGTCGGCGACGACGCGTGGGAGCGCGTCTCGACCGGCTTCGGCGTCACCGCGGCCTCGGCCGTGGTCCTCGTCCCCGGCGATACGAGCACGGTCTACCTCGGCACGGGCGAGGTCTACCGCTACGCCGAGTCCGTCGGCGGCGTCGTCCACCGGCCGACGCGCGGGAGCTACGGCATGGGCATCCTCAAGTCCACCGACGGCGGCGCGACGTGGACCAAGAGCCTCGACTGGACGCGGAACCAGGAGCGCGGGGTACAGATGCTCCGCATCGACCCGAACGACGTCTCGACCGTGTGGGCCGCGACGACCGAGGGCGTCTACGTCAGCCGCGACGCGGGCGCGACCTGGACCCTCTCGCTCGACGTGGTGATGGGCACCGACCTCACCATCAACCCCGACGACTCCGACGACATCCTCGCCGCGTGCGGGAACCAGGAGTCGGACGGCTACGGGCTCTACCGCACGACCGACGGCGGTGCGTCGTGGACCCAGATCCTCGACGGCGTGCCGGACGAGTACATCGGCAAGGTGCTCTTCGACCGGCATCCGACGGAGTCGAGCACGGTGTACGCGAGCGTCGGCGACGGCATCTCGGTCGGCGACTCGCAGACCTTCCTCCTCCGCTCCAGCGACGGCGGCGGCTCGTGGACGACGATCTCGACGTTCGACTACGCCCGCTTCCAGGGGTGGTTCGCGCACTACGTCGGCGTCAACCCCCTCGACCCCGACGTGCTCTACCTCGGCGGCGTCAGCCTCTTCCGCGCCGACGGCGAGGGGCAGCCCAACGCCGAGCTCTTCGCCGTCCACGCCGACAACCACGCCGTCGCGTTCCACCCGACCGACCCCGACGTCGTCTACTTCGCTACGGACGGCGGCGTGTACCGCACCGTGGACGGCGGCGAGAGCACCGAAGACCTCAACGACGGCTACCAGACAACGCAGTTCTACAACGGCACGGCGGCGGGGCCGCTCGGGGAGATCATCCTCGGCGGGCTGCAGGACAACGGGACCGTGCGCACGACGGGGGACGAGGATTGGGACCACATCTTCGGCGGCGATGGGACGTGGTGCGCCGTCGACCCGTTCGATACCGACGTGGTCTACGCCTCGTTTCAGCGGCTGAACATGCAGCGCTCCACGAACGGCGGCGACTCGTTCGTGAACATCACGCCGCCGTCGAGCAGCCAGACCGCGTTCGTCGCGCCCTACGCCCTCGCGCCCTCGTTCCCCGACGTCCTCTACGCCGCGCGCAACGTGGTCTTCCGGTCCGAGAACCGGGGCTCGTCGTGGTCGGCGACGAACGGTGGCGCGCCGGTCGATCCGAGCGGGAATCCCGCCCTCGCGATCACCGTCTCGCCGTGGGACCCGGAGGTCGTCTACCTCGCCACGGCCCCGCTCTTCCCCAACGACGCGGAGCCCGGCCCGCCGAAGCTCTTCGTCACGCGCGACGGCGGCGGCTCGTGGACCGACATCATGGCCGGGCTGCCGGACCGGTTCATCGTCGACATCGCCGTGGACCCGACCGACGACGCGAAGGTGTGGGTGACGGTCGGCGGCTTCGGCACGCCGCACGTCTACAAAACCGACGACTCCGGCCAGACGTGGACCGACGTGACGGGGGATCTGCCCGACGCCCCGACCTCGGCCGTCGCGATCGACCCGCTCGACCCGAACACCGTCTTCGTCGGGAACGACGTGGGTGTGTTCGTCACGCGCGACGCGGGGGCGACGTGGGCGGCCTACAGCGAGGACCTCCCCGAAGCCGTGCTCGTGCTCGACCTCGTCGTGGTGCCCGAGGCCCGCAGCCTCCTCGTCGCGACGCACGGCAACGGGATGTACCGCCGCTCGCTCCTCAACGACCCGGTAGCGACCGAGTCGGACGCGGCGGCCGACGGCTTCCGCCTCGCCGCTGCCGCGCCCAACCCGTTCCGCTCGCAGACCGCGCTCACTTATAGCCTCGACGCGCCCGCCGACGTCCGGCTGGAGGTGTTCGACGCGACCGGCCGCCGCGTAGCGGTGCTCGCCGAAGGGCAGCGGGCGGCGGGGACGTACCGCGCGACGTTCGACGCCGAGGGGCTCGCCGCCGGCGTGTACGTCGCCCGACTCGTGGCCGGCGAGCGCGTGCTCTCGCGCCGCCTCACGCTCGTTCGATGAGCAGGTGAAGCGGTGCAGAAAGCCGCACGGGATCGCCGTGAAGAGCGGGTGGACGCGAAACGTTCGACGGTGCGTCGGGTTGTACGGGCCCCAAAAATCGACCGAATACGACCATGGAACGGCTCAAGTGCAAGACGTGCGGGTGCTACAGCATGGTGCCCGTCGAGATCGACGAGCAGGCGGACGAGGAGAGCTTGCTGCTCGGCGACGAGCAGGAGTCCCGCTTTTTCACGTGCCACGTCTGCGGCGACAACTGGCTCTCGGTGAAGCACGTCGAGAGCGGCGACTGCCAGATCACCTTCGTCCACCAGATGGGGATGCAGCCCCTGCTCAAACGCGTCGCCCACATGGCGACCCCGGTCCTGCTCAACGAGCAGACCATCGGCGAATGGAGCTACTACCTCGGCGACGACGAAGTGGACGAACGCGAGTGGCGGAGTGTCCTCGACAGGCGCCGCCTCGTGCTCCGCGCCATCTGCACCAACTGACCCGCGTCGCCGTGCTATACGGATTCTGTATGTCGATGTCGGTATGATTCCAGCTCGACCGACGGTAGAGACGCAGCATGCTGCGTCTCTACGGCGATGAGGACGGCCTCGATGGCGGCGGGTATTTTGACATCGGAGACCCGAAATCCATAGTACCCATGCGGCACGGCGCATCGCCCAATAAACGATCCGGCCGGTCAGCGAATAGGCTGACCGGCCGGATAGCGTTCTTCCCGCATCATTAAAGGGGGCAGGCCGGGGTTCTTGCCGACCGCTCCTGCATTATAGGGGAAACCCCTAGCTGTGTCAAGGGGGTGTCCCCTATGTTTTTGCGGGTGTTCGCTCGAGGTCTAGTTTTCGATCCGCAGCGTGGCTACGACGCCGGCGTGGTCGCTCGGCCAGAGCCCGCCGTCGGTGCGGTCCGCCGGCTCGTCGCCCACGACCTCGGCCGTGAGCGGCTCGACGGCCCCGTTGTAGAGGATCAGGTCGATGCGCTTCGGCTCGTTGGCCTCCGGGAACGAGGTGGGGTTGAGGAGGTCAGCGTCCTGGCAGCACGTGTCGCCCGTCACGTCGATCTCACCCGCGGCGTCCGTGTAGAACGTCGTCAGCAGGTCGTAGGTCGTGCCCGTGAAGGGGAGGGGCTCGGTGAGCACGATCTCCGTCCCCGTACCGTCCGCCGCGCTGTTGAAGTCGCCGACGAGCACGACGGGGCGCGTGGCATTCGCGAGGGCCTCACGAAGCTCGTTAGCCTGCCCGAGTTGCACGAGGGCCGCGGCTGCCGGGTCGCCGTCGTCCACTTCGAGGTGGGCATTCGCGAACGTGAACGTCACGTCGCCGATGGTCGCCAGCACGGAGTTGTAGCCGCGCAGGAAGTCGATCGTTTCGTCGCCGACGGGCACGGGCGCGAAGGCCACGAAGTTCTCCGCCGCGGGGTTCGTCGTCTCGACGTCTTCGCGGGCGAGGATGACGTCGCGGTCGGTCAGGCGGATGTCCGTGAAGCTGACGCCGTCCGTGGTCGAGGGGATCTCGACGTCAGCGTTCGTCGCCGTGGCGACTTCGCGGTAGGCGAGGCCGCGCGCCGCCAGCTCGTCGAGGAGGATGTCGAGGAAGTCGAAGGCGACGGTCTCCGCGTTCGGCGGGTTCGCCTCGATGGGGTTCTCGGCGGTGAGGTCGAAGTCGCTCGGCGTCTGCGTCCGGTAGAGCGTGACCTCCTGGAGCCCGATGAGGGCGGGGTCCTCCTCGGCGATGATGTCGGCGATGGCCCGGGCACGGGCCGGGAAGTCCGTGGCCTGCACGCTTCCGAACAGCTGGGCGGCCACGATGGGGATCTCCTCGATGGGCGTTCCGACGATGTTGAAAATGTCGGCGCCGAGGTAGAGGTTGTAGGTCATCACGTTGACCTCGGCGGAGACGCCGTCGTCGGGGTCGTCGCTGTCGCAACCGGCGATGGGGAGGATCAGGGCGAGCAGGAGAGCGGCGAGACCGGCAGGCCACGCGCGGCGGAGAAATCGGTCCATAGGGCAAAAGGGCTAAATGGGGTAAAGCGGCTGCTGAAGGCGAGAGAATCGCTGGGGTGGAATCCTCGCCGGGGGTCCGTCGTAACGCTGAGGTAATATATCCATCTCTATCCTAACCTCCGCATGAAGGCGCGCACCCTGAGTATCGTCGGCTGCGGCTGGCTGGGCCTCCCCCTCGCGGAAACCCTCGCGCGGTGGGGCCACACCGTCCGCGGCAGCACGACCTCGCCCGAGCGGCTGGACCGCATCGCGGCAGCGGGCGCACACCCGCACCGCATCGTGCTCGGCGACGAGGTGGAGGGCGACGACCTCGACGCGTTCTTCGGCTCCGACGTGCT
Source organism: uncultured Rhodothermales bacterium (assembly GCA_964438105.1). Lineage (GTDB taxonomy): Bacteria > Bacteroidota > Rhodothermia > Rhodothermales > JANQRZ01 > JBBSMX01. The sequence continues at coordinate 2,967 of CAYTJT010000042.1, read as the reverse complement.
CGTGTTCTGCGTTCCCCCGTCGAGCGCCGAGCCGGGCTACGTCACGCAAGCCAAAACGGTCCGTCGCGCCGCCGAGGCGGGCGGGGTCGGCTGGGTCATCATGACGAGCTCCACCTCCGTCTACCCCGACCTCGACGCGGTCGTGACGGAGTCGGACGCGGGCGCGCGCGAGGGGATGCCGCTGCGGCGGAACGGTCCGGCCGTGCTCGCCGCCGAGCGGGTGTTCTGGGGGAGCACCGCGTTCGACACGACCGTCCTGCGGCTCGCCGGGCTCTACGGATACGGCCGCCACCCGGCCCGCTACTTCGCCGGCAAACAGGGCCTCGTCGGCGGCGAAGCCCCCGTCAACCTCGTCCACCGCGACGACGTGATCGGGGCGATCGAAGCGGTGCTGGAGCACGACGCGCGCGGCACGATCTTCAACGTCTGCGCCGACCGCCACCCGACGCGCCGCCGGCTCTACCCGGCGGTGGCGCAGCGACTCGGGCTCGATCCCCCCTCGTTCGACGGCGCCGAAGCCGAGGGGTACAAGATCGTGTCGAGCGAGAAGCTCCGGAAGCGGCTCGACTACGCGTTCGCGTATCCGGACCCGATGGACCCCGCGCCGTAGCCCCGTGCCGAGAATCTACAGGTCGGGGCGCGCGGGGTGCCGCGCGCCCCGGAGGACGGCTCGTCGCGGAGAGGGGGTCAGGCTTTGCCGCCGAACATCCCCATGAACTTGGTCGCGAAGGGGACCGAGCCCTTCAGCTTCACCTTGCCCGACATCATCGCCATCATCGGGTTGGTCTGGCCGTTCTCGACCTTGAGCCACACGTCGGCGGGCGCGTTGAGCGTGAGCGTCGGGCTCTCGGCCTCGCCCTCCGAGATGTCCACCTGCTGGTCGTGGACGTGGAGGATGTAGTGGCCGCCGCCTTCACCGCTGAGGTTCATCTGCACGATGTCGTCGACGCCTTCGGCCTTTTCGGGGTTGAAGCGCTGGGGGTAGGACGCGATTACTTCATCGATGGAGCTGTAGCGAGGCATGGAAGTGGGGGTGAGCGGGTGAATGGAAGCCCCGCCGCGCGGGCAGGGGAGAGGAAAGATAACACCGTTAATCGTCAGCGGGGGCAGCCTGCAGGCGGCGGGGCGACAGGCGGCTAGCTACAAGCGGTTGAGCAGCTCGATGCGGACGCGCGCCGTGCCCCGCTGCAGCATCCCGATCTGCCGGGCGGCCGCCTTCGAGAGGTCGATGACGCGGCGGTCGTGGAAGGGCCCCCGGTCGTTGATGCGGACGACGACGGACTCCCCGTTCCGCAGGTTCGTCACGCGCACGCGGCTGCCGAGCGGAAGCGTGCGGTGGGCCGCCGTGAGCTTTGCCGGGTCGAAGCGCTCGCCGCTCGCGGTCGGGTTGCCGGCGAGCTCGTCGCCGTAGAAGCTCGCCTGGCCGTCGCCGACGTGCTCGCCCGAAACGTCCGGCGCGGCGTCCGGCGCGGCGTCCGGGGTCGTCGGGCTCGGTCCGGGCGTCGCCGCGTTCGCGGCGCTCACATCGACGCCGGCCTTCCCGGTTCCAAGCACGACGGCATCCGGCGCGTCGCGCTCCGCCGGGCCGTTGCCGATCACGGTGTACGCCCCCAGAGCCACGAGCGCGACGACCGCCGCGACGGCGATGGCCCGGTACGTCGTGAGGCGGCGCTTCAGACCTTTCGCCGCGCGGACGACGAGGGCGCGCTTGCGCCGCCGAGCGAGCGACTCGCGCTCCGGAGTGGAGGGGTCGGGATGGGGTGCGGTGCCGTCGTGCATGGGTACGACCGTGTGATAAACAGACACAGGTGGTACGGACAGCCCAGGGGGGTTCGTTCCATAACGCTCGGTTACTCGCCGTCGCACGAGGCAGATGGAACAGGTTCGCGCCGTCGAGCCGTACAAGACGACACCTCTTTACTGTCCTATCAGGCTTATCTCCCAACCCATGTCGCACTTCATCTGCGCCGTCAGTACGTCATCCGACGCCCCCGCTGCCTACGCGCTCGTCGAGCGCCTCACCCGTTCCGGCTCCGACGAGGCCGACTACTCCGTCCGCACACTCGGTCGGTTCGCCGAGGACGATCCGGTCTCGGCCATCAAGGACCTGCTCATCGACGAAGAACAGTACGCCGGCCGCACCACGCTGGTCGTGATGGGGGGGCAGAAGGTCGCGGACCGCTTCGGCGACGCGGGGCTGAGCGCCGTGCCCGTCCTCGTCGGCCCGAGCGGAAGGAGCGACTCGTTGCAGGTCACCGAGCAGACGCTCGTCGACACGTTCGAGTCGGTCTACCGGCGCCGCACCGTCGAGATGCCGAATGAGCAGGAGGAGGCCTCGGCCGTGCTCGCGGCGCTCTACAACGCGATGAGCGACGACGCGGGCGCCGCCGAGGCGTCGCCCCGGATGGCCGCCCTCGCCCGCGAAGAGACGACCGGCGAGCCGACGGAGCGCGTCCCGGCGGACGGCCCGTCGCCCGCCGTCCCCGAGCTCTCCGGCTCCAGCGCCCCGCTCTCGACGGCGAAGATCGGCGGCGATGCCGATGACCGCACCGCCACTGTGGACGAAGCGGTCACGGCGACGGCCGACCGCGGTCTGGAGGACGCCAGCAACGCCGGACCCGCCGACCTCGGCGAGCACCGCGACCTCGCGCTCGCGCTCGCGCTGACCTGCTGGTACGGCGAGCACGACGCCAGCGACATCCCGATGACGGATCAGTCCGACGAGACGGCCCGCGACGCGCGCGTCCGCGAGAAGCGCCGCCGCAAGGCGCAGGACAAGCAGAACCGCTGAGTGGAAGCCCGTAGCTCTACGGTGCGGCGCTCCGGCTGAGGCCGGGGCGCCGCTTTTCGTGCGGCCTCGCCGTGGTGCCCGTAGCTGCCGTCGGGCCGAGCGCCGTACCTTCCGGCGCTCCCACCCACCGCCGAGTCATGCGCCCGTTCCTCCTCCTCGCCGTCGCCCTCCTCGCC
>CAYTJT010000041.1:10900-16941 GCA_964438105.1 uncultured Rhodothermales bacterium | reverse complement strand
CCGCTCCTCTTCGCCGGGACCGAGCCGTTCCTGACGGTGCAGATCTACAACCTCAAGCTCAACGGCGACCTCGCGCTCTCCGCCGCCGTCTCGACCGTGCTCACGGCGATCTGCCTCGCCTTCCTGTTCCTCCTCGAAGCGAAGCCGGGGCGCGACCTCCTCGGCGCGTCGAAGGGCACGGGGCGGCCCGTCGCGCCGGAGCGCGGGCCGGCGGCGTGGCTCGCCGGGCTCGGCGTCGGGACGGTGCTGCTGTTCGTCGTCCTCCCGATCCTGACCGTCGTGCTGATCTCGTTCGCGGAGATGAGCCGGTGGACGACGCAGATCTTCCCCCCGGCGTACACCCTCACCAACTACACCGGCCTCTTCGCGGGGCAGTTCTTCGACCCGATCGCGAACAGCCTGCTCATGGCGACGCTCGCGACGGCGGCGAACGTCGTCTTCGGCGTGGCGGCGGCGGTCGTGATCGCGCGGCGCGGGCTGCCGGGGCGCGGGGTGATCCGCACGCTCGCGCTCCTCCCGTTCGCGATCCCCGGCACCGTCATCGCCGTCAACCTCATCGTGACGTTCGCCCAACCGTCGCCGCTCTCGGCCGGGCAGGTGCTCGTGGGCTCGTTCTGGATCCTGCCGCTGGCGTACTTCATCCGCCACATCCCCCTCGTCGTCCGCGCCACGACGGCGGCGCTCGAAGGCTTCGACGAGCGGCTGACCGAGGCCTCGGCCGACCTCGGCGCCTCGACGTGGACGACGTTCCGGCGCGTCGTGTGGCCCGCGATCCTGCCCGGCGTGGCGGCGGGGACGCTGCTGACGTTCGTCGCGGCGCTCGGCGAGTTCGTCTCGTCGATCATGCTCTACGTCTTCGGCAACCGGCCGATCTCCGTCGAGATCCTCGCCCAGCTCCGGCTCTACGAGTTCGGCACGGCCTCGGCGTACAGCGTGCTGCTGATGGGCCTCGTCGCCCTCTCGACGCTCGCGCTCCGCTTCGCGACCGCGCGGCGCTAACCGGTCGAACCGGAGCAAATGGCGCGAATCGGGCGCGCTCGTAAACGATCTGCGGCCTCGTGCGTTGAGTCGTCAGCAAGATGTTGTAACGAGAAAAATACGCGGCCCGTATTTTCTCCTCCCGCCCCACCCGCCGCCCTATGAAGATCACCGTGCTCGGCGCCGGAGCGATCGGCTCCGCGATCGCCTGCGAACTCGCCAACCGCCCCGAGGTGTCGCACGTCCAGGTGTGCGACGCGCACACCGGCGCGCTCCGCGCCGTCAAGGACCTCCTCCAGAGCCCGAAGCTCCGCACCGTGCGCGTGGACGTGCGTGACCAGCGTGCGCTCACGCCGGTGCTCGCCGGGAGCGCGTGCGTCGTCGGGAGCACGGCCGGCGCGTTCAACCCGAAGCTCGGCGCGCTCGCCGTCGGCGTCGGCGCGCACTTCTGCGACCTCGGCGCGTCGCGCGACGTCGTGCGGACCGAGCTCGACCTCGCCGACAACGCCGCGCGGCGCTCGCGCTGGATCGTGCCGAACTGCGGCCTCGCGCCCGGGCTCGTCAACGTCCTCGTGGTGCAGGGGCTCGGACGGTTCGACGCCGTCGAGTCCGTGACGATGCGCGTGGGCAACATCCCGATCGAGGCGGGCCCGCCGTTCCACCACCGCCTCGGCTACGCGGCCGAGCGGCTCGTGATGAGCTACACCAACCCGGTCCCGGTCATCCGCGACGGCGAGATCGAGCTCGTCGAGCCGCTGACGGGCCGTGAGACGGTCTCGTTCCCCCCGCCGACGGGCGAGCTCGAAGCGTTCTACACGGCGGGCAAGCTCGCCACGCTCCCGACCGACCTCAGGGGGCGCGTCCGGCACCTCGACTACAAGACGCTCCGCCACCCCGGCCACGCCGCCGCCATGCGCGCCGTGCTCGCGCTCGGCTTCGGCGAGGACCGCTCCGTGGACGTGCGGACCCACCTCACCTACCGCGACCTCCTCACCCGGCGCCTCCGCGACCACCTCGGCGGCGAGTACCGCGACGCCGTGATCGTCCGCATCACGCTCAGCGGCACGCGCGACGGCGAGCCGCACACGCTCACCTACGAGCTCGTGGACCGGTTCGACGAGGCCACGGGCTTCTCGGCCATGCAGCGCTGCACGGGCTTCCCCGCCGCGACGATCGCCACCCTGCTCGCCTCGGGCACCGTCGGGGGCGGAGGCGCCGCGCCGCCGGAGCACGTGATCCCGGCCGGGCCGCTCCTCCGGACGCTCATCGAGCGCGGCCTCCGCATCCAGGAATGGTGGGACGACGGGGAGCCGAAGGACGCCTCCGCCGCCGAGCCGGCGCGCGCCGAGGCCTGACGCCGCGCCGCCGAGTGAGGGCGGGGTCAGCCGGTGCCGTACGCGCGGAGCACCGAGCCGTTGTGCACCGCCCCCTCGTCCGTGCACAGGTACGCGCAGAGCCCGGCCACGTGGTCGGCCGACACGCCGTCGCCGTCGCCGCCGAAGAGGATCGTGGAGGGCGCGACGGCCGCCGCCGTGATCCGCCCGTCGTACTCCGCCGCCACGGCCTCGACGATCCGCACGAGCCCCGCCTTCGACGCCGAGTAGGCTGCCTGCTCGGCTGCGCCCCGGTCGGCGCCCTGCCGCGACGCGATCCCCACGAGCCGGCCGCCCGTCCCGCTCGCCTGCATCTGCCGGACCGCCGCGCGGAAGCACAGGAACGTCGAGGTCAGGTTCACCCGCAGCATCCGCTCCCAGTCCTCCAGCGGGGTCTCCGCGAACGGCTGCCCGTCCCACATCCCGACGGTGTGCACGAGCCCGTCGGCCGGCCCCAGCGTGTCCTGCACGCGTGCGAACACCTCGCTCACGCCCTGCTCGTCGCTGACGTCGGCTTTGAAGAGGTGCAGCCGGTCGGAGTCGGCGACGGGGTCGGCGGTGTGGCGGTCGAGCGCGGCGACGGTGGCGCCGTCGTCGAGGAGGCGGCGCGTGAGGATGCGCCCGAGCCGCCCGAAGGCGCCGGTGAGGATGATCGTTTTGCCGGAGAGGTCGGTGGTCATATCGGGAGGGGCTTGGTGAGAATGGAGGCCGCAGGCCGCAGGTACCGCGCTGCGACCCACCCGGTCAGCGTGCCGCGTCAGTCGCCGGACGACGTATGGTCGTGGACGATGCGCCAGCCCTCGGCGCGTTGGTGGAAGAGGAGGGTGAAGAGGCCATTCGGCGCGTCCTCCGCCCGCTGGAGGCGCCAGCGGCCGAACACGACGGCCCACTCGGGGGCGATCACTCGGACGTCGAGGCTGTCGAAGCGAAGCGTGCCCATCGCGTCGGCGTCGGGGTAACCACGTTCGTAGCCGTCGAGCGCGGCTTGCCAGCCCCGCCGCACGGTCCCGCCTGAGGCGAAGCGGAGCGAGTCGGTGCGGGCGTACCCCTCCATGAACCCGCGCACCGAGCCCCGATTCCACGCGTCGACTTGGGCGTCGAGCACGGCGCGGATCGCCCGCTCGCTCGCCGGACCGTCCGTCCCGGCGCCCTCCGGCGATGTGCTCGCGCACGCCCCGAGCGCGGCGGCAGCGGCGAGGAGCGCGAAGAGAACCCGGACGGGGACACGCATGGCAGCGGAGCGGTGTGTTACTTCGGGCGGGTAGGCGACGGCACACTAACGACGCCGCCCCACCGTTCAGGTGAGGGCCGCTCGGTAAGCCGGTGGGTGTGCGGTGTCCGCACGTTCGGTCGCGGCTCCTTCCGGGTGCGCCTTCGCGAGAAAGTTACTCGCCAGCAGCCTGCGGCGGGGGAGGCACCCTGCATCCCCTTGAAGTCGGCGGGCAACGGCATTACTTTCCGCCCCGGCCGCGAACGCGGCCCAACGACCACCCGCACGCGCCCTCCGATCACGCACCGCACACGCCTAGACGCGCCTCCGTTACTCCACCCCGATCGACTCCGCCCCGCGCTGCCCCGGTAGCCAGGGCCGTCGTTGCCTGCTAGAACCCCGCGCGTGCGTATGCCCCGTCCGACCCGCCTGCTGGAGGGCCGTGTGCTGTTGCCGATCCTCGTCGGCGGCCTGCTGCTGGCGAGCCTATGGGCGCTCGTCACCCTCGACGTCTCCGAGGCCGCGGCCGGGCCGGACCGAACGCTTCTGCGCCGCGCAGCCCTAACCGGGCCGTCCCTCTTCGGCTCCCCCCGCCTCGGACGCGCCACCTTCACGGCCGCGCGCGACACGGACACGCTCGCCCTCCCCCCCTTCACGCTCGACTCGCTCGGCGCGGAAGCCGGTGGGGCTGACACGACGGCCGCTCGGTCCGACTCGACGGCGGCGGCGCTCGCGGATACCTCGGCCGCCCTCCTCGCCGACACGTCCGGCCTCGCGCTCGCAGACCCGCCCGCGCTCGCTGATACGACGGAGGCGCTGCCGGACACGGGCCGCGTCGGCCGCCTGCTCCCCTCGATCCGCCGCGACTTCCTCGGGGCCGCCCTGAACCCGCGCCGCCGGTCGCCGCTCTCGCCGCCGCTCGGCAATTACTGGGAGCGCCGCGTCGTGCTCGACTCGACGGAGGCGGCCTACACCATCACCGAGCGCGTCGGGGAGAGCGACGTCCGCGTGCCCGTCCGGCTCGGGCTCGACGCCTACCGCGACCTCCGCCTCCGCTACGACCTCCGGCAGACCTTCCGCGCCGAGGCCGACGCGCGCTCGCGGCGGCAGCAACGCCGCGGCGACCTCTCGCTCCTCAACATCGAAGTGCCCGGCGGGCGCAACAGCGCGTTCGCCGGCATCTTCGGCTCCAACGAGGTCGACCTCCGCGTGAACGGGCAGGCGAACGTCGACGTCGGGTTCGCCTATCGCCAGAACGAGCAGCAGGAGGCCGCCACCGGGCAGGGCGGCCGCGTCGACCCCGACTTCGGGCAGGAGCTCGGGCTGGGCATCACCGGCACGATCGGCGACAAGCTCCAGATCAACGTCAACTACGACACGCAGAACGACTTCGACTTCCAGAACCAGGTCAAGCTGACGTACACCGGCTACGAGGACGAGATCCTCCAGCGCGTCGAGGCGGGGAACGTGTTCCTCCAGACGCCGAGCGAGCTGATCCGCGGCGGCCAGCGCCTCTTCGGCATCCGCTCGGACCTCCAGATCGGCGGGCTCGGCGTGACGGTCGTGGCGAGCCAGCAGGACGCCGAGAGCGACGAGCTCTCGATCGAGGGCGGGAGCCAGACGACCACGTTCTCGAAGCGGCCGACCGAGTACGAGGACAACACGAACTTCTACCTCGGCTACTACTTCCACAACCGGTGGGACGCCGCCCACGCCGCCCCGCCCAACATCGTCCTCGGCTCCGGCTTCAGCGAGATCCTCGAAGGCAACCTCGAGGTCTACCTCTACGAGCAGTCGAACGCTAACAACACCGGCTCCGACGACGCCCTCGTCGCCGGCCTCGCCCTCGCCGACCTCGGCGAGCCCCCGACCGTGCTGACGCCCGCCGTGGAGGACCCGGACAGCGACGTGCTCATCACGAGCGGCCAGCTCTACCTCGCCGAGGTGGGCGAGGGCGTCCCGGGGGAGGCCCTCCCCGGCCCGCCCCTCCCCGACCCGGAGAACGACCGCTACGACGAGGAAGACCTCGACCTGCTCCGCGACGGTTCGATCAACGTGGATGTCACCGAGCTCTTCCCCGGCGACGCGAACACGCCGGGCGTCCGGAACGCGGACTACTTCGAGACGAACTGGCGGAAGCTCCGCGAGAACCAGGACTACACGTGGGACCGCCGGCTGGGGACGCTCTCCCTCAAGCGCTCGCTCAACAACAACGAGGCCGTCGCCGTCGCCTACAACTACCAGCGCGCCGACGGGACGACGGTCGAGATCGGGGACTACGGCCAGGGCAGCGGGAGCTCGGGCAACAGCGACAACATCATCCTCAAGCTCCTGCGCGGGCCGAACCCGCTCCCCAGCAACGCCACGTGGGACCTCACGATGCGGAACGTCTACCGCGTGGGCGGCTCGGCGTTCAACGCGACGGACTTCACGTTGCAGGTGCTCTACGCCGCGCCCGGCCAGACGGCGCAGCGCACGCT
>CAYTJT010000041.1:0-10800 GCA_964438105.1 uncultured Rhodothermales bacterium | reverse complement strand
AAGCCCGAGCAGGCCGCGCGCGAGACGAGCAAGAACGTCTACGACATCGGCGGCGAGTTCCGCGGCTCGGTGCAGGAGATCTACGACCTCGGGTTCGCCGTCGTCGAGAACTCCGTCCGCGTGCGCAGCGGCAACATCGACCTCACCGAAGGCGCCGACTACACCGTCGACTACGCCACCGGCACGGTCACGATCACGAACCCGGCGTTCCTCGTCGCCGGGCGCGACGTGAACATCTCGTTCGAGCGCAACCAGTTCGTCGCGATCCAGAAAAAGACCCTCCTCGGCATCCGCGCCGACTACGCCTTCTCCGACCGCTTCGGCGTGGGGGCGACGTGGATGCAGCTTTCCGAGAGGCCGCTCATCGACAAGTACCGCCTCGGCGAGGAGCCCATCGCGAACTCGATCTGGGGGCTCGACCTCCGCTACGCCGCCGAGCCCCGCTGGATGACGCGGCTCGTCGACGCGCTCCCGCTCGTGCAGACGCGCGCGCCGAGCGCGTTCGAGTTCAAGGGCGAGTTCGCCCAGCTCAACCCCGGCCACCCCGAGAGCTTCGCCTTCGAGCAGTCGCAGGACGACCTCCAGGACCTCGGCCGCGACTTCAAGGACGACGAGCTGGGGGGCTCCATCTCCTACATCGACGACTTCGAGGGGACGGAGAACAGCTTCAGCCTGCTCCAGCCGGGCTCGTGGCTGCTCGCCTCCGCGCCCAGCGGCACGCCCACGTCGCCGGGGGCCGGGCCCGACGGCGCCCAGACCTACCTCTCCGACCTCCCCGGCGAGGACGCCGTGACCTCCCCGCTCCTCCGCACGAACTGGCGCGGCCGTTTCGGGTGGTACTCCGTCCTCACCGCCACGTACGAGAGCGACGCGATCCGCCCCCTCGCCACGAACCCCGCCACGAGCCGCGTGCTCATCGAGGAGGTGTTCCCGGAGCGCGAGCCCGAGTCCGGCGCGCCCCCCACCCTCACCACCTTCGACCTCTACTTCGACCCCACGCGGCGCGGGCCCTACAACTACAACAGCCGGCTCGGCTCGGCCTTCACCGAGCGCACGGAGGCCGTCTGGGGCGGGATGACGCAGCGCCTCCCCGAGGGCTACACCGACTTCGACGCGCGGAATAACATCGAGTTCGTCGAGTTCATCTTCGCGCCCTACGGCGGCCGCAGCGCGGACCAGCCGATCGACCCCGACGCCCGCCTCTACATCGAGCTCGGGCAGACGAGCGAGGACATCATCCCGAACCGGAGCTTCAACAAGGAGGACGGCCTGCTCGGCGGGGGCACCACGGACCTCTGGGGGCGGCTCCCCAACGGGCAGACCAACGGCGTCGTCAACGTCAACGAGGAGACGCAGCGGACCGAGGACCTCGGCCTCGACGGGCTGCCCTCCACCGTGGCGGCGAGCGCCGCCGCCGCCGCCGGCGCGCCCTACAGCGAGCAGGGCATCCCCACCGAGACCGAGCAGTTCGCGCCCTTCCTCGACAGCCTCCGCACCGGGCTCGCCGCGGGCAGCCCCGTCCTCGCCCTCGCCGAGCTCGACCCCTCCGGCGACGACTTCCACTCGTTCCAGGACGACGCCTTCTTCAACAACGGCACGCTCTGGCCCGGCGGCGCGACGCTGCAGGAGCGCTTCAGCCAGTTCTTCCCCGGCCTCGAGCTCAACTCCCTGGAGGCGCAGCGGCAGATCGCCGAGAGCGGCGTCCCCGGCAACTCCCGCTTCCCCGACTCCGAGGACCTCAACCTCAACCTCTCGCTCGACCAGGCCGAGAGCTTCTTCCGCTACGAGATCCCCCTCGACACGACGCTCCTGACCCAGCGCTGCGCCGACGGCCAGACCCAGAACTGCAACCCGTTCTACGTCACCACGATCGAGAACGACGAGATCCAGGGCGCGCGGAAGTGGTACCTCATCCGGATCCCCGTCCGCTCCGACCAGAAAGAGGCGATCGGCGGGATCGAGGACTTCAGCCTGATCGAGACGGTCCGCGTGTGGACCGACGGCCACAGCGGCCCCGCGACGCTCCGCTTCGCCACGCTCGACCTCGTCGGGAGCCAGTGGCTGAAGTCCGAGCGCGTGGGCATCGACGAGAGCGAGGGGCCGGTGTTCGGGCCGGTCGAGCCGCTGTCCACCCCGCAGTCGTTCGTGGCGACGATCAACAACGAGGAGAACCCGGACCAGTACGAGATCCCGAACGGGACGGTCCGCTCGTTCACGCGCGACCCCACCTCGTCGCAGCCGCTGCAGGCGCGCGAGCAGGCGCTCATCTTCCGCGTCACCGACCTCGGCGACGGGCAGCAGCGCGCGATCTTCAAGCCCTACACCCGCAACCTCGACCTCACGAAGTACTCGAACCTCCGGATGTTCGTCCACGGCGAGGGGTTCAGGCGCGAGGACTCCGTGCGCGTGTTCGTCCGGCTCGGCTCGAACGAGACCGACGACTACTACGAGCTGGAGCAGCCGGTCTACCCCTTCGAGGTGCCCGAGGGGACGTCCGTCGACGCGATCCCGAGCGCGGCCGACAGCCTGTGGCAGACGAACGTGCCCGTCCAGACGCCGGAGGGCACGCGCTTTATCGACCTCAACTCGATCAACATCGAGTTCGACGCGCTCAACAAGCTCAAGCTCGAGCGCGACCTCGCCACGGCCGGCAACGACACGAACACGCCGATCCCGCTCGACTCGGTCTACACCGCGCGCTCGATCCCGCTCGACTTCGCGCCGCCGGGGGCCACGCTCAAGATCCGGGGCAACCCCTCGATCCAGAACGTCTCGAACATCGTGCTCGGCGTGCGCAACGCGCCCGACGGCCTCGGCCGCCCGCTCAACGTCGAGGTGTGGTACAACGAGCTCCGCGTCAGCGGCTTCGACGAGCAGCCGGGCTGGAGCGGCTACGCCCGCACGGCCGTCCGCCTCGCCGACTTCCTCGACATCAACGCCCGCTACGACCAGCAGACCGACGGCTTCGGCGAGCTCGGGAGCGGGCTCGGCAACCGGACGTTCGAGGACCGCTGGGGCTACAGCGTCACGACGAACCTCAACGCGCACAAATTCCTGCCCGAGCGGTTCGGCTGGCGCATCCCCATCAACTTCGCCGTGCAGCAGGACGTCTCGACGCCGCGCTTCTCCCCGAGCCGGGGCGACATCACCGTGGCGCAGGAGATCGCGCAGATCCAGGAGAACGAGCGCCTCTCGCCCGAGGAGAAGGAGGCCGAGATCGCCGAGGTGAAGGCCGCCGCCGAGACGGCCGGCTTCTCGCGCGTGATCCGCGTGCCCATCTCAAAGACGGGCTCGCGCTCGCCGTGGCTGCGCTACACGCTCGACGGGCTCGCGCTGACGTATACGAACACGCTCCGCCAGCAGCGCAGCCCCTCGCGGCTCTTCAACGACACGAAGCAGTGGAACGGCGCCCTCACCTACCGGCTCGCCGTCCCGCGCCCCAAGACGGTCCGGCCGTTCTGGCTGCTCGACGACCTCCCCCTCGTCGGGCTCCTCGGCGGGCTCCAGCTCAACGTGCTCCCCCAGAGCGTCCGCTTCACGGCCGACGCCAGCCGCTCCGTCAACGAGAACCAGGACCGCCCGCGCCGCGGCGTCCGCGTGGACTCGACGCGGGCCGCGCTCGAAGCCGCCCGGCCCGACTTCGTCTACCCCATCCGCCAGCAGCACACCTTCAGCCACCGCCGCGGCGTCGAGGTGCAGTACGACCCGTTCCAGTTCCTCGCCCTCGGCTACCGCTCCGACGTGCGGCAGAGCCTCAACAGCGCCGGCGCCGACGAGTTCGTCTCGACGCTCGTCCAGAGCCGCGCCGACGTGAACCGTTTCCGGGAGTACCCCGGCCTCACCCTCGACGAGGTGTTCGCGGTCGAGATCACCGAGGTGGACACCGTGCTCGTCGGCCCCGGCTTCGAGGAGTTCGGCATCGACGACGTCGACGAGATCGGCGCCTTCGTCAACGACTACCAGACCTCGCAGCTCGACGTGATCCCCGCGCACGAGGTCGTCGGCGACCTCCTCAGCGGCGAGCGCAGCGTGCTCACCGACGACTACAACCAGAACACCACGGCCACGATCCAGTCGCCCCTCGACCGGGTGGAGGCGCTGGACTGGTTCCGCCTCCAGCCGGTGACGTACTCCAGCAACTTCACGTGGCGCTTCACCCCGATCCCCGGTCAGGACCTCCGCGACCGCGCCGACAGCGATACGACCGTCGCCGCCGTGGCGAATCAGGCGTCGGTGCGCGGCGGCCTCAGCCTCCGCCTCGGCGACCTGTTCGAAAAGGTCGGCCCGTACCGCCGGCTGCGCGAGAGCCAGGGCGAGGCGCAGCAGGCGCGTCAGCAGCGGCGCCAGGAGTTCGAGCGGGACCTGCAGCGGTACCGCGCCGTGCAGGAGCGCCTCGCCGAAGCCGAAGCCGCGCTCGCCGAGGCCGAGGCCGAAGCCGAGGCCGCGGACTCCCTCACCGCCGCCACCCTGGAGAACCGGCTCGGCCGCCTCCGCACGGAGTTCGAGTCCGCGCAGGCGGCCGACACCCTCGCCCGGCCGAACCCGCCGCTCCCGATCCCGAACCCGCTCGGGCTCCTGCGGCGCGGGTTCCTCGCGCTCACCGGCCCCCGCGACATCGCCTTCACCTACAACGGCTCGTTCAGCGGCTCCTCCTCCGGCGCGCTCAACCCCGGCTACAGCCTGCTCGACGGGCTCACGGGCGGCGGCCCCGGCCTCGGCTACCGGCTGGGCTTCGACCGCCGCCTCTCGGCCGACACCACGCGGCGCTTCTTCGGCAACAGCGAGTTCGGCACGCTCGAAGTGCAGGACATCCTCCGCGACAACCACCAGCTCGGGGCACGGACGTCGCTGGAGTTCAGCCAGGCCCTCCGCGTCGACCTCACGTGGGACCTCGGCCTGCAGAGCCAGCAGACGTACAGCTTCACCCGCGACAACGCCAGCGAGCCGACGCTGCTGGAGAACGGGAGCGGGAACGCCACGGTCCTCGCCCTCGGCGGCTCCTACGACAAGTTCTTCGACCTCCACCGCGAGCGCTTCGACCGCAGCGACACGATGTCCACGGAGAACGTCTTCTCCGGCGACTTCCTCTCGAACAACGCCGTCGTGGAGGACTTCCGGAACGCCTTCCTCACCGACCTCGGCTCGATCGGCAGCGGGGGGTTCGCGGCGCTCCCGCTCCCGAACTGGACCGTGACCTACACCGGCGCCTCGAAGTGGCCGCTGCTCCGGGCGCTCACGCAGTCGGTCACGCTCCGCCACGGCTACTCGGCGACCTACGACGTGGGCTACCGCTCGAACCCCCTCGTGGGCTCCCCGAACGAGGAATCGCTCTCGCTGATCGACCCGGAGGGTAGTCCCGTCGGGACGACGTTCCGCTTCGTGTCCGACACGCCCGCGCTGGAGGCCAGCACCGTCCGCGTCAGCGAGCGCTTCCAGCCGCTCCTCGGCGTGAACCTCGGGTTCAAGGGGGGCATCCAGGCCGACATCAACTGGATCTCCAGCGAGAGCTACGCCCTCACCCCCGCGCAGGGGTCCGTGAACGAGCTGCAGACGGACGAGGTCTCGGTCCGGCTGAGCTTCAACAAGACCGGCTTCCGCATCCCCCTCCCCTTCCTCAACCGCCGCCGGCTCAACAACAACCTCCGCTTCAGCCTGATCGTCTCGCGCGCCGAGAACACCGCGCGCCGCTTCGAGCTCCGCAACGACCTCCAGCAGTCGATCTCCGGCGCGATCAACGGGATCACGTTCAAGGACCCGCAGGGCGAGCTCACGACGCGCCTCTCCGTCGAGCCCCAGCTCTCGTACACCCTCTCGAACCAGGTCACGGCCACGGCGTTCGTCCGCTACCAGAAGTTCGACAGCGAGGGCAGCAACAACCCCCCCACGACGACGCTCAACGGCGGGTTCACCTTCCGCGTGTCGTTCTCGAACTAGCCGACGCGGCGCGGACAGAACGGAGCGGGCCGCCGGGCGTAAGGCACCGAGAGCCCCACGTCCCGCCCCCCTCGCCCATGCCCCAGCCCGCCATCGTCTGCCACCTCGGCCGGATCGACTATCCGGCGGCGTGGGCGCTCCAGCGGCGCCTCCAGCAGCACCTCATCGCGGCCAAGCGGGCGGAGCCGCCGCTGGCTCCAGAGGCGCAGCCCCCGCACGTGCTGCTCGTCGTCGAGCACCCCCACGTCTTCACGCTGGGCAAGAGCGGCGACCGGGCGAACCTCCTCGCCGACGACGCGACGCTCGCCCGGCGTGGGGCGACGTTCGTGCCCGTGGACCGCGGCGGCGACATCACCTACCACGGCCCCGGCCAGCTCGTCGTCTACCCGATCCTCGACCTCGACCGGCTGACGTACCCCGACGGCGGGCGCGGCACCGACATCCACCGCTACCTCCGCGAGCTCGAAGAAGCCGTCATCCGCACCTGCGCCGACTACGGCCTCGACGCCGACCGCGTCCCTGGGCGCACGGGCGTGTGGATCGGCGGGGCGCGCGGCGACCGCCTGCCCCGCTCCAGCGGGGAGCGGAAGGTCTGCGCGATGGGCATCCGCTGCAGCCGCTGGGTCACGATGCACGGCCTCGCGCTCAACCTCACCACCGATCTGTCGTATTTCGACCTCATCGTGCCCTGTGGTATCGCGGACCGCGGCGTGACGTCGCTCGCGCGCGAGCTCGGCCACCCCGTCGACGAAGCCGCCGCCGCCGACCGGCTCCTCGCCCACCTCGCCGACGGCTTCGGACTCGGGCTCGCGCATCGGCGTGGCACGGCGGCGCACAACTTTGCCGAGGCGTTCGGCGTAGCCTCCTCCCCCGTCGCGTAAAATATCCGTGCGCTCGCGGCCCGCGCTCCTTTTGCCCTCGCGGCTCCCTACTTTTCACCACAGCCCTTCACCCATCCGCCCTACCCCATGGCCTTTAGCATCGAACAATTCGCCCGCCAGCTTCTCATCGAAGCCCTCTTCTACGACGAGGAGTACGTCGCCCTCGGCAACATCAGCCTCATCGACAAGGACAGCCTGCGCGAGCGCTTCCTCGCGTCGTTCGACCCCGAGCGCGACGCGTTCCTGATCGAGGAGGCCGTCGAGTGGGAGGACATCGACGCCGACGAGGACGGCGAGATCGACTACGCCCTCGCCGTCGACGGCACCGAGTACGGCACGTACACCATGCCCGACGAGGCGGCCGACGCGCTCCTCTCGCTCGCCAAAGAGCACAACCTCAGCCCGAGCTTCATGCTCCTCTTCGACGAGGACGAGGGCTAACCCCTCCCCTTCAGACGATGCAGCATTGCGTAGGGGCGCGGCGGTGGCTGCGCCCCTACGTCGTTCCCCGCCACGCCGACGCGGCCAGCACGAGCCACCCGCTGATGAAGGCGACGCCGCCGAGCGGCGTGATGGCCCCGAGCCACGGCGTGTCCGTGAGCACGAGGAGGTAGAGACTGCCGGAGAACAGCACGGTCCCTGCGAGGAACAGCCCCCCCGCCCACCGGAGGCGCCGGTCGGCGCGCTGGCCGAGGAGCACGCCGACGAGCACGAGCGCGAGCGCGTGCATCAGCTCGTACCGCGCCGCCGTCTCGAACGTGCCGAGCCGAGCCGGGGTCACGGCGTCGGCGAGGGCGTGGGCTCCGAACGCCCCGGCCGCGACGGCGAGCGCGGCCGAGAGCGCCCCGGCCGCGACGAACAGGCGAGCGGCGGATTCCTGCGACACGGCGCTCACCCTCCCACTTCGCCGTCGCGGGCGGGCTGCACGGTGAACGGCTCCACCGTGTCGTTGATCGTCAACGTGTAGTCGCCCGGCGGGAGCGGCTGCTCGAAGGTGTAGTAGAACCGGTACGGGCGGACGACTTGGGTACACACCGCGCCCTTCGGCTTGCGCATCTCGAACGTCACGCCGATGAGGTTGCCGGTCCGCTCCTGCCCGATGTGGTGGAGCTCCGTGCATCCGTCCGGGAGCGCGCCCCGGATGAGCAGTTCCACGGGACGGCGGCCCGCTTCGATCGGCCCCGAGCGCACCTCGACGTCGCTGAAGTAAGCCGGGTAGTAGAAGAACTCCTCGTCGGCCGACGGCGGCGTGATGAGGAGGGTCTCGCGCCCCTCCTCCGCCTCCTCGCGGGCCCCGAACGTGTTCCCCTCCGCTATCTCGGACGCCCCGCCGCACGCGCCGAGCGCGGCGGCGAACGCGAGCCCGGCGGCCAGCGCCGCGTGGCGAACACGCGTCATCATTTGGACTCCTGCAGGAGCTCGACCGTGTCGGCATCCTCGGCCACGCGCTCGGTGGGGGCGTCGCCCCAGAGCCGTTCGAGGTCGTAGTACGCCCGCCGCTCGCGGTCGAATACGTGCACGACGACGTTCACGTAGTCCAGCACGACCCACTGGTTGTGCTGCGTGCCCTCGCGCTTCCACGGCCGCTCGCCGATCTCCTCCTTCACCTGCTCCCGCACCGCCTCGGCGATCGCGCGCACCTGGATGTCGGACTCCCCCGTCCCGATGACGAAGTAGTCCGTCACGCCCGACACGTCGCGGACGTCGATCACGGTGATGTCGACGGCCTTCTTGCTCTGCATCGCCTCGACGGCGAGGGCGGCGAGTTCGCGGGCCGGGCGGTGGGTGCTGCGTTTGGTGCGGGAAGCGGAGGACGTCGTGCTCATGAGCGCATCGGGTTGTTGGTCGGGGCGTAAAACGATAGGGTGGAAACTAGGGCGCGTCGGGTGCCACCGGGGCGTCGTCGAAGGGGCGCAGGCTTTTGTAATCCCGCCCGATGACGACGGCGGCGTCGATGTAGTATTTCTCGTCGATCTCCTCTCGAACATACGCCTCATCGATGCCGAGGATCGCGGCGACGCCGAGCGCCGCCTCCCGATTCCCCACGCGGTCGATCACGAGCGAGTGCGGCTGCGCGAAGTCGACGTAGTTCCCGCTGCCGACGACGTCGAAGTGGTGGTCACGGAGAAAGCGCGTGACCTCACCCGCGACGCCTGCGACGCCGCACCCGTTGAGCACCTCGACTTGGACGATGTCGCCGAGCAGGCCGCCGGGGTTGTCCGTCCGCACCGGGTTCGCGTCGGGCACGAAAAAGCGCGTCGCGAAAGCGTAGACGAGCACGAGCGCCACCACGGCCGCGACCGCGAGTCCTACGTTTAGCATCACGCCGCCGACGCGGCTTCCGGCTTCGCTCATGGACGCCGCGGCTCAAACCACGTGCGGCACGCCCCCAGAGGAGACGTGCCGCACGGAAAGGGGAAACTGCGCACGACCATCAATTACTGCGTGGAGCGCCAGAAGAGGTCGTTGAAGTCGCGCGCGCCGAAGTTCGCGCGGAACGCCGAGCCGCCGCGATAGCCGTACGGGCTGTAGCGGTCGTAGCCGTAGGGACTCGCGTAGCTGCCGAACGGGCTCTGCTGCACCTGCAGTTGGATCAGCGAGTTCTCGGTCGGGCGGTACGCGATCTGCGCATTCTGCAGATACACCCGCGCCGGGGCGTCCTGCGAGAAGCCCAGGCTCTCCTGCACGCCCGACGAGCCGAACGGCGAGTGCGCCACGCCGACGTCGACGCGCGCCGCGAGCTTGTTCGTGGGCTGGTACCGGAAGCTCGTCGTCAGCACGCCTAGCCCGAGGCTCTGCCCGCCGAAGCTCGAGAACGACATCTCGTACGAGTTGCTGATCCTGAAGTGGTCGGGGTTGAGCAGGGCGCCCAGCGAGAACCCGGTCTGGCTCTGGTAGACGGCGACGGAGGCGTCCTGCTGCGGGAGGTCGGCACGGAGCTGCGCCTGCGCGGGCACGGCCAGGAACAGCGCGGCGGCGAGAAGGAGGATCGTAAGGAGACGCGGCATCGGCATCGAGGTGGGGTGTGCGAGCATGATAGAGCCCGGGGCGAGGTTTGTCAATAACGAACGGATCGCCCCGGGGTTCTGGTATTTCGCCTTACCCCCCGCCGCGCTCGCGGTCACTCACGTCGTTCGCTCCCAGCGACGCGCGGCTGTCCCCCTCGCCGAGGGGGACAGCTTCTCGAAGCAGCCGAAGGGACGGAGTCCCGGAGGCACAAGAGAAGCGGGGGGTCACGCCGCCACGTCCGCGCTCAGCTGCGACTCGACGGCGTCGAGCCCGCCGCTGCGGCCGAGGACGTCTTCGAGCGCGCCCACGCACCGCCGCACGTTCTCCGCGCGGCACGCGTGCCCCATCAGCCCGATCCGCCACACGTCGCCGGCGAGCGCGCCGAGCCCCGCGCCGATCTCGAGATCGTATTCGTCGAGGAGGCGCTGACGGACGGCGGCCTCGTCCACGCCGTCGGGCACGCGGACCATGTTGAGCTGCGGCGTCTGCTCGGCTTCGGGCACGGCGTACTCCAGCCCGAGCGCTTCGAGCCCGGCCTTCAACGCTTCGTGGAGGCGGCGGTGCCGGGCCCACGCCGCTTCGAGCCCCTCGTCGCGCAGAATGAGGAGGGACTCGTGGAGCGCGTACACGCTGTTGACCGGCGCGGTGTGGTGATAGGCCCGCTTCCGCCCCTCGCCCCAGTAGCCGACGACGAGCCCGAGGTCCATGAACCAGCTCTGCACCGGGGTCTCGCGGGACTGCACGCGGTCGATGGCGCGGTCGGAGAAGGTGACGGGCGAGAGCCCCGGTACGCACGAGAGGCACTTCTGCGTGCCCGAGTACACCGCGTCGAGCCCCCACCCGTCGACCTCGAGGGGCGAGCCGCCGAGCGACGTCACCGTGTCGACGACGACGAGGCAGCCGTGGTCGCGCCCGAGCTTCGCCAGCGTTTCGGCGTCGGAGAGCACGCCCGTGCTCGTCTCGGCGTGGACGAACA
>CAYTJT010000040.1:0-17013 GCA_964438105.1 uncultured Rhodothermales bacterium | reverse complement strand
TGCGGCCGAGGTAGCGGACGCTCCCGAAGAAGTCGTTCCGCCCGCTCTTGGTGATCGCGTTGATGGAGCCGCCGGTGAAGCCGTTGTAGCGGACGTCGTAGGGGGCGACATCGACGTTGAACTCCTGGATGGCGTCGAGCGAGATCGGCTGGGCACCGGCCTGGCCGCCGGGGGCGCCCGTGGCCGAGAGGCCGAACACGTCGTTGAGCGTAGCCCCGTCGATCTGGATGTTGTTGTAGCGGTTGTTCCGCCCGCCGACGCTCGTCTGCTGGCCGTCGGCCGTCGCGAACGGGCTGAGCCGGGCGAAGTCGCCGAGGCTGCGCGAGATCGTCGGGAGCCGCTCGATCGTCGTCTCGTCGATGTTCGTCGAGGCGCCGGTGCGCTCGGACGAGAGGATCGTGCCCTCCTCGCCGACGACCTCGACGGCGCCGAGCTCCTGGACGTCCTCGCCGAGTTGGAACGAGAGCTCGCGCGTCTGCCCGAGCGTGAGGTTGAGGCCGGACTCCGTGACCGTCTCGTAGCCGATGAAGGAGACGGTGAGGGTGTAGGGCCCGCCGACGCGGAGGTTGAGGAGGTCGTAGCGGCCGTCGGCGCGGGTGATCGTGCCGTACTCGGAGCCGGTCGGCTCGTGGACGGCGAGGACGTTCGCGCCGGGGAGCGGGAGCCCGGTGTCGTCGGTGACGACACCGGTGAGGGAGGCCGAGGTCACGCCTTGGGCGAGCGTAGTCGGGGCGAGCGAGGCCGCCGTGAGGAGGGCGACGAGCCCGAGGGGCAGCAGTCGGGACATAGCGAACGGGGTGGGGCTAAGGGGGGAGCGGGCGGGGGCAAGCTAAGTGGGCGCGGGGTGACGCAGCGTGCACGTATGGGAATTATGGGTGGAGTAAAGGTTTGGTAACAGCGCGGAACGAATGGGGCGCGGAGCGGCGCCCGAGTGGGATATAGATACCTGATGCAAAGGAGACAGCGGAGTGCGGGGCCAGCGTCTCGCGCCGGTGGACGCCGCGGGCGCCGTTAATCCTCGGTTGCCGTTAATCCTCGGTTAAGGGACCGGGGTGGCTTCCCACGGGGGGGCGTCTATAGTATGTTGCCGCTCGGCGAAGCCCGCACCCCACCCTCGTGTTCTCCGACTCCCCCTCCTACATGGCCGACCTCGTCACTGCGCTCCCGTCGGTGCGCAGGGTTCTGACCCTCCTCCTCCCCGCCGTGCTGCTCGGCCTCGCCGCGCCCGGCGCCCACGCCCAACTCTTCGACGAAGCCGTCGTCGACGTCGGCAACATGGGGCTGACCGTCACGAACGCCGGGCTCGTCGGCAACCCCAGCATCCGGAACAACCCCGACGGCTTCCCCTCGTTCGAGTACCCGCTCGACTCCGGCATCGAGCACCTCTTCGAGGCCGGGCTCTGGGTCGGCGCCCGCCGCGCCGACGGGACCATCTCGGTTCGCACCGGCTCGGTGACGAGCGCGGGCGGCTACTCCGCCGGCGCCGCCGGCTTCGAGTTCGCCCAGCAGGACTTCATCTTAGAGCGCTCGTCGCTGCCGACGAGCGAGGCGTTCACGCCGCAGGCCATCAGCCAGCAGGACTTCGTGACGGCGTTCAACGACACGGCGCGGTTCGTCCCCGGCACGTTCACCCCGTTGCCGGACCCGCAGGGCGAGCTCGGGCTCGAAGTCGAGGCGCGCTCTTACGCCTGGAGCTTCCCCTTCACCGAGTACTTCACCATCCTCGAGTACGAGATCCGCAACATCTCGCCCGACACCCTCTTCGACGTCCGCGCCGGGCTCTGGCACGACCTCGTCGTCCGCAACATCATCACCACGACCGACGCGGGCACGAACTTCTTCAACAAGGGCGGGCTCGGCTTCCTCGGCTACCCCGAGTACAACGCCGTCACCGACGAGCTCGTGGACCCCGCGCCGGACTCGCAGTTCGTCTCGTACGCGTTCAACGCGGGCGGGCAGGAGGAGACGCTCAACACCTACGGCGCCTTCGCCTTCCTCGGCGCCGAGTGGCAGGAGATGCCCGGCGGCGAGGGCCGGTTCTTCCACCCCTTCGTCGCGGAGTCGTACCGCGAGGACGGCTACGCGGCCCCGCGCGTGAACCCGCGCTGGTGGCTCTTCTCGGACACCGACCCCGACCTGGGCCGGCCGCAGGGCGACGCCGAGCGCTACCGCCGGATGCTCACGCCCTTCCCCGACCCCTTCGCCGGGCCGTTCGAGACGCAGGAGGCGTACGAGGCCGCGCTCGCCGACTTCTTCGAGCGGCTCCGCACCGACGGGCAGGACGCGCAGGGCAACTGGATCGGGATGACGGCCGTGGGGCCGATCCCGTTCATCGCGCCCGGCGCCACGCTGACGGTCACGTTCGCCGCCGTGGCCGCGCTCAAGCCCGAGGCGTTCCAGGGCCAGGGCGGCCAGCCCATCGACACCGAGGAGAGCCGGACGCTGCTGCGCAACAACGTGTTCTGGGCGCAGCAGACCTACGCCGGCGAGGACCTCAACTACAACGGCCGGCTCGACCCCGGCGAGGACGTCAACGACAACGGCGTGCTCGACCGCTTCCTCATCCCCGAGCCCCCGCAGTCGCCCGAGGTCCGCGTCGAGATCGAGTCGAACGCCGTCACGCTCTACTGGGGCGACGGCGCCGAGGCCAGCGTCGACCCCGTCACCGGCCGCGTCGACTTCGAGGGCTACCGCGTCTACCGCTCGAACCCCGGCGACGACCTCACCGGCGACATCTTCGGGCAGTCCACCCTCATCGCGCAGTACGACCGGCCCGGCAACCAGACCGGCTTCAACAACGGCTTCGAGGAGATCCGCCTCGACACGCCGGTGACCTTCCCCGGCGACTCCACCGAGTACGTCTACGCCTTCCGCGACGACGGCCTCCTCAACGGCTGGCAGTACGCCTACGCCGTCACCGCGATCGACGAGGGCGACCCGCTCGCTGGGCTCCCGTCGTTCGAGAGCAGCCGCTCGTTCAACGCCGTCCGCGTCTTCCCCGGCACCCCGGCCGTGGCCGACGGGAGCGAGCGCGTCGGCGTCTACCCCAACCCCTACAGCGTCCGCGCCGGGTGGGACGGCAGCACGACGCGCACGCGCAAGCTCTACTTCAACAACCTCCCGCCCCGCTGCCGCATCCGCATCTACACCGTCACCGGCGAGATCGTCAAGGAGATCGAGCATGACGCAGCGACCTACCAGGGCGAGATCAACTGGTTCGAGTCGTTCAGCGGCGACAACCGCCGGATCGCCGGGGGCGAGCACGCCTGGGACCTCCTCTCCGAGAACGCCCTCCGCATCTCGACCGGGCTCTACCTCTTCTCGGTCGAGGACCGGGACACCGGCGAGACGCAGACCGGCAAGTTCGTGATCATCCAGTAAGCCACCCGCTGCCGCACGAGGCCCCGGCGGGCCCCTGCGCGGCGGCCTCCCGCACGTCGGCCCGCCCCCTCATCTCCAACCACACCGCACGAGACTATGCAACGCTTCGCTACCCTCTGCCTCGCTTTCGCGCTCGCCCTCGGGCTCGCCGAGAGCGTCGTCGCGCAACAGGCCGTGACGATCCGCGAGATCAACGACCTCCCCGATGAGAACATTCAGCAGCTCATCGATCTCGGAGACAGTGTCACCCTCGAGCAGATCGAGGATCTCACAAATCCCCCTCTCCTCGGCGAGGAGGTGACGGTGACCGCCGTCGTCCTCACCAACCCCTTCAACTCCGGCGTTCGCACGTGGAACACGGACAACGAGCGGCCCGGCGCGATCCACATGTTCATCCGCGATGTCGCGGCCGTGGATGATGGGTTCGAAGGCATGACGATACAAATCTCCGATGGAAGCGGCAGCGTCGAGAGCCTGCTCATCGGCGACGTGATCCAGCTCAACGCCGAAGTGGATCGGTTCGAGCTCCAGACCCAGCTCCTGCCCTCCTCGTTCCAGGTGATCGACAACGTGCTTCCCGGCGACC
The DNA here is from genome assembly GCA_964438105.1 of uncultured Rhodothermales bacterium. Classification (GTDB taxonomy): domain Bacteria; phylum Bacteroidota; class Rhodothermia; order Rhodothermales; family JANQRZ01; genus JBBSMX01. Next base: position 13,046 of record CAYTJT010000040.1, on the reverse strand, counting down.
CGCTCCTCGAGCCCGTCGCCGTCACCACGGACGACATCCACCAGTTCATCGAAGAGGGCGATCCGTTCGATCGTATGCGCTTCCGCTGGGAGAACTACGAGGCCCTCACGAGTCAGTACGTGCGGCTAGAGAACGCCCAGGTGATCCAGAGCATCCGCCGCGACGACGGCCGACCGGGGTACATCATGAGCTCGCCGGACACCGAGACCCTCCTCGACAGCTACGACTCCTCGCTGCGGTTCCGCAACGACCGGGTCGGCGATTACCAGCCGCCCTACAACGTCCGCGACGAAGACGATCCGTTCGTCCCGCCGACAGCCGGCTCGTTCATCAACATCCAGGGCTTCCTCGTGGCCGGCACGGCCGGGTTCAACTTCCCCTATAGCAGCCCTCCTGCTGAGGCTTTCTCTGCCGTCTTCAGCATCTCGCCGTTCGAGGACGACGACCTCGAGCAACTCATCTCGGCCCCCGTCATTAGCTCGCCCAACCGCCCGAACGAGGTGCTTGGTGAAGGCGACGAGTTCACCGTCTCGACGAGCGTCGTGCCGGACCCGACGCGGACGATCGCGAGCGTGACGCTGAACTACGAGCTCTCCTCCGGCGGCGGCGTGCAGTCCGTCCCGATGACGAACACCGAGGGCGACATCTACGAGGCCACGATCCCGGCCGTCGGCGACGGCGTGTTCGTGACGTACTCCGTCACGGCGACGGACAACGAGGGCCTTGACTCCACGACGCCGGAGACCTATTACCGTGTGTTCTTCGACCTAGTCGACGAAATCGCCGAGGTGCAAACCACGCCCGACGGTGGCCCCGGCTTCTCTCCGCTCCTCGGAGCCACCGCCGACATGAATATCGAGGGCGTGGTAATGAGCGACCCCGAGACCTCCGGCTTCCTCACGATTCAGGAGGACGAGAGCCTCGCTCCCTGGACCGGGATCTTCGTCCCGATCACGGTCGACATCGCCAACCTCGGCCTCCAGACCGGCGACCGCGTGCAGATCACGAACGCCACCATCGGCGAGCGCTTCGACGTGACCGAGCTCCAGGACGCCACGGTCTCGTTCGTCAGCTCCGGCGAGCCCTACGCCTACAAGGAGGTCGCCACGGGCACGCTTGCTCAGGACGACGGCATTGCTGAGGCCCACGAGGGCATGGCGCTCCGCTTCCTCGACGTTGCGATTGTAGAAGCGGACGCGGGCTTCGGCGAGTGGCGATTTTCGTCCTCTGACGAAGCTAACGCCGTTCTCGCCGACGACGCGTCCGACTCGATCCCTTCGGACTTCAACTCCACCCTCACGGTCGGGCAGGAGTTCGGCGCGATCCAGGGGCTGTGGTGGTTCTCATTCGGCAACTACAAGCTGATCCCGGAGAGCCCGGCCGACCTCATGATGACGGTCTCGAATGAGGGCGAGGCGCAAGCCGCCGCGTTCGGCCTCCAGGGGATCTACCCGAACCCGACGTCGAGTCAGACGACCGTCTCCTTCACGACGACGGCCGCCGAGCGCGTGACGCTCGACGTCTACGACGTGCTCGGCCGCCGCGTCGCGACGCTCGTCGACGGCGAGCTCGCCCCGGCGACGCACACCGCGACGCTCGACGGACGCGGCTTCGCCGGCGGCGTCTACGTCGTCCGCCTCCAGGCCGGCGACCGCGTCAGCACGCAGAAGCTGGTCCTCGTGAAGTAGGACCGTGAGTCCATGCCCATCCGGGGCGGTCCCGCTGGGGGCCGCCCCGCTGGGTTTCTCTAGATCGACCCCCATGCCCGCACCCTCCGCTCGTTCCGCTGTGCAAACGGCTTCCGTGGAACCGTCCCGACGCCCGATCGGCCCCGATCGTCGGCGCTCCGGCTTCCGCTTCGCCCTCGGCTCCCTCGCGTTCGTCCTCACCGGCCTCCTCGGCCTCGTGGGCTGCGATAGTGGAATCGAGGGCGAGGCGGACGCCAACCGTGCGCCCGACACGGCCCTCGCCGTCCGCGACTCCTCGCTCGTCGGCGACATCGACGACGACGACCGGCTGACGAGCACCGTGCTCGTCTCGTGGAGCGGGACCGACGCCGACGGGTTCGTCACGGCGTTCGACCTCCGGTTCTACCCGGGGAACACGCCCGTGCCCGGCCCCGACGAGGAGTGGACGCGTACGACCCGGAGCGACAGCCTCGTGCTCCTCCCGATCCCGCCCGACAGCGACGTGGCGAACGTCGTCTTCGAGGTCCGCGCCGTCGACAACGAGGGCGCCGTCGACCCCGACCCCGCGCGGACCGTCTTCCCGATCCGCAACTCCCCGCCGACGTTCCGGCTCAGCAGCACGCTCGTCCCGGCCGACACCACGTGGCCGGTGACCTCGTTCGGCTGGCAGGCCAACGACCCCGACGGGATCGAGAGCCTCGCGGGCGTCGAGGTCTCGCTCAACGACTCGCTGAACTTCGTCCCGCTCCCGCCCGAGGTGGACTTCGTGACGCTCGTCGCGGCGGACCCCTCCGCCGACGGTCCGACCGACGCCGAGGTGTTCTTCGGCACGAACTTCATCCCCTCCGGCATCACGCTGCCGGGCCTCCAGCTCGACGCGGAGAACGTGCTCTACGCCCGCGCCGTGGACGGCACCGGCACCACGAGCGGCCTCGACCGCTTCCCGCTCGAAGGCGAGTCCTGGTACGTGCGCGCGCAGACGAGCGACGTGCTCCTCGTCAACGACTTCCGCCGCGCGGAGAACGACCTCGTGCTGCCGTTCCACCGCGACGTGCTCGCGGGGTTCGCCGGCACGTTCGACGAGTGGGACCTCTCGGCGCCGTTCATCACGGGCAACAACCCCGTCATCGCCACGTCCGACGCGCTCCCCGTAGCCTCGTCGCCGACGCTGCGCCGGACGCTCGCGCTGTGGGACCGGATCTACTGGGTCTCGAACGCGACGACGGACCAGGTCGCCGGCTACAACCTGCCCGTGGCCGCGGGCGTGAGCGACCTCTTCTTCGACGGCGGCGGCCGGATGTTCGTGCAGGTCCCCGTCCGCCTCCCGACGAATCCCGAGAACGACGAGCAGAACCCCGCCATCAACATCCTCCCGATCGGCGGGCTCATCACGATCCCTGACACGCTCGTTTACAACAACCTCCGGATTTCGAGCAACACCGAGGTGCGCGCCGTAGAGCCGGTGCCGGGCACGGGCGAGCTGCTCCCGGCGCTGCGGACCGCGCAGCTCATCACGCAGACGCTGCCCTACCTCCCCGGCGACAGCGTGCCGCTCTACGAGACCGACTACCAGGCGACGGTCATCGGCGGGGGGCGCGTGGACTGGACCGGACCCAACACGGTCGCCTCGATCAGCGAGGACCGGCGCGTGGCGCTCCTCGCCCTCCCGGTCGTCAACGACTTCAACGGCAACCTGTTCTACGAAGGCGCCGACGGCGACGCCGGGGCTCCGGCCGACGCCATCCGCCTGATCCTCCGCGCGCTCGATTTCCCGCAGCCCTAGCCTCTGCTCGGACCTCCCACCCCGCTCGCCCGACTCCCACGCCGACGCTCATGCGACCCTCGTTCTCCCTCGGCCTGCTCCTCTGCGGTCTCCTCTTCCTCGCCTCCGGCGCGGCGTACGCGCAGGGCAGCCTCCGGGGCACCGTCACCGACGCCGACACCGGCGAGCCGCTCCCCGGCGTGAACATCATCATCCCCGGCACGTCGCAGGGCGCCGCCACCGACTTCGACGGCGAGTTCGCCATCACGGGGCTCCGCACGGGCGAGTACAACGTGCAGGCGACCTACATCGGCTACGAGACGAAGCTGTTCACCGGCATCCGCATCCGCGACGGCGAGTCCACCAACCTCGACATCGAGCTCGCCGAGGCCGTGCTCTCGGCCGAGGGCGAGGTCGTCGTCGTGGGCGAGCGCCCGCTCGTGGACGTGGAGCAGGCGTCGAGCGCGGTGACGATCTCCCAGGATCAGATCGAGGCGGCGCCGGTGCGCGAGGTGCAGGACGTCGTCGCCACGCAGGCCGGCGTCGTGAAGGACCCGACGGGGCTCTACATCCGCGGCGGCCGGGCCAACGAGACCGGGTTCATCGTCGACGGCGTGAGCGCCAAAGACCCCCTCGCCGGGACGGGCTTCGGGCTCGACATCGGCTCGAACGCCTTCGCCGAGGTCGAGGTCACGACGGGCGGCGTGAGCGCCGAGGTCGGCGACGTCACGAGCGGCGTGGTCTCGGTCGTGACCCAGGACGGGACGGACCAGTTCCGCGGCTACGTCGCCCACAAGCGCGACAACCTCGGCTTCAACGACGACTGGCGCTCGACCTTCAACGAGGAGATCTACGAGCTCAACGTCTCCGGCCCGATCCTCCCCGGCACGCTCCGCTTCTTCGTCTCCGGGCAGGCCCAGCTCGCCGACGGCTTCACGCGCTTCACCGCGAACCCGACCCAGGTCCGCTCCTCGCTCATCGACGGGACGACGCTGATGCCGCGGACGGGCAACCGCTGGAACGGCGTCGGCAAGCTGACCTACCTCCCGCGCCCCGGCCTCAAGCTCCAGGGCAGCTACCAGCGCTCGCTCACGGTGAACCAGAACACCCGGATGCTCCAGGTCACCGGCAACGACGACATCATCCGCCCCGGCTTCCAGTACGCGTTCTCGCTCCAGCCCGACCTCGCCAACACCTACGCGCACGACAACACGATCACCTACCTCAAGTGGAGCCACGTGCTCGGCGACCGCTCGTTCTACGAGCTCCAGGTGAGCCGCCTGTTCACGCGGCTCCGCGCCGACGCCAACGGCCGGAACTGGCGGCCCGAGAACGTCGACTCCGAGCTCGACCCCGAGAGCATCGTCGACTACCCCGGCGACATCTTCGGCGACTTCGACTTCGACGACCTCCCCGTCGACACCTCGCTCCTCGTGCTCCCCGGCCCCGGCCTCTTCAACAACGGCGGCGTCGCGACGCGCTGGCACGATCACTTCGCGGAGGAGATCACGCTCAAGGGCGTCTACACCCTCTTCGGCGCGGGCCAATCGTGGCGCGTCGAGAGCGGGTTCGAGTCGAAGTTCAACGACTACCAGTGGATCGACATCGTCCGCCCGTGGATCGGCGCGCCGATCATCGTCGACGGCGACACGACCGAGACGAACCGGCTGGGGCAGAGCTCGGACCTCTGGCGCGTGAAGCCGCTGCGCGGCGCGCTCTTCTCGACGGGGCAGGTCCGCTACCGCGGGCTCATCGCGAACGTCGGCCTCCGGTTCGAGTACTGGGCGCCGGGCGAGTACGTCGACGACCTCGTCGCCGACACGAGCGCGTACACGATCCCCGACGCCATCCGCGACGATTACATGGACGAGACCGTCGGCCTCTTCGGCCGCCGGTTCAAGTTCCGCCTCCTCCCGAAGCTCCGCGTCTCGTTCCCCGTCCGCGAGAACCAGGTGCTCTTCTTCAACTACGGCCACTCGACGCAGCTGCCGCACCCGACGTTCGTCTACACCGGGCTCGACCCGTTCTTCCAGGACCGCTCGTTCTTCGCCGACCTCGGCAACCCGAACCTCAACCCCGAGGTCGACATCTCGTACGAGCTCGGCCTCCGCAGCCAGATCACGCAGAACGACGCGCTCACCGTCACCGGCTTCTGGCGCGACAAGTTCGACTTCATCACGGCCACGGACATCCGCATCCGCGACGCCACGGGCCGCGAGACGCGCCGCGCCTTCCGCATCAACGGCGACTTCGCCCGCATCCGCGGCGTCGAGGTGAGCTACCTCAAGCGCATCGGGCGGTGGTTCCAGGGGCAGGCGACCGTGGCCTACTCCCGCGCCACCGGGCTCTCGTCCACCAACGACGACGCCATCCGCCAATTCCTCGACGAGGAGGGCAACGTCGACACGACGGTCGAGACGCCGCTCGCGTGGGACCGCCCGCTCGACGTGAAGGCCAACGTCCTCCTGACGCACGACCGCGAGGGCCCGCTCTGGGGCGTCCCCGGGCTCAACCGCTTCAAGGTCTACCTCGCGACGACCTTCCGCAGCGGGCAGCGCTACACGCCCGTCGTGTTCCAGGGCCGCGAGCGCAACCCGTTCACCGGCGAGGACGACTGGCGCCCGGTCTACACGTTCTCGAACGACCCAGCCGACCGGTTCTCGGAGGGGGGGGCGGGGAGCCGTGGTGGTGGTTCGACTTCAGCCTGGAGCGCGCGATCGACGTGTTCGGCTCGGACGTGCTCCTGACGGTGGAGGTGACGAACCTCTTCAACCAGCAGAACGCCGTCATCGTGAACCCGGTGACCGGCGAGGCCTACCCCAACGTCAGCGCCGAGTTCGTCCGCGACAACGCCCAGAGCCTCCGCGACGACGGCGCCTACGACGTGGTCACCGGCGTGCGCGACCTCCGCTACGAGGACCCGCAGTCGTCGGGCCTCCCGCCGTTCAACCCCTCCCGCTTCCTCCCGCAGCGCCAGGTCCTCATCGGGCTGAGCTACCGGTTCTAATCGCGGTTCCCCTATGCAGATGCTCCGTCGCACCGCCGCCCTCGCCGTCCTCCTCGCCGCCGCCTTCGCGCCGGCCGAGGCCCAGGTCTTCCCGTCGTTCGGGGACGACCGGGCGGGGACGGCCGGCTACAAGTTCCTCAACATCGCGCCGGACCCGCGCGGCGCCGCCCTCGGCGAGACCGTCGCGGCGATGGGCGACGACGCGGGCGCATTCTTCTACAACCCCGCGCTCGCCGCCCAGGCCGTCCCCGGCCGCGGCGACCTCGCCGTCGGCGCCTCCCACACGGCCTACCACGCGGAGATCGACGTGAACTACGTCGGCGCGCTCTACCACGTCGGCGGCTTCGCGCTCGGGCTCAGCGTGTTCACGCTCGACGCGGGCGAGATGGAGGTGACGACCGCGACCGAGCCGTTCGGGACGGGGCAGACGTTCGGGTTCGTCGACCTCGCCGCCGGGCTCACGGTCTCGCAGCGGCTGACCGACCTGTTCTCCTACGGCGTCACGCTGAAGTACGTCCGCGAGAGCACGTTCGACGTCGTCTCGCAGACCGGCCTCCTCGACCTCGGCGTCTACTACGAGGTCGGGACGACGGGCGCCCAGCTCGGTGTGGCGATCCGCAACTTCGGGCTCAACGGCCGCCCCGACGGCGAGGTGTCCGTGCTCACCGGCGATGGGGAGACCGAGACGATCGACAGCTTCGAGCAGATCACCCCGCCGACGACGTTCCTCCTCGGCGTGGCCTACCGGCTGCTCCGGGCCTCGGACCAGCACGCGCTCACGGTCTCCGGCCAGCTCACGAACCCCAACGACAACGCCGAGCGGATCGACCTCGGCGCCGAGTACACGTGGAACGACCTCCTCGTCGGCCGCTTCGGCTACCAGGTCGGGCGCGACGAGGTCACGCTCCCGAGCCTCGGCTTCGGCGTGATCGTGCCTGGCCTCGGCCCGCGCCTCCGGCTCGACTACGGATTCAACCACCGAGACGTGCTCGGCAGCGTCCACCGCGTCGGCCTCGACGTCAAGTTTTAGGCCGTGTGGACACTCACCCAGATCGACTCCCCCGGGCCGGATTCCGCCCTCGCTTCGTTGCACCCGTCTTCCGATGCTACGGCATCGGACTCCTCGCGCGCCTTGCGAGACCGGAATCACAACCTCGTGCGAGTCTGACCTCGCGAATGTCCATACGACCTAGACGCGCTACGCTCAGCGCGCCTCCCTCGATGACCGCTCCCGCCATGCTCCTCTCCTCCCTCCGCGCTTCGTTCGTCCTCGCGCTCGCCGCCCTCGTGTTCGCGGGCTGCGACGTGTTCGGCTCGAAGGACGACCCCATCACCGACGAGATCTTCGAGGAGGGCGAGACCGACCCGACGCTCGTCGACGACGTCGGCTACGTGGCGCTCGCGCCGTTCTTCACCCAGACGCTCAACGGCGCGCTGGAAGCGCCGACCGACGTGTTCGTCGGCTATGACCGGTTCATCTACGTCGCCGACACCACCGGCCTCCACGTGCTCGACCTCGCCGGGCGCCCGCAGAACTTCATCCCCGAACTCCTCGGCCAGCCCCTCCGCGAGATCGAGTCCATCATGCAGGACCCGCGGCTCGACCTCTACGTCGCCGCCCGCCGCGACACGACGATCGAGGGGCGGGTGTGGGACCTCCCGGTGATCTACCGCCTTCGCGGCCTCACGGTCGGCGAGCCCAGCGTGGAGGACATCATCTGGCACCCGTTCGACGACGCCTCGCGCCGCTTCCAGTCGCGCTTCCAGAACCCGCTGGAGGAGCTGGAGGACGAGGCCGTCGCGTTCACCGGGGTGGGCGTGCGGCCGGACAACAGCATCTACGTGACCCGCATCGGCGAGGTGAACACCGCCGCCGACGGGCGCCCGCCGACGATCGTCCCGCAGAACGCCGTGCTGCTGTTCACCGCCGACGGCGTGAACACGGAGTACCTCACCCAGCTCGGCCCCGTCACGCCGAGCCTCGTGAGCGCTGCCCGCCCGACCGACATCATCACGTTCGTCCTCCCGAACGACCAGCAGACGGCGCCGGAGAACACCCGCGACTTCTTCCTCGCGCAGTCGCCGACGGACCGCCCCGCGCCCTTCGGCGTGATCTCGGTGCGCGTCGTGGAGTCGACGCTCGGGATCGAGTACCGGCCGGACACCGAGAAGCTCGCTCAGGCCTCGAACCCGGACGCCGGCGACGGCTTCCTCTACGAGGAATTCAAGTTCGAGCAGCCGTCCGATCTCGCCTACGCCACCGACGGCACAGGCTACCTCTTCGTCGTGGACGAGGCCAAGGACAGCCTGTTCGTGTTCAACCCGGCCGGCGTCGAAGGCGTCCGCCCGCCCGCGGGCGAGCAGGGCACCCGGCCCGTCCCCGTCTCGTTCGGCGGAGAGGGCGGCGGGCCGTTGGAGTTCCGCCGCCCGCAGGGCGTCGCCTACTTCGACGAGATCGTTTACGTCGCCGACACCGGCAACAACCGCATCGCGCGCTACCGCCTCAACACGGACTTTGAATAAGAGGCGAGGGCAAATCCAACGCTGTCATTGCGAGGAGGCGCGGTAGCGCCGACGCGGCAATCTCCCGCAGATGAGCAGACCGGAGGAGGTTGCCACGTCAGCCTTCGGCTTCCTCGCAACGACAGGCGGGGGCGAGAAGGGGTTGCTCGGCTCGGTCGGCCTCACCCGTTCAGCCTTCGGCGCGCATTTCTGCCGCCACGCGCTCGGCGTCGGCGAGGACGCGGAGGGTGTTGCCGCCGAGGATCTTGCGGACGTCGGTCTCGCTGTAGCCGCGCTGGAGCAGGCCGTAGGTGATGTGCGGCAGCCGCGTCGCGTCCTCCATCCCACGCGGCAGGAACGGCACCCCGTCGAAGTCCGACCCGAGCCCGACGTGGTCGACGCCCGCGACCTCGACGGCGTGGTCGATGTGGTCGAGGATGTCGGCGAGGGTGGCGGAGTTGGTGCCGTCCTGGGCGATGTAGCGGGAGAAGAAGTTGATCATGATCACGCCGCCGTTGTGGGCGAGCGCGCGGAGCATGTCGTCGGTGACGTTGCGCGGGTGATCGGTGAGGGCGCGCACGGACGAGTGGCTGAGGATGACGGGCGCCTCCGTCACGGCGAGGGCGTCGTAGAACGTCGAGTCCGAGACGTGCGAGAGGTCCACGAGCACGCCGAGCCGGTTCATCGCGCGGACGAGGGCGCGGCCGGTGTCGTTGAGACCATTCCAGCGCGGCGCGTCGCTGGACGAGTCGGCCCAGCCGTTCGTGTTCGAGTGCGTCAGCGTGACGTAGCGGATGCCTGCCTCGGCGAGCCGTTCGAGCACGGCCTCGGAGGCTTGCAGCGCGTGGCCGCCTTCGAGCCCCATCAGCAAGGCCTTGCCCCCCGACTTCGTGATCCGCAGCACGTCGTCCACGGAGTACGCCATCTCCGCCCCGTCGAGGGCGCCGATCTGCCGCTCCACCTCGGCGATCATGGCGAGGGCGCGCTCGGTGGCGGCCGGCGTCTCGCCGTAGGTCCGCGAGACGTAGATCGAGAAGAACGGCGCGTCGAGCCCGCCCTCGGTCATCTTCGGCAGGTCGACGTGGTGCGAGCCGGAGCGCGGGCGGTGGCGCTCGCCGAAGTCGTAGCCGTCGTCGAGCATCAGCGACGGCGTGTCGATGTGCCCGTCGGTGACGATCGCGTCGTAGTGGATGCGGAGCGCCTCGGCCCAGAGCGAGTCTCCGGCGCGCGCGTCCTCGGCGAGGAGGCGGCTCCTGGCGGGCTCGCCGAGGCGGACGGCGCCGCCGTCGCTGAGGAACGCGTCCGGCATCGCGGCGGGGTCGGGCGTCTCGGGGTCCGGCTGGGCCGTGCAGGACGTGGCGACGAAGAGGAGGGCGACGGCGAGGCAGGGCAGACGGAGGGCGGTCACGCGGGCATCGGTTGGGTGGCGGAGGGGCGAAAGATACGGGGCGTGCGAAGTGCCCTTCGTCGTAACGTCGGCATGGGTAGGTTTAGGGTATCCGTCGCCTCTCGTATCCTGCTCGTATGATGTTTGCGACTCTAATTCGGCGTTGCGCGCTCGTCGCGGCGCTGCTCCCCGTAGCCTTCCCCGTCGCATCGGCACAGCCCGTCGGCGACTGCGAGCCCGGTACGGCCGAGCGCGATCTCGACGTCAACGACGTGCGCGCCCGCGTCTTCAACGGCGGCAACCTGTTCTTCGGCAATACGACCGTCAACGGCGACGGCTACCTCGTCCCGAAACACACGGGCCACTCGCCGATCTTCTCAGCGAATCTCTGGATCGGAGGGCAGGTCGGCGGGGAGCTCCGCATGTCGGCGGCCACCTACGGTGACTTCGAGTTCTGGCCCGGCCCGCTCGACGCCGAGGGCAACCCGCCGGACGATTGCTCGCAGTACGACCGGATTTATCGGGTCAGCCGGGGCGATGTCGCGCGCTATTACGAAACGGGTGAGGCGGCGGACGACCTCCGCGACTGGCCCGTGGACCTCGGCGCGCCCGTGCTCGACGGCGACGGCGTCGCGGGGAACTACAACCTCGCCGGCGGCGACGAGCCCGCGATCTCGGGCGAGCAGATGCTGTGGTGGGTGATGAACGATATGGGCAACGAGCACGCGGCGTCGGAGGCCCCTCCGGTGCAGATTGAGGCCCGCGTCAGCGCCTTCGCCGTAGCCGTTCCCAGGGTTGCGTTGCTTCAGTCCACGTTCTACCGCTATCGGTTCACGTACCGAGGGGGCACGCCCCTCGACAGCGCCTACGTCGCTCTCTTCGTAGATCCCGACCTCGGTGATGCCGCGGATGACTTCGTCGGAAGTGACACGACGCTCGACATGGGGTTCGTGTACAACGCGCAAGAGGTCGATGCTGATTACGGCGTGCCGCCGGCCATCGGGCTTCAGTTCCTACGCAGTCCCGTCGGGCTTCCGAATGGACGCGACGACGACGGTGTCGTGGACGAGGCCGACGAGCAACTCGGGATGACCGCCACGCCGTGCTATGCGAAGACGCTCGAACCGAGCGACGGAGTCGAGTTCTATCGCTGTATGCAGTCACGGTGGCGGGACGGCACGCCGCTCGTGGAGGGAGGGTCCGGATACCCTTCCCCCAATGAGGAGGAAGAGTACCCGCTTACCTCATTCAGCTTCGCTGGTGACCCCGTCATGGGCGCGTTTTGGAGTGAAGAGAACGTCGACGGTGAAGGAGGGCGAAACGCCGCGGGCGACCGCCGCTTCATCGTCGTGACGGGACCGTTTCGCCTGGAGCCGGGGGAGACGGAGGAAGTCGTCGTCGCGATTCCGTTCGCGCAGGGGAATGACCGCCTCGACTCCGTTGTGAAGCTCCGCGAGGCCGCGCGCTACCTCCGGCGCGCCTACGACGTGGGTCTGTTCGAGCCGCAGCGCGTGGGCACGCCGACAGAACCGGAGCCGCCGCAAGCCTTCGCCCTCCGCGCCTTCCCCAACCCCTTCGCTGTGTCGGCCTCGGTCGAGCTGACGGTGGCTGCCGGAGCGGGCGCGCTGCGCCTCGCCGTCTACGACGTGCTCGGCCGCGAGGTGGCCGTCCTCGCCGACGGGGTCCTCGCGCCGGGCGCCTACCCGTTCGCGCTCGATGGCGCGGGGTTTCCCGCCGGGGTCTACTTCGTGCGGCTAGCGACGGGGCGGCAGACGGAGGCGCTGACGCTCGTCCACGTCGAGTAGCCGCGAACAAACCCGCACCGGAAATGCTTGTCGTTGCGAGGAGTGCAGCGACGAAGCAACCCCGAAGGGCTCAGCGGAGCTAATCTCCTCCGGTTTGCTAACCATTTGGAGATTGCTTCGTTGCCCCTTCGGGACGCCTCGCAATGACAACAGGGTTACTCGATGGTCCACGTCTCGCCGGAGCGGAGGAGGGCGTGGAGGTCGCCCGCGCCGCGCTCGGCGACGACGGCCTGCTGCTGCTCGCGGAGGAGCCGCTCGTAGGTCGGCCGCCTCTCGCGGTAGAACACCCCGAACGGCTGCGGCAGGTCCTCCTGCCAGAAGATCCGCCCGACGAGCCCAGCGAGCGTGCGGTCCGCCGCGTCGTAGACGAGGCAGTCATCGGCGCTCCACTCGCCGCTCGTGAGGTCGATGGAGTGCAGTTTCAGCCCGTCGAGCCGCAGCCCTTTCGTGCCCTCGTCGTAGACGAGCGGCTCGCCGTGCTCGAGGAAGAGGGTCGTGTGCGGCTTCGAGTCGCGCTCGGTGTAGCGGAAGAAGGCGCCGTCGTTGAAGATGTTGCAGTTCTGGTAGACCTCGACGAAGCCCGTGCCGCCGTGGCCGTGCGCCTCGCGGAGCATCGCCTGCATGTGCTTCGGGTCGCGGTCGAGCGTGCGGGCGACGAACGTGGCGTCGGCGCCGAGGGCGAAGGCCGTCGGGTTGAACGGGTGGTCGAGCGAGCCGTAGGGCGACGACTTTGTGACCTTGCCGGGCTCCGACGTCGGGCTGTACTGCCCCTTCGTGAGCCCGTAGATCTGGTTGTTGAAGAGGATGATCTGGAGGTCGAGGTTGCGCCGGAGGAGGTGCGCGAAGTGGTTGCCGCCGATCGAGAGCGCGTCGCCGTCGCCGGTGATGAGCCACA
>CAYTJT010000039.1:0-17133 GCA_964438105.1 uncultured Rhodothermales bacterium | reverse complement strand
CCGGGCCTAGCCGACCCAGTCCTCGGCGTCCTGGTTGGGCCGGTTGCGGCGGCCCTTGACCAGCTTCGTCACGACCTCCGGATCGGCGAGCGTCGAGGTATCGCCGATCGCCTCGTGCTCGTTCGCGGCGATCTTGCGGAGGATGCGCCGCATGATCTTGCCGGAGCGCGTCTTCGGGAGGCCGCCCACGGCGAACTGGATGAACTGCGGCGTCGCGATCGGCCCGATGACGTGGCGGACGTGCTGGCGGAGCTCGTCGCGGAGGTCCTCGCTCGGGGCGTGGTCGGCGCCGAGCGTGACGTAGCAGTAGATCCCCTCGCCCTTGATCTCGTGCGGCACGCCGACGACGGCGGCCTCGGCCACGGCCTCGTGGAGCACGAGCGCGCTCTCGACCTCGGCCGTGCCCATGCGGTGGCCGCTGACGTTGATCACGTCGTCCACGCGGCCGGTGATCCAGTAGGTGCCGTCGGCGTCGCGGCGGCAGCCGTCGCCGGTGAAGTACTTGCCGTCGTAGGCGGTGAAGTAGGTGTTGACGAAGCGGCCGTGGTTCTTGTAGACCGTCCGCGCCTGCCCGGGCCAGCTGTCGGCGATGACGAGGATGCCCTGCGTCTCGCCCTCCTGCACCGCCCCCTCGTTGTCCACGACCTGGGGCTGGATGCCGAAGAACGGCCGCCCGGCCGCGCCCGGCTTCTGCGCGATCGCGCCGGGGAGCGAGCAGATCATCACCCCGCCCGTCTCCGTCTGCCACCACGTGTCGATGATGGGGCAGCGCTCGTCGCCGACGGTCTCGTGGTACCACCGCCACGCCTCGGGGTTGATCGGCTCGCCGACGGTGCCGAGCAGGCGGAGGCTGGAGCGGTCGGACCGCGTGACGAACGCGTCGCCCTTCGCCATGAGCGCGCGGATCGCGGTCGGCGCGGTGTAGAAGATCGTGACGCCGTGCCTGTCGACGATCTCCCAGAACCGCCCGGCGTCGGGGTAGGTCGGGACGCCCTCGTAGAAGACCTGGGTGGCGCCGTTGATGAGCGGGCCGAAGACGATGTACGAGTGGCCCGTGATCCAGCCGACGTCGGCCGTGCACCAGAACACGTCGTCGTCTTGGAGGTCGAAGACGTACTCGTGCGTGACGCTCGTCCACACGCAGTAGCCGCCGGTGGTGTGGACGACGCCCTTCGGCGTGCCCGTCGAGCCCGACGTGTAGAGGATGAAGAGGGGGGCCTCGGCGTCCATCTCCTCGCACGGGCAGTCGGCGTCCACCTCGTCGAGCGCCTCGTGGACCCAGACGTCGCGGTCGTCATTCCAGGTGATGTTGCCGCCCGTGTTCTGCACGACGAGCACGCGGCGGACGCCCGGCGCCTGCTTGAGCGCGTCGTCGACGTTCGCCTTCAGCGCGATCGTCGTGCCCGCCCGGTTGCTCTGGTCGGCGGTGATGACGAAGTCGCTCTCGGCGTCGTTGATGCGGCCGGCGAGGGCCTCGGGGCTGAACCCGGCGAAGACGACGGAGAAGATGGCGCCGATGCGGGCGCAGGCGAGCATGGCGTAGGCCGCCTCGGGGATCATCGGGAGGTAGAGCGTGACGCGGTCGCCGCGCTTGACGCTGTGCGCCTTGAGCACGTTCGCGAAGCGGGCCACGGCGTCGCGGGCCTCGGCGTACGAGATGTGCCGCGCCGTGCCGTCGGGGTCGTCGGGCTCGAAGATGAGCGCGGTGCGGTCGCCGCGCCCGGCCTCGACGTGGCGGTCGAGCGCGTTGTAGCAGGCGTTCGTGGTGCCGCCGCCGTACCAGCGGATGTGGACGTCGCCCGCGTCGAAGCTGACGTCCTTGACCGTGTCGAACGGCGAGAACCAGTGGAGGCGGTCGGCCTGCTCGCGCCAGAAGCCCTCGTTGTCCTCGACCGAGCGGCGGTAGATCCGCTCGTAGGCTTCGGGCGAGTCGACGCGGGCGCGAGCGCGGAAGGCGTCGGAGGGGGCGTAGGTCTGGGGCGCGGTCTCGGTAGGCATGACGGTCTTTTTATTACTTTGTAGTAATACCTTGAGTCCATAGCCGCGAAAAGACTCGTTCAGCTGTCCTTTCGGAAGCGCTACCGGTCAAAGATTACCGAATTGTAATACATAGGCTTCTATCCTGTCAACCCCCACCCGTCACTTTCTGCCGATCGGGGCCATTCCCCACGCGTCCAAGGCCGGGAGTAGCAGGCGGACGGCGGCGCGTCCGTCGGCACGCTCGCGGCCCCAGCACGCGCCGCCGTGCCGCTCCAGCACCTCGCGCAGCGATTCGATGGCGGCGCCTTCCTCGGACGTCAGCGGTTCGTCGAGCCAGCGGTCCAGCCGCTCGGGTAGGACCGTTGCCCCGCGCCAGCCGAGGTCGAGCGCGGCGAGCCCCCCGGCCCGTCCGACCCGCACCGTGAGCGTCTCCGCGCGCGTCGCGTGGGCGAGCCGGGTGGCGAGGTGCGCGACCCCCCGCTCCAGCGCGGGCCACTCCACCCGCACGACGAGGTCGGGCGGCGGCTCGGCCTCCGCCCCCACCCCCGTCGCCCGCACCGCCTCGACGACCTGCGCCTGCAGCCGCTCTGCGCGCACGTGTTCGAGCGGGCGCCGCGCCTTCGTCGCCTCGGCGAGCGCGGCGGCGGCCTCTTCGAGCTGGCGGCTGAGCGCGACGGTCTGTTCGCGGATGATGGTGGTGAACTGCGCCGCGACGGTCTCGTCCATCTCGGGGTACCCGGTCAGCGTCTCGATCGCCGCGCGGATGCTCGCGAGCGGGCCGCGGATGGTCTCCGCCAGCCCGAGGGCGAGGCGCTCGGCGTCGCGACGGAACGCGGGCTCCTCCGCGGTACGGAGGACGAGGGCGAACCCGTCGTCGACCGACGCTTTGTGGACCTCCACGAGGTGCGGCCCGACGCGCGTCGCGAACGGCTCGCCGCCGGCCGCGCCGCGCACGAGCGTCCCGTCGAGAAACTCGAACGCGGACTGTCCGACGAGCGCCGCGCCGCCGTCGGCCGCGTCGTCGAGGAGATCGGCGGCCGGGGCGTTCGCGCGGAGGATCTGCCCGTCCGGCGCGCAGAGCAGCACCGCGTCCGGCACCGCCGCGAGGAGCGCTTCGACGAGGGGAGCGAGCGAGGCCGATGGAGGCATAGGGGGGCGAGGGGCGCGTGCCGTATCATGAGCGATCCGAAGAAAGTACGCGCCATGCGCAGTCAGCGGCTCATCGCACTCGCGGGGCTCGGGGGGGTGCTCTTCACCTACCCCGTCCTCTCGCTCTTCGCCCGGGACGGGTTCGTGCTCGGCGTGCCGCTGCTCTACGGCTACGTGTTCTGCGCGTGGGCCGTGCTCATCGCGCTCGCGGCGTGGGTCGTGGAGCGCCGCCCGCGCCGCCGCCCGGTCGAGGCCGAGAACTCAGAGGACGAGGGCCGCACGGAGGCGCCGTCGTGATCGGGCCGAGCCTCATCCTCACCGTCTCGTTCGCCTACGTCGGGCTGCTGTTCGCCGTCGCGTACTGGGGCGACCGCCGCGCGCAGCAGGGGCGCAGCGTGATCGGCAACCCCGCCGTCTACGCCCTCTCGCTCGCGGTCTACTGCACGGCGTGGACGTTCTACGGCAGCGTCGGCCGCGCCGCGACGACCGGCATCGGCTTCCTCCCGATCTACCTCGGCCCGACCCTGCTGGCCCCGCTGTGGTGGGTGCTGCTGCGCAAGATCCTCCGCGTCGCCAAGCTCTACCGCATCACCTCGATCGCCGACTTCGTCTCGGCGCGCTACGGCAAGAGCGCGCTCCTCGCGGGCGTCGTGACGGTGATCGCCGTCGTCGGGGTGATCCCCTACATCTCGCTCCAGCTCAAAGCGATCTCGACCAGCTTCCAGGTCATCACCGAGTACCCGACGATCGTAACGGCGGCGACGGAGCCGGAGCCGTTGTTTCTCGGGCAGACGTTCTTCATCGCGCTCCTGCTGGCGCTCTTCGCCATCCTGTTTGGCGCGCGGCGGCTCGACGCCACGGAGCGGCACGAGGGGCTCGTCGCGGCGATCGCGTTCGAGTCCGTCGTGAAGCTCGTCGCGTTCGTGGCGGTCGGGCTCGCGGTGACGTTCGGCGTGTTCGACGGCTTCGGCGACGTGTTCGCGCAGGCCGCCGCCCGCGCCGATCTCCGACCGCTCCTGACGTTCGAGGCCGTCGGCGACTACGGGTCGTGGTTCGCGCTGACGGCGATCTCGGCGTTCGCCATCTTGCTCTTGCCTCGGCAGTTCCACGTCGCCGTGGTCGAGAACGTAGACGAGCGGCACGTCGGCCGGGCGATCTGGCTGTTCCCGCTCTACCTCCTCGTCATCAACCTCTTCGTCCTCCCGATCGCGCTCGGCGGGCTGCTCCGGCTGCCGGCGGGCGTCGACGCCGACACGTTCGTGCTGACGCTGCCGCTCGCCGAGGCGCAGCCCGCCCTCGCGCTCTTCGCGTTCGTCGGCGGGCTGAGCGCGGCGACGGGGATGGTGATCGTCGCCACGACGGCCCTCTCGATCATGATCTCGAACGACCTCGTGATGCCGGTCCTCCTCCGCATCCGGCGGCTCCGGCTGACCCAGCGCCGCGACCTCAGCGAGACGCTGCTCGACATCCGGCGCGGGGCGATCTTCGCCGTGCTCGTCGCGAGCTACTTCTACTTCCGGATGATCGGCGCGGCCTACTCGCTTGTCTCGATCGGGCTGATCTCGTTCGCGGCCGTCGCGCAGTTCGCCCCGGCGTTTCTGGGCGGGCTCTACTGGAAGCGGGCGACGCGGGCGGGCGCGCTCGCCGCGCTCGTCGGCGGCTTCCTCGTGTGGGGCTACACGCTGCCGCTCCCGTCGCTCGTCGGCGCGGGAATCCTGCCGGCGTCGTTCGTCGAGGCCGGGCCGGCCGGCGTCGCGTGGCTGCGGCCCTATGCCCTCTTCGGGCTCGGTGGGCTCGACCCGGTGACGCACAGCCTGTTCTGGAGCGCGCTCGTCAACGGCGGCCTCTTCGTCGGCGTCTCGCTGTGGACGCGGCAGAGCGTGGTCGAGCATGCCCAAGCCGTCGCGTTCGTCGACGTGCTGCGACAGCCCGGCTCGCTCGGGCGCGTGCAGTTGTGGCGGGGCCGCGCCGCCGTCGCCGATTTGCAAACTCTTTTGGGGCGATTCCTCGGCCCTGGCCGTGCCGACGCGGCGCTCGCGGCCTACGCCCGACGCTCCGGCGGCGCGCTCCCCGAAGCCGCCGACCCCGCCCTCGTGCAGTACGCCGAAGAAGTGCTCGCGGGCTCGATCGGTGCAGCCTCGGCGCGCGTCGTTGTCTCGACCGTCGTGCAGGAGGAGCCGCTGAGTCTGGGCGAGGTGATGGCGATCCTCGACGAGACGCGCCAAGTGATCGCATACAGCCGCGCGCTCGAACAGAAGTCGGCCGAACTGGAGACGGCGACGGCCGAGCTCCGCGCCGCGAACGAGCGCTTGCACGAGCTCGACCGGCTGAAGGACGACTTCGTCTCGACGGTGACGCACGAGCTGCGGACGCCCCTCACCTCGGTGCGCGCCTTCGCCGAGATCCTCCGCGACAACCCCGACGTCGAAGGCGAGCAGCGGCAGCAGTTCCTCGGCATCATCGTCAAAGAGAGCGAGCGGCTGACGCGGCTGATCAACCAGGTCCTCGACTTCCAGAAGCTCGAATCCGGCACGCTCGACTGGCAGCGCGCGCCCGTCGACCTCGCCGCCGTGATCCGCGACGCCGCCGCCGCGATGGAGCCACTCTTCCACGACCGAGGGCTCCGGCTCGACCTCTCGCCCGACGCGCCTATCTTGGAGGGCGACCGCGA
The DNA here is from genome assembly GCA_964438105.1 of uncultured Rhodothermales bacterium. GTDB lineage: Bacteria > Bacteroidota > Rhodothermia > Rhodothermales > JANQRZ01 > JBBSMX01. Next base: position 11,333 of record CAYTJT010000039.1, on the reverse strand, counting down.
CCGCCTGACCCAAGTCATCGTGAACCTCCTCTCGAACGCCGCGAAGTTCTCCCCGCCCGACGCCGGGGCCGTCACCGTCCGCCTCCGCACGACGGCGCAGCCCGGAAACCCCGGCGGCGACGGCGCCGCGCCCGCCCTCCGCGTCGACGTCGAAGACCGGGGGCCGGGGATCGCGCCCGAGGCGCAGCGCGTGATCTTCGAGAAGTTCCGCCAAGTGCAGGGCGATGCCCCGGACCGTCCCGCCGGAAGCGGCCTCGGCCTCGCGATCGCGCACCACATCGTCGCGCACCACGACGGGCGGATCTGGGTGACGAGCCAGCCCGGCGACGGCGCGACGTTCTCGTTCACGCTCCCCCTCCCCGCCGAACCGACCACGTAGCCCCCGCCGCCATGCCCCACCGCGTCCTCATCGTCGACGACGACCCGAGCATCGTGACCTCGCTGGAATTCCTGATGACGCAGGCGGGCTTCGACGTGGCCGTGGCCCGCGACGGCGAGGCCGCGCTCGGCGCCGTCCGCGCGCACGAGCCCGACCTGATCCTGCTCGACGTGATGCTCCCGCACCGGAGCGGCTTCGAGGTCTGCCAGCTCCTCCGCGAGGACGCCGCGCACGACGGCGTGAAGATCGTCCTCCTCACGGCGAAGGGCCGCGACGTGGACGTGGCGAAGGGCTTGGCACTCGGTGCCGACGACTACGTGACGAAGCCGTTCGCCACGCGCGACCTCGTCGCCAAAGTCAAGTCGATGCTCGGGGAGCCGTCGGGCGAGGCGTCGGATGCGGGCTGAGCGATGAGCGCCCCCGCGACGCTGCTGGCCGAGGTCGGGCCGGGCCTGCTCGTGCCCGCCCTCTTCTTCGCGATCGGCGCGCTCGTGGCGTGGGTGCTGTTCCGCATCGTCGTCCCGCTGCGCCGGCTCGACGAGAGCGCCCGGCTGATCGCGCGGGCCAACACCGACCACCGCGCCCCCGCCGAGGGCGGACGCGCCGTTCGTAATCTCGCCGCTTCCGTCAACGAGATCGCCGAGCGGCTCGCCGGGCTCGAAGGCGGGCTCGGCGACGAGGTCGAGCGGGTGCGGACGGAGCGCGCGCACGAGCACGAGACGCTCACCGCCGTGATGGCCGAGGTCGCAGAGGGGCTGCTCGTCTGCACGCCCGACGGGCAGATCCTCCTCTACAACGCGCCTGCCCAACGGATGCTCGCGGGCGACGGGACGGGCTTCGTCGGGCTCGGCCGCTCCGTCTTCGGCGTGCTCGACCGCCACCTCATCGCCTACGCCCTCGACGAGATCGAGCGCCGGCTCGGCGCGGGGGACGAGCGGCCCGTCGCCCATGTCGTCGCGAGCGCCGGGGCACGGCTGCTCCGTGTGCAGGTCGTCCCCCTGCTCGACGGCGAGCGCGGCGGGCGCACGGTGCGCGGCTTTCTCCTCGTGCTCTACGACGTGACCGAGCATGCCACCGCCGACGCACGCCGCGACGCCGCCCACGCGACGCTGCTGCGCGACCTGCGCGGACACCTCGGCGCGCTCCGCGCCGCCGTCGAGATCACCACGCTGCACCCGGAGATAGAGGCCGAGCAGCGCGCCTCATTTGAGCAGATCGTGCGTGACGAAGTCGAAGCGCTCGGCGACCTCGTCGCGTCGGCCGAGGCGGTGCCGCGCCCCTCGGCGTCGTGGCCGCGCGAGCCGATGCTCGGACAGGACTTGCTCCTCGCCATCCGCCGCCGCGCCGAGCGGTGCCTCGCCGTGCCCGTCGCGCTCGACCGCCGTGTCGACGGCGCGACGTGGGTCGAGGTCGACGCGTTCGCCGCCGTCGAGGCCGCGGTGTCGCTCCTCGCCCGCGTCCGCGCAACGGTCGGGGCCGACGCGTTCACGCTGCGCACGACGCTCCACGACGCGTTCGTCGCGCTCGACCTCGTGTGGTCGGGGCCGCCACTCGGCTCCGACACGCTCCAGCGGTGGACCCCGGAGCCGGTCACCGTGGACGACGCGCCGCTCCCCTTCACCCTCGGCGACGTGCTCGAACGCCACGACGCGGAGATATGGACGGGCGAGAGCGACGGCACGCCCTACGTCCGCTTGCTGCTCCCCGCCCGTCCCGCGCCCGAGCCGCGCGCCACGCCCGCGACCGAACCCGTCGGCAGCCGCCCGATCTATTACGACGCCGACCTCCTCACGCGCGGCCGCCCCGACCCCGACGTCGAGCGCCGCCCGCTGCGCGCGCTGACCTGCACCGTCTTCGACACCGAGACGACCGGGCTGAATCCGTCCGAGGGCGACGAGATCATCTCGGTCGGGGCCGTCCGCCTCGTCAACGGCCGCCTCGCGCAGGACGAGTCGTTCGACGTGCTCGTGGACCCGCAGCGCCCGCTCTCGCTCCAGTCGATCCGCATCCACGGCATCGAGCCGGAGATGCTGCGCGGGCAGCCGCGCATCGGCGACGTCCTGCCACGCTTCCACCGCTTCGTCGGCGACTCCGTGCTCGTCGCGCACAACGCCGCGTTCGACCTCCGCTTTCTCCAGCTCAAAGAGGCCGCCGCGGGCGTGCGCTTCGACGGGCCCGTGCTCGACACGCTCCTGCTCTCGGCCCTCGCCTTCCCCGCGCAGCCGGACCACGGGCTCGACGCGCTCGCAGCCCGCCTCGGCGTCGAGGTGCGGGGGCGGCATACGGCGCTCGGCGACGCGCTCGTGACGGCGGAGGTCTTCCTCAAACTGATTCCCCTCCTGGAAGCCGAGGGGATCGCGACGTTCGGCGACGCGCGGCGGGCATCGGAGCAGACCGCGCTCGCCCGGCTCCGCTACTGAACCATCTCTTTCTTGTCGTTGCGAGGAGCCCATAGGGCGACGCGGCAACCTCCCTGGAACTGGCGAGGCGGTGCGAGAACAGCGACCTGCCTGCGCAGGGAGATTGCCACGTCGGCACTGCGCGCCTCCTCGCAATGACAACGGGAGATCGTCAGCGCATCAGCCCCGCGCCGTAGCGGTGCGCGAGGACTTCCTGCAGGTCGCCGATCGCGGAGAACGCCGCCTTCAGCATCGTCTGCTGCACCTTGCTCAGCGACTCGGGCGGGACGAAGTTGTCCGGCGCCTGCCCGGCCTCGACGGCCCGGAGCTGGTGGTCGAGCCGGAGGTCGAGGATGAAGCGGTAGGCGTCGCGAGCGTCGTCGGCGGAGGCGGCGATGCCGGGGAGCGCGTCGCGGACGTGCGCGAGCCGGTCGAGCGTGTTCGTCGAGTCGAAGTAGCCGGCGTCGAGGGCGAGGACGCGGGCGAGGTCGACGACGGGGGCGAGCCCGCGGTGCTTGAGGTCGAGCGTGCCGCTGTGCGCGCCGGAGCGCTCGACGACGAAGCGGCGGAAGAACGAGAGCGGCACGCGCGTGTCGAGCGCGTCGCGCATGAGGAACGGCAGGAAGCCCGGCTCCGCGCCGAGAAATCTGCGGACGGCGTCGGTGAGCGAGCGGGCGAGCGGGAGCGCGCCGTAGAGCCCGCGCAGGTCGAAAAAGATCGTCGTGTGCATCACCGCGCGTTCGTCCGGCTCGACGATCCAGCGGCGGAACGTCCGCTTCCAGTCGGTGAGGGAGAGCCGCCACTTTGGGTTGCGCGCCATCACCTCGCCGGGGCAGAGGTCGAACCCGACGGCGGCGAGGTCGCGGTTGGCGCGGTCGGCGAGGCGCTCGAAAAAGCGTGCGGCGCGCTCCGCCTCCTCCGGTGAGCCGGGGTCGGCGTAGAGGATCGCGTTGTCCTGGTCCGTCTTCAGGCTCATCTCCTCGCGCCCCTCGCTGCCGAGCGCGAGCCACACCCACGGCAGATCGACGGCGTCGCCCTCGGCGCGGACGGCGGCCTCGGCGAGCGCGAGCACGCGGACGGCGAGGCGGTCGTTGACGGCAGTATTGACGGCGACGAGGTCTTCGCCGCGGACGCCCTGCCGCGCGAGCTGGACGAGGTGGCCGCCCAGTTCGGTCCGCACGCCGAGGAGGTCGTCGATGCGTTCGGCGCGTTCGATCTGCTTCGCGAGTGAGGCCGGGTTGTGCCCCTGAGCCCGCACCAGGTCCTGATCCGAGAGCACGCCGACGAGCCGCTCGCCGTCGGTTACGACGAGGTGGTGCATCCGGTGGCGGACGAGCGTCATCAGCCCCTCGAACACGAACGCGTCGGCCGGCGAGCCGATCACGGGCGCGCTCATCACCTGCTCCACGGGCGTCTTCGGGTCCGTCCCCTCGACCACGACGCGGTCGCGCAGGTCCGTGTTCGTCACGATCCCGAGCGGGCGCTCCCCATCCACGACGACGATCGAGCCGACGTGAGCCTCGCGCATCTGACGGGCCGCCGCGCGCACGGAAAGATCAGGTGCGCAGACCACGGGCGCCCGGCCGACGAGATCGCCGAGGCGGGTCTGAAACAGCAGCCGCGACCCGGCGACGTCGATGGGCGTGCGGAGCGTCGTGGTGTAGCGGCCGAGGTCGGCGTCGAAGAACGCGGCGAAGGCGTCGGCGTCGCGGTGGAGCCGGTGGAAGGTGGCGGCGGGGACGAGCGCGCACGTCGTGGGCTCGACGGCGCGGGCCTCGTAGGGGCGCGGCCCGCCGCGGAGCAGCCCGTAGCTGCCGAACGTGTCGCCCTCGGCACAGTCGTCGATGAGCCGCCCCGTCTGCGCGTCGGCGAGGCGGACGTGCCCGGCGGTGACGACGTAGAGGTAGGCGTGCGCGTCCGCGTTCTGCGCGAGGACGACGTCGCCCGGCTCGAACGAATCCACGAGCACGTCGGCGAGCAAATCATCGCGCGCCGCCGCGTCGAGCCCGTCGAAGGGCGGGGTCCGCTCCAACGTCGCGAGCACGCGTCCGGCGGCGCCCGCGTCGGTCATGACGCCCGCCCGTCCTCTTCGCGGAGCCGGTTGTGGACGAGGAGGTAGACCCCCGCCACGCTCGGGTCGGCGATGGAGTAGAACGCGTTGACGCCCTCTTTCCGGCGCGCCACGATCCCCTCGCGCGCGAGGATGCCGAGGTGCTTGCTGACGTTCGCCTGCCGCTGCTCGGTGAGGTCCATCAGCTCCTGCACGCTCAGCTCGCCGTGCACGCGGAGCGCGTTGAGGAGTTGGAGGCGGACGGGGTCCCCGAGCACTTTGAGCCGGCGCGCCGCGCGGTCGGCGAAGGCGGGGGGGACGAGGGGAGCGTTCATGGCAGCGAGGGCGTCTGCCCGAAGATACGCCGCGACCCGCACCCGGCTACGCGCCCGCACGCTCCGCCCGCGCCGGGAGAAACGGAGCGCGACGTGCGTAGGACCCGCCGCCGCCCTCACTCTCGCTCCCGCCGATGCGCCCCCTCGTCCTCCTCTGCCTGCTCGTCCTCACCGGCTGTGCCCCCCTGCAGCAGACCCTCTTCGACGCCGGGCTCCGCGCCGAGCGCCGCGCGGCCGACCTCCACGTTGCCGAGGTGGATACGCCCTTCGGCGAAATTGCCTATCTCGAACGCGACGGCCGGTCGACGCCCATCGTGCTGCTGCACGGCTTCGGGGCGAGCAAGGACCACTGGGTCCGCTTCGCCTCTCACCTCCCCGACTCGCTGCGCGTGCTCGCCCTCGACCTGCCGGGCCACGGCGCGAGCACGTTCGATTCGACGACGACCTACGACGCGGCGACGCTCGCGGCCGGGGTGACGGCGGCGCTCGACGCGCTCGGCGCGGACCGCGTGCACCTCGCCGGCAACTCGCTCGGCGGGCTCGTCGCGACCCGCGTCGCGCTCGACCACCCGGACCGCGTGGCGAGCCTCTTCCTGCTCGACCCGGCCGGCGTCGTGCCGCCCGAGCCGAGCCCGTTCCGCGAGGCGCTCGCGGACGGCGGCAACCCGCTGATCCCGACGACGGAAGCCGGCTACGACAGCCTGACGGCGCTCGCCTTCAACGACCCGCCCGACCTGCCGTGGCCGGCCGGCGACGTGCTGGCGCGGGAGCTCGCCGAGCGCGCGCCGCAGAACCGGCAGATCTGGCGCGACATCAACAGCCCGCCCCTCATCGTCACGGACGAGCTGCCCGGCCTCGCCGTGCCCGTCCTCCTCCTCTTCGGCGCCGACGACCGGATCATCGACCCGTCGAGCGCCGAGGTATGGGTCGAGCGCGTGCCGGACCTCCGCGTCGTGCTGCTCCCCGACGTGGGCCACGCGCCGATGCTGGAGGTGCCCCGCACGACCGCCCGCTACTACCGCGACTTCCTCCGCCGCCTCGCACCGTGAGCCCTTGACCTCGCGCGCGTGCCACCGGGGAGGCAGGGAGCTTCCGGCCGTGGTCCGCGTTGCAGGCTTGCTGCTGCCAGTCCGGACGCCTTCCTTCGCTATTCTCCGAGCTATTCTCCGAGTATGAAGCCCCCGCTCAAACGCGCGCTCTACGTCGTCGTCGGCCTCGTCGTGGTCGGCCTCGTCGCGTGGCCCAAGCTGGGCGGCTCCGACGCGTCCGGCGGCGGGGGCGGACCGCGCGGCGGGGGCGGACCGGCGTCGGTGACGGCGTACGTCGCCGAGGCCGTCCCGATGCGCGACCGCATCCGCGCGACCGGCAGCCTGCAAGCCGACGAGGCCGTCGACCTCGCGGTCGAAACCTCGGGCCGGGTGACGGGCATCTTCTTCGACGAGGGCAGCGCGGTCCGCCGCGGCCAGCTGCTTCTTCGGATCAACAGCGCCGAGCTCCGCGCCCAGCGCGAGCGCGTCCGCACGCGGATCGAGCTCGCCCAGACGCGCGAGGGGCGCCAGCGCCAGCTGCTCGACATCGGCGGCGTCAGCCAGGACGAGTACGACGGCGTCCTCGGCGAGCTCAACGTGCTCCGCGCCGAGCTCGACCTGATCGACGCCCAGCTCGCCCAGACCGAGATCCGCGCGCCGTTCAGCGGCGTGATCGGGCTGCGGGCCGTGAGCGAAGGCGCGTTCGTGTCGTCGCAGACGCGGATCGCCTCGCTCCAGCGGCTGAGCCCGATGAAGCTGGAGTTCTCCGTCCCCGAGCGCTACGCCGGGCGCATCGCCGTCGGCGACGAGGCCCGCTTCCGCGTCGCCGGTTCGCCCGCGACGTACCGCGCCGAGGTCTACGCCGTCGAGCCGCGCGTCGACCTCGACACGCGGACGCTGCAGATCCGCGCGCGCGTCCCGAACCCCGAGGGCGCGCTCCTGCCCGGCGCCTTCGCCGACGTCGAGCTCTTGCTCGGCGAGATCCCCGACGCCGTGCCCGTCCCGACGATCGCCGTGATCTCCGAGATGGGCGGCAAGCGCGTCTGGACGATCGAGGACGGACGGGCGACGCCGCACACCGTCGAGACCGGGATCCGCACCGAGGGCGCCGTGCAGATCCTCAGCGGGATCGTGCCCGGCGACAGCGTGATCACGAGCGGGCTCCAGGCGATCCGCTCCGGCCAGGCGGTCCGCGTCACCGGCACGGACTCCACGATCGAAGAGGCCGCTCCGCCCCCCGCGACCGTCACGAGCGCGCCATGACGCTCTACACGCTCTCCATCCGGCGGCCCGTCCTCGCGACCGTCTTCTCCCTCGTCATCCTCCTCTTCGGGGTGCTCGGCTTCACCGAGCTCGGCGTGCGCGAGTACCCCGCCGTCGACCCGCCGGTCATCTCCGTCTCGACGAGCTACCGCGGCGCGAACGCCGAGGTCATCGACGCGCAGATCACCGAGCCGCTCGAAGAGCAGATCAACGGGATCGACGGGATCCGCACGCTCACCTCGCAGTCGACCGACGGGTCGAGCAGCATCACCGTCGAGTTCGAGCTCGGCGCCGACCTCGAGCGCGCGGCCAACGACGTGCGCGACCGCGTCAGCCGCGCCGTCGGCAACCTCCCGCCCGACGCCGACCCCCCGCGCGTGGCGAAGGCCGACGCCGACGGCGACCCCATCGTCTTCCTCAACATCGCCAGCGACGAGCGCAGCCTGCTCGAACTCTCCGATATCGCCGAGAACCTCTTCAAAGAGCGGCTGCAGACGATCTCCGGCGTCGCCCGCGTCGACATCTGGGGCGAGAAGCGCTACGCGATGCGGCTCTGGCTCGACCCCGCCCGCCTCGCCGCCTACGGCCTCACCCCGCTCGACATCCAGCGCGCGCTCCAGGCGCAGAACGTCGAGCTCCCGACGGGCCAGATCGAGGGCGAGAGCGTGGCCCTCGCGGTCCGGGCGATGGGCCGGCTCCAGACCGTCGAGGACTTCGAGAACCTCATCGTCAAGCGTACCGGCGACCAGCTCGTCCGGCTCGGCGACGTGGGCCGCGCCGAGCTCGGCGCCGAGAACGAGCGGACGGTGCTGAAGCGCGACGGCACGCCGATGGTCGGCGTCGTGCTCCGCCCGCTCCCCGGCGCCAACTACATCGCCATCGTCGACGAGTTCTACGAACGCCTCGGCCCGATCGAGGCCGACATGCCGGCCGACCTCCGCCTCGGCATCGGGTTCGACCAGACGACGCAGATCCGCAACTCCATCGACGAGGTGCAGCAGACGATCTTCATCGCGCTCGCCCTCGTCATCCTCGTCATCTTCCTCTTCCTCCGCGACTGGCGCACCACGCTCGTCCCGATCATCGTCATCCCGATCGCGCTCGTCGGCGCGTTCGCCGTGATGTGGCTGTTCGACTTCTCGATCAACATCCTCACGCTGCTCGCGCTCGTCCTCGCGATCGGGCTCGTCGTCGACGACGCGATCGTCGTCCTCGAGAACATCTACGCCAAGATCGAAGCGGGCAACGACCCGATCCCCGCGGGCATCCTCGGGACGAAAGAGATCTTCTTCGCCGTCGTCGCGACGACGCTCGCGCTCGTCTCCGTCCTCCTCCCGATCGTGTTCCTCGACGGACTCGTCGGCCGGCTCTTCCGCGAGTTCGGGCTCGTGCTGATGGGGGCCGTCGTGATCTCGTCGTTCGTCGCGCTCACCCTCGCGCCGATGCTGGCGACGAAGCTGCTGAAGAAGCGCGCGACGCAGCCGTGGCTCTACCGGAAGACCGAGCCTTTTTTCGAGCGGATGACGGAGGCGTACCGCCGCTCGCTCGGCGGTTTCGTGGCGCGGCGGAAGTGGGCCGTGCCGCTCGCGTTTGCCGTAAGCGTGCTCCTCGTCGTCGTGCTCTTCCGGGCCCTCCCGTCGGAGCTTGCGCCGCTCGAGGACCGCAGCGGGCTCCGCCTGTTCGCGACGGCGCCCGAGGGCGCGACGTTCGACTACATGGAGCGCTACGTCGGCCGGATGATCGCCACCGTCGAGGCCGAGGTGCCGGAGACGGCGGCGCTGATCACGGTCACGTCGCCGGGCTTCGGCGGGCGCTCGACGAACTCGGCGTTCGCGCGCCTGCGCCTCGTGCCCCCCGGCGAGCGCGACCGCTCGCAGCAGGAGATCGCGAGCGCGCTCGGCCGCTCGGTCGGGAGCCTGACGGACGCGCGGACGTTCGTGTCGCAGGAGCCGACGATCTCGGTCGGGCGGCGCGGTGGGCTCCCGGTGCAGTACGTCCTGCAAGCGCCGAGCTTCGAGGCGCTCGAGGCCACGCTGCCCGACTTCGTGGCGCGGGCGCAGCAGGACGACGCGTTCGCGTTCGTCGACGTGGACCTCAAGTTCACCAAGCCCGAGCTGCGGGTCGAGATCGACCGCGCGCGCGCGGAGAAGGTCGGCGTGAGCGTGCTCGACGTGGCGCAGACGTTGCAGCTCGCGCTCTCCGAGAGCCGCCTCGGGTTCTTCGTCCGCAACGGCCAGCAGTACCAGGTCATCTCCCAGGTCGAGCGCGGCGACCGCGACGAGACGGTCGACCTCGGGAACCTCTACGTCCGCTCGGCGACGGGCGAGCCGGTGGGGCTCGACGGGCTCGTGACGGTGACGGAGGAGAGCGCGCCGCCGCAGCTCTACCGCTACAACCGCTTCGTCTCGGCCACCGTCAGCGCCGCGCTCGCCGACGGCGTGACGCTCGAGGAGGGCCTCGACGCGATGGACGCCGTCGCCGCCGAGGTCCTGCCGGAGTCGTTCGCGACGACGCTCGCGGGCGAGAGCCGCGACTTCCGCGAGAGCTCGGGCAGCGTGCTCTTCGTGTTCCTCCTCGCGCTCCTGATGATCTACCTCGTGCTCGCGGCGCAGTTCGAGAGCTTCCGCGACCCGTTCACGATCCTGCTGACGGTCCCGCTCGCGCTCACCGGCGCGCTGCTCTTCCTGTGGTATTTCGACCAGTCGCTCAACATCTTCAGCCAGATCGGGATCGTGATGCTCGTCGGGCTCGTGACGAAGAACGCGATCCTGATCGTGGAGTTCGCGAACCAGCGGCGCGCGGCGGGGCGGTCGAGAGACGAGGCCGCGCTCGACGCCGCCGCGGCCCGCTTCCGCCCGATCCTGATGACGGCGCTGTCGACGGTGCTGGGGACGCTCCCGATCGCGCTCGCGCTCGGCGCGGGTGGGTCGAGCCGGATGCCGATGGGCATCGCGATCATCGGCGGGCTCGTCGTCGGGACGGCGCTGACGCTCTACGTGATCCCGGCGGTCTACCCGTGGATCACGCGCCGCGAGCTCGCCCCCCACGTCGAGGAGGCCTATGCGGGCGACGGCGCGGCCGACGTCGACGACGCGCTCCCGCAGGCACAGACGGCGTCGGCGTGAGGTACCCCCCGCTTTTCTCGCGTCGCCTCCGGCTCCAGCTGCGAAAAGCTGCCCCCCTCGACGAGGGGGACAGTTCGGCGAAGCCCGGAGCGACGCGAGGGCGAGCCGAACGGGGGGTGCTCGCCCTCCCGCTCCTGCTCGCCCTCCTGCTCTGCTTCGCCGCGCCCGCCCTCGCCCAGGTCCCGGCGGACGCCCCCGCACCGTATCCGCCGGGCGAACCGTTCGCGGCGGCGGTGCCGCAGGACACGCTGGGGCTCCTCACCGTCGCCGAGGCCACGGCGCTCGTGCTCGCCGAGAACCCCCGCGTGGCGATCGCCCGGCTCGACGCGCTCATCGCCCAGAACGACGCGTCGCTCGGCAACGCCGGCTTCCTCCCCACCCTCAGCCTCGACGCCACGCAGCGGCGCGTCCCGACGCGCCCCGACCTCAGCTTCCGCACGGACAACGTCCTCCTCGACGCCTCGGCGAACGCGCGCGTGACGGTGTTCGAGGGGCTCGCCCGCGTCAGCCGCTACCGCCGCCTGCAGACGCTGGCGCGCGTCGAGGCGCTCTCGGCCGAGGCCCTCGCGGAAGACCTCCTCGCCGACGCGCTCGTGACGTACTACGACGTGGCGGCGCAGCAGCAGCAGCTCGTCGTGCTCCGCGAGGCCGCCGCGCTCTCCGCCGAGCGGCTCCGCATCGCCGAGGGCCGCCGCGACGTCGGCGCCGCGTCCGAGCTCGAAGTCCGCCGCGCCGCCGTCGACCTCAACGCCGA
>CAYTJT010000038.1:0-17898 GCA_964438105.1 uncultured Rhodothermales bacterium | reverse complement strand
CGGGCCGAGCACGTCGTCGGCGTCGAGGAACATCAGCGCCTCGCCGGTGGCGAAGGAGGCCCCGTAGTTCCGGGTCCGCGAGGCGCTCCCGTTCCGCTTCGAAAGCACGCGTACGCGGTCGCCGAAGGACTCCGCTATCGCGAGGCTGCCGTCCGTCGACCCGTCGTCCACGACGATGAGTTCGTCGGGTGGTTGCGTCTGCTCCAGTACCGAGCCGATCGTCTGGGCGAGGTACGGCTCGGCGTTGTAGCACGGGATAATGACGGAGACGGTCATGTGGCGTTGCGGTGGCATTTCTAATCTGCCGGAAAATACCCATACGGAACGAGGTCCAGCCCAAGAGCCTCGGCTAGTGACCGATTGGAGGTCTCGTATTCTCGTAGAATAGACGCGCTCAACGACGGCGTCATTCGGATGCTCCCTCCCCGCGTGCGCCGGCTCACTTGCACCTCGTCGGGGAGGCGAAGCGCGGCAAAAAGCGAGCCGGGCCGTAGCCGGATCGTCTTTCTCTGCCGGGCAGGCCGGAGCGCCCAGACGCCCTCTCGGGTGGAGCGGACGTTCTGCTTGCGGGTACTCCCGTAGGTCCCGGCCACGGTTTCTTCTCCCAGGAACGATAAGACCTCCCTGTGGAACTGAGCAGGGTCGTGCACGAGAAGCTCGTACGGCAGCATCAGTAGGTCCGATGCCCCCACCGCCTCCCGGATAGAATGGGCTAGGGCCGCGTAGTCAAGCAGCATCCCGAAGCCGAACCGCTCTCCGGCCGGATCCAGCGTACTCCCTACGTTTTCCTCGAAATGGCTCTGAGAAGCCTGGGGGTCGCGGTCTGAGATCTGAGCGTAATGCGAGGCGAGCCAGTGGTCTTGGCGACGGAACATGCACAGGACCCGGACGCGGCCGAACCCCCAGCCCCTTGCTTGCGCCGCGATGCCCGCGAGGTGCGCGCCCAGAAGAGCGGGGCGGCTGCCGGCTCTCCCGATCCCCTCGTCCGATAGGAGGACGTCTCCGGGGGGGCGGTCCGCAGGCCCGCAACCGAAGAGGTCACGGAACACGGCCTCCCCATAGGGCCCCCAGAGCAGCGCCGACCGCTTGACGCTGTTCGTCAGCGTCCTCGGCCCGCTCTCTAGTTGCTCGGGACCGGAGAACACCTCCCCCTGTGGGATCCCGAGGTAGCGGAGGGCGCCGACGGAGGGGAAGACTTCCTTTTGGAGATACGTCGTCGCCGTCTTCGGCAGACCGATGTGGAGGTAGAGTGTGTCCGACGAAGTCATATCGCCATCAGGGTTGCCGCGTCGCTCGCGCCGACGAACTCGTTCGGCGGCGGCGTTTGCGCCAGCACCGAGCCGATCGTCTGGGCGAGGTACGGCTCGGCGTTGTAGCAGGGGATGATGACGGAGACGGTCACGGGCAGGGTCACGCGTTCGGTTGGAAGGGGATGGGGTAGTCGAGGGTGCGCATCCCCTCGCCGCAGACCTCGACGAACACCGCGCGCTCCTCGTCCGTCCACGATGCGTACGCCGGGGGCCGCCGCTCGAGCACCTCCTTCGCGCTGCCCTGCTCGTCCGGCGCGCCGAGCGGATGCATCACGTTGCTCGACGCGAACCGGGCGGGGGCGGCGCTGGGGGGGAGGTCGAGGGCGCGCAGGACCTCGTCAAACACAGCCTCGTTGTCCTCCACGAACTCCTCGAACCGGACGGCGACGGCGCCCTCGGCCCGGCGGAGGTAGTCGTAGGTCTCGACCCGCTCGGCCCACCGCTCGCACCGCTCGCGGAAGGAGAACCGCTTGAAGTTGTACTTCTTCGACATCGAATGCACGACGTCGATGCCGTTGCGGTAGATGTAGACGAAGCGGGGCTCGGCGTAGAGCCACCGAAGCCCGCGGTATTCGTGCCCATCCGGGAACGCCTTCGCGCCCCAGTACCGGACCTGCCCGCTCGCCACGTGGTTCTCGGCCCCGCGCGCTCTCCACGAGTACGCGAACCCCATGTTGGGTCCGAACACGGACCGGTAGAGCTGGTAGCGCAGGGCGTCCCGAAGCTCCTGCTCGCTCACGCGGATGGCCCCCTGGAAATAGCTCGCGTTCTCGGCATAGGCGTAGTCCGCCGCCAGTCCCGCATACCGGTGGACGAACGGGGCCTCGGCCCCCATCACGATCTGGGGGTGCGCGTCCAGCGACTTCCGCATCGCAGTGGACCCGGACCGCCCGCACGACACGACGAACACGGGCCGGTCGATGGTCTGCCCTTCGCGGCCGTGCCTCGCACGCCAGAGACCGTCCTTGATGAAGTCGCTGATGCTCATGTGGTAGGCTGTTCGTTGATGGCTTCTCGTAAGGCCCTTTCGAGTGCGTCCGGGGCCACGCGCAGGTCCTTCTCGAGGGGATGCCCGCCGCCGACGGACTCGGCCCGCACGATCCAATACGGGTGCCCGAGGGCGGAGGCGAGGGCGTAGAAGTTGGGGTTGGGAAAGCCGAGATCGGCGATCTCGACGACGCAGGTGCCGGGGGCGCAGAACGCCATGTTGGTCAGGCCCGCCCCGTGCGGCGCCGCGAGCACGGCCGTCTCTCGCATCAAGCCTACCTGCTGCTCGAAGACGAGGTCCTCCATGAACACCCGCTCGAACCCCATTCCCTCCAACAGAGGCCACACCTCGTCTTCGTTGATGAGCCGCCGACGCGAGGCGCGGGATCGGCTGACGTAGACGCGGCGCCTCGGCTCGACCGCCGGGTCAGCGAATGCCTGCTGGACCGACTGCAGGAGCTCCGGCCGGAAGCGGTCCGTCACGAGCACGGTGAGCTCGCCGACGTGCAGGGGACGGCTCGGGTCGAACGTGCGGAGCTCGTCGAGGTCGAGCCCGAGCATCTGGAGCGAGCGGTCTATCGTCTCCGTCCGCTCGGCGGCGGGCGGGAAGAGGGCGTCGCCGAGCTCCCCACGCTTTTGGAGCAGCAGGAGCTTCGGGAGGTGCGCCGTGATCCAGTGGGAGTGGTTGTCGTAGACCCGCTCGACGACCCACGTCGCGCGCTCGACGCGGGCCGGCCGTCCCGTCCGGCGGAGCGTGGCCCCGTGCTCCGGGCGGAACACGACCTCGCGGAGATCGAGCCCCCGGCCGTCCTTCGAGAGCAGGGCCGGGTAGAAGTCGTCGCCCCGGTCGGGGTCGCGGTACCACGTCACGAGCACGTCGCGCAGCGTGACGACGGCCGTCTCCCCGCTCTCCCGCTCGGGCACGTCGTGGAACGAGTAGCCCCACCACCCGCGGTCGGCCGGGAGCGCATCGCGGTCCGCCACGTTGCGGGGGAGCGGGTTGCGCGCTACGGCCGGAGCGTGCACCACCTCGGCGTGCCCGGCCGACGCCCCGCCCCGGGCGACGTGCTCCTCGACCGTCTCGCGCGGCACGTGGCGGTACCCCACCCACGCGGGGTGCACGCCGTGCCGGACCGCGAGGCGCGGGAGCCTCCTCAGCCCGCTCGCCAGCGGTGCGGGAAGGGCTCGCAAGACCGATTTGATAGCGTTCATGACTTGGGGAGGAGGGTGCGGGCGGCATGCCGGGCCACCCGGCGCGTCAGGACGAGACGCGGGTCGAGGCGCACGGCGGCGGCCAACAGCGTGCGGGTGAGCGGCTGGTCGGAGCAGGCGAGGTGGTGGGTCTGCTTCAGGAGCGAGGCGGCGGCCTCGCGCTTCAGGAAGCGGGCGGCCTGGACGGGCTCGGTCGCCTCCACGTGATCCAGCACCTCGCGGAGGAGGGGGAGACCGCGCCGAACGTCGGCGGGCTCCATCCACTCGAAGCCCTGGTACAGCGTCACCACGGCCCGGGCCTCGTCCTCGCCGAGGGCGCGGCCGAGCGTGGCGGAGAGCAGGCGCCGGGGGACGCTCAAGCTGAGCCGTTGCCCCGCGTCCCCCCGCGTCTTCACGACGGACGCCCCGTGGACGCGGTAGTGTACGAGGGGCTCCGGGAGGTTCGCGAACCGGGTCCGGTCGCGCAACCTCGCCCAGAGGTCGGAGTCCTGCGCCGTCCAGAAGGCCTCGTCGTACCCGCCTCCCCCGCGGACGACCTCGGTGCGGAAGACGACGCCGGGGTGGAGGAAGCTGTTCATGAACAGCTGACGCGCGCGGATCGTCGCGTGCTCCGCCGGAGGGGTGATGGTCCCCCGGCGATCGCCGTCCGGCCCGACGCGGTGGTACCCGCACCCGAGGACGCCGACGTCCGGGTGTGCCTCCATGAACCGGGCTTGCCGCGCGAGCCGCTCCGGCGCGTAGACGTCGTCGGCGTCGGCTCGGGCGACGAGCGCGGCCCGGCACCGCTCGAGCCCCCGGTTCAGCGACGCCGCGAGGCGCGAGTTCTTCTCGTTGCGCACGACGGTGACGCGAGCGTCCCTCGCCGCGTACGCCTCCAGCACGGCGGCCGTCCCGTCCGTGCTCGCGTCGTCGACGATCACGAGTTCGAAGTCCCGAAGCGTCTGCGCGAGCAGGCTGTCCAGCGCCTCCGGGAGATACGCCTCGCCGTCGTGCACGGCCATCAGCACGCTTACCCTCGGGATCTCACTCGCAATCATCTTTTCGACGTGGTGCCCGCTTCGCGCGGGCCGCTGTGGAGCACCGGCGTGGCAGGCGCGTGGGGCAATCAAGAAGGGGTCGGAGGAGCCGACTTGCGAGGCGCCGTGCCCCCGCGTCGCGACGGACCGCCCCGCAGCGAGGCGCGCAGGCGGCCGGCCTGCATCCAGTAGGGGTAGAGCCGCTGCGCCCATTCGAACCCGAAGTTACCGTAGAAGAACTCGTAGGCCCGCCCGTGCTCCTCCGTGGACGGCCGGAACCCTGGAGAGAGCATGGCTTCCAGCGCTTCCGCCGCGAGATCCGGATCGTACTCGTACACGGTGCGGATCGCTTTGAAGATCGCCTGCTCGATGGGGCCTATCCGTTCCGGCGTCAGCAACCCCCGCTCTCGCATCCGCGCAACGATCTCCATCCTGACCGTGATCCAGCCCCGCAAGCTGGACCGGAGGTCGGCTCGCCAGTGGGAGTCTATGCGCCGGCGGAGCGTGGTCTTCGGAATCGGATCGAGCGTCACGTTCCCCCGGAGGTCGAGCAAGCGGAAGGCTAGGTCCGTGTCCTCTCCCTTCAGCCGGCCCTCGTCCCACCCGCCCACACGCTGCACGGCCTCGCGACGGTACAGGTTGGCGGAGGGGATCCCCAGCCGACCCGCTACGAGCCCTACCCACGGGTCCTGCGCCACGTCTACGACCTCCTCCCGATCCATGTAGAGGAACACGTTTTTGTAGGCCGCGGCGATCAGGTCCGGCCGAGGGCCATCGGGTTCGATGAGGCCGATCTGATGCCCGATCTTATCCGGCTCCAACAGGTCGTCGGAGTCGAGGAATTGGACGTACTCGCCGCTGACCGCGGTCATGCCGCGGTTCCGCGCTGCGGAAGGCCCCCCGTTCGGCCCGGCCAGCACGGTGACCCGTCCGTCCGATTCGTCTCGGAGCCGCCGCAGCACCTCTAGCGTGCCGTCGGTGGAGCCGTCGTCGACGCAAACGACCTCGCGGACCGGGTGGGTCTGAGCGAGCGCCGACGCCACGCTCTCCGCCACGTAGGCCTCGGCGTTGTAGCAGGGTATGACGACGGAGACCGTGACCGGCGGCCCCCCGCGGCCCGCCCCGTCGTCGTTCCCCGGGCGTCGTGTGTGCTGCGCGTTGCTCAAATCGTGGGTTCCCCTTCCTCTCGTGTTGATCCCTGTGGGGGGCGCCGCGCACGTACGCGGCGCCCCACGCCGAGGCATGGGTTCACGCTTTGCCTCCGGGGCCTGAACTCGACCTCTATGACCCACAGGGCTACGATCCCACGGGCGTGATGCAGAGGCGGAAGTCGCCGTCCTCGTCGAGGTTGTCCATCAAGTGGTCGTCCTCGGGACTTACGAACAGATACTCCGCGCCCTCGGGGACGACGACGGTCGCCGAATCGAAGATGGCGAAGTCCTCGGGGATGTCCGTTGCGCCGCCGTCTCTGTGCGAAGGCTGGGTCGTGTAGTCGTCCCCTGCGTCGATGGCGCCGGGCACGCGCTCGCGCAGGGTGCGATCGAGGAGCGTGTCGTCCGAGCTGAAGACGGCGACCATCCGGTACCGGACGGAGTCGGGGTGGATGTCCCGGAACTGGTACTCCCCGAGCCGCTGGGTGCGGACCGTGGTACCGGGCTGCAGCCCGGCGCCTAGCTCGTCCAAGCGGTACGCCGGAGCGGGCGTCGCCTCGTCGGTCGTGGAGGCCCGGAGGTAGGTCGCTCGTGGGGGGACCTGGAGGGTGATGGCGCCGGGATCGTCGCATCCGATGGCGGGTTCCGTGTCCTCCCCCTCCTCCTCGTCGGACCCGCTGTCGCAGGCGGTGAGAGTCAGGGCGAACGCGAGGAGCGTGAGCAGGCAGAAGCGGTGGGTGCGATACATAGACGTGTTGGGTTGTCGCGCCGGACGTGCGGGACGCCCGTTCCGAGCGCTGCGTAGAAGATGGTGAGAGGTGAGGGGCGTGTCATCCCCACGAACCGAAGAGGTGCTTGTTCCGCCCGACCTATTAACCGCTCGTAACGGCGAGGTCGCGCGCAGCCGGCTCCCCCGCCATCCGGCGGAAGGCCTCGCTGCTCGCCATGAGTTCTTCGTAGGTCCCCTCGGCGACGAGGCGGCCCCGGTCGAGCATGAAGAGCGTGTCGCAATTCCGCACCGTGCTCAGGCGGTGGGCGATGACGATCATCGTGTGGCTTCCCTGGAGCTGCTCGAGCGCCTCGACGATGTGCCGCTCCGTCTGGTTGTCGAGAGCGCTCGTCGCCTCGTCCATGACGAGCACCTCGGGCTTGTGGTAGAGCGCCCGGGCGATGCCGATGCGCTGGCGCTGCCCGCCGGAGAGGCGGACGCCGCGCTCGCCCACCATCGCGTCCAGCCCCTCGGGGAGGGACTCCACGAGCTGGCGGAGTTGCGCCGCTTCGAGCGCTTCCCACACCGCCTCGTCGCTGATCTCCCCCTCGCCCATCCCGAAGGCGACGTTGCCCCGCACGGTGTCGTCGGTGAGGTAGATGCTCTGGGGGATGTAGCCGATCTTGCGCTGCCACGCGGGCAGCCGCTCCTGGATGTCCACGCCGTCCACCAGCACCCGCCCCTCGGTGGGCATGAGCAAGCCGAGGACGATGTCTACGATCGTCGTCTTCCCCGCGCCGGACGGCCCCACGAACCCCACGGACGCGTTTTTCGGAATCGATAGGGAGATGCTCTGGAGCGCCGTCTCATCCGCCTCGGGGTAGGCGTACGAGAGGCGGTCCACGCGGATCTCACGCCCGAAGGCGAGCGGCTGGCGCAGGCCGGCCTTCCGCCGCTCTCTCGCCTCGCGCTCCTCCCTCTCCAGCATCACCACGTCGTCGTACACCACGTCGAGCGCACGCTGGCCCCACTTGAGCGAGGTGAAGGAGCCTGCGATCTTCGTGAACGACGGCATCAGCCGCACGACCGCCACGCCCAGGAGCGCCAGCGTCGGTATGATCGTCTCGAGGTCGCGGTCCTGCGCCACGAGCAGGGACGCGACGCCGAGCAGCCCCGCCACCGCCATCGTCTCGAGGACGAGACGCGGCATCGCCGAGACCACCTGCTTGAAGCGGGCCGCCTTCGCCTTGAACCACGTGCTCTCCTGGTAGGAGTCCAGGAAGAACTGCTCGCGGCCGAGGATGCGCGCGTCCTTGAAGCCGCCGAGCCCCTGGTTCACCGCCTGCACCGACTGCTTCCGGTGCCGCTGTTCCTCCCTGGCGTATTCGTCGATCTTGCTTCGGGTAGCCCGATAGAACGCGACCGTGAGGGTCCCGAACACGCCGAACGTGATGAGCGTTACCACGGGCTCCACGGCAAAGAGCAGCACGAAGATCAGGATGAGCACCATGAGCTCCATGAGGATGCTCATCATCGGGAGAAGCACGCCGCCCGTGATGGCGCCCGCCTCGGAGTTCGTGTTCCGGAGGAGCTCCGCCGTGTTCCGCTGGAGGTGGAAGGCGTAGGGCGAGTGGAGGTAGGCGCGGAATAGCCGGTTCGAGATCGTGACCTGCCGGTTCGAGGTGTAGCGGGAGCGCGCGTACACCAGCAAGGCGAGGTACGCGTTCTTCACCACGAAGACCACGATGAGGCCGAGCGCCGCCCACAGCACCATCTCCTGCGGCGTCTCCATCCCCAGCAGGTCGTAGACGTAGCGCACGTACTCATTCTCCAAGAGCCGCTCGGGCATGCTGATCACGCCCACGAACGCGGGGATGGCCCCGACGCCGACGACCTCGGCGAGCGCCCCCACGATCATCATGGCGAACAGGATCACCCCGTTTCGCTTCTCACGGCGAGACAGCAGAAGTGACAGCTTTTTCAGAACGTCACGCATAAAAGGCGATAGTGCGGGATAGGTAAGCGGGGAGCGATGTCACGTCTGGCGATCCGCCGACGCCCGCAGGAAATGCGGTCCACAACATACCATCTATTCTCGGGGAAGTGCCGGGGGGAGCGCCGTTCTGCATGAAGCCTACCGCGACGGACGCTCGGTCGGGGACGCAGGCGGGGAGGCCCCTGCGACGAGGCTGCCCGCACACGACGTGCCATCTTCTCGCAGGGGGGAGATACAGGAGCCCCTCCTTCACCAGACGCGACCCCCAGTCCGCCTGAACGGGTAGACATGCATCGTTCCAAACGAACATTTTCTCAGCCCTCACGAGGGCGTACCGGCGACTCGCGAGGAGTTCGGGCACGGTGAGTCGCACCGTCTGCTTTGGATTTGCAAAAGAGCGAGCCAGGGTGGGGTCCCACCGCAGCGCCCTGGCGAGCAGAGATCGGCGCAGGGAGCGGGACATCGACCCCAGGCAGATGGACTGCTTCGCGAGAGACAGCCCTGCCTCCCGTTTGTCCCCGCCCCTCGCTTGACAAAACGCGGACGTCCGGCTCCTCCCACCGCAGCATTCCATCGAGCACGCAGAGGCCCATGTCGATCAGCGACTCCGTACAAACACACCGTCTCCCTGTCCAGTACGAAGCTCACACCGATTGAACCCCGGAGGGAATCACCCGACGGGGCCGTGCCGGACGTAGCCGTCAGGCGGCCTGCGCCCCCTCGGCTGCGGCGCTAACCAAACCCGCACCTTTGGCGAACTCGTTCCACGTCTCGCCAGCGAGATTCTGCGATAGAAGATGGAGCCGGTACCTCGGAGCGCTAGCACTGTCACTCTCTTCCGGCATTGGCCACCGTGTCGCCACGTAGCGGCAGTAGTCGGCGACGAACAGCAAGAAGTAGAACTCGAAGGCGTTCGCCGGGCCGGACTCATCGTCGTACCCCAACCGCTCGTTCAGCGAGCGGATGGAGCGGAAGACCCTGCTGCGGCTAATCCCTTCAGGAAGGCTCGCCAGGAATACCAGATCGTACCAGGCCGTCGCCCGGAAGCTCTGGTCTAGGTCGATGAGGTACACCCGGCCTCCCCCTCGCACCATGTTGTGCGTCTGGACGTCGTTGTGGGCGCGCGTCACGAGCACCGGCCGGGAGGGGTCCGCCTCGGCTATCGCCTTCAGCGTCTCGAACGCCTCGCGGAGATGCCCGCGGGCGGTGGGCTCCAACCGCCGCCCGACGTCTCGCACGTACGGCGCGTGGTCGCTGACGTAATCGGCCAGCGAATGCGCTTCGTTTCGGCAGGAGGCGTTGAGACCGACGAGGATCGGCAGCGCATCCGCCAGCTCGGTGTCCGTTGCTCCAAACAAAGGGCCGATAAGGGGCTCCTCCATCGAGAGGAGGTCGGAATCCCTCGCCAATATGGGAGGCGTCACGGAGGGCGGATGCGAGAAGTAGTCCGACGCCGCCATTGCCTCTCGATAGCGCATGGGGTCACTCCACACACATTTCTTCAACCCCGACTCGACGTCGAAGAGAGAGAGCTTAGACGTGGACGGCTTTACACACACGATGGGGTACCGCTCCACCACGGCCTCCGGCACCGAGTCGAGCTTGACGTACTCGACGGGGAGTCGGAAAGGCGGAGCATCACCGGGGTACCGCCAGAGAAACCACGCGAGGTAGCGCGGTCGGACCAGCCATTTGCCGAACTTGAAGTAGTACGCGCTCCGCGTCGGCACGCCTGCATCAGCGGCGACCGTGCGGTCTGACAGCATACTCACGACCGCAACCGGGAGGCTTCGTCCTGCTAGAATCGGGCGCAGCATCCGCCTGGCAAGAGCTTTGATCATGACTGGAAGGGCCTTCGAAGGGCGAGCCGGAATGCGGTAGAGTCCGGCGGGAAGTGGTGGAGCCGAGAGGAGCCGAAAAGGCGCAGCGAAGGGAGCCACAGTGCGAGCCTGAATAGAGTTGGCTCGCACTGCAAGTTTAAGCTTGTGTTAAGCCTCTTGTTCCGAACGGCTCAACGAGCACCTCCACTGCACCTCGGCTCGAGACGGCGTAACGGCACGCCACTCTTCCTGCGCCCGAATGCGCGCACGTATTCGGCCCGGGCGGGGTCATCAGCCACCTCCGCTCCACTCCTCGCTTTCGGACAGCGTACTGACAGGATCGAACTTCTCGCCAGCGGCCGGTCGCTCGCGAAGCCAAGAGGCAAACGCCGCCAGCCCCTCGGCCAGCGCCGTCCTGCGCACCCGTGGATCACTCCTCGCCACGAGGGGACCTCGCCCTCCGGGCTACGTTGCGGACGCGCTCACTTCACCACGACGGCTTGGATGTTCGACGGCAGCATCGTGTCGCACTCGCTCCGCTCGTCGAAGTGCTGCACCGTGTTGTACTGCCGCTTCACGAAGCGGTCCAGCTTCGGCACGAGGTGCACGAGGGCCTCGACGAGGGGGCGGACCGGCGGCGAGATCTCGGACTGGATGTGGATCCGCTGGATCAGGATCCCGATCGTCTCAAACGGACCGCTCGACCCCCGGAGCACCTCGAAGTGATCCCACCCCTTGAAGAGCACTTCCATACCGAACGGGGTGTAGTGGAAAAAGTCCTCCGGGCACTCGTGCAGCGAGAACGCCGAGCTGGCCGAGAGTACGACCTTCCCCCCGGGCTCGAGGATGCGGTGGAGCTCGCCGACGAACCGGTGCGGGTCCGCGATGTGCTCCAGCAGCCCGATGCAGATGATCAGGGGGTAGCTCTCGGAGTCGATCTGCTCCAGCCCGTGGAACTGCGTGTCCACGAGGAGGTCGGGCGCGTCGCGCTCCCGCTTGGACACGACGAACGCGTCCGGCCAGTACGCCGGATTCGCCTCCGGGTGGAGCACGAGCGTCCGCTCGTCGGAGGCGTACGCCCGCGCCAAGCGGTCGATGTTCGCGCGGGAGATCTTCCGCTTCGTGAAGCGGTGGTGGCCGAGGCGGTGCCAGCGGCGCGCGAGGGCGGCGCTGATTCGTTCGGGGGTGAGGGGACGCATGAGCAGGGCTGGGGGGCGGTACGACGTGGTTACTTGATGACGACGGCCTGTACGTTCGACGGCATCATGGAATCGATGTGCGCAGCGGGCTCGCGGTGCTGCACCGTCATGTACTGCGCACCGATGAACCGGTCCAGGAGGTGCGCGCGGCGTGCCGCCGCATAGACCAGGGGCCGCACGGCCGGGTGCATCTCCGTCTGCAGGAGGATGCGCTGCAGGAGGATGCCGATGGTCTCGAACGGCCCGCTGGAGCCGCGGAGCATCTCGAACCGGGCCCAGCGCTCGAACAAGAGCTCGAACGAGAACGGAGTGAAGTGGAAGAAGTCGTCCGGGCCCTCGTGGTACGAAAACACCGCACTGGCCGAGATGATCAACCGCCCCCCGGGTACGAGGATCCGGCGGAGGTCGTCGATGAGCCGCTGGGGGTCGGGGATGTGCTCGAGGAGGCCCGTGCATAGCACGACGGGGTAGCTCGCTTCGGGGAGATTGGCGAGCCCCCGGTAGTAGCGGTCCACGTGGAGGTCGGCCGGGACGTCGTCGCGCTTGGTGACGGTGAAGGCGTTGGGGAAGTGCGGCGCGTAGTCCACGTCCTCGGAGTGCACGACGAGGCAGCGCTCGGCGGTCGCCTGCTCGCGGCACAGCCGTTCGAGGTTGCGCCTCGACAGCTTCTGCCCGGGCCGGCGGTAGGGGCGCTCCTGTAGGAAGAGAGGGCGGCGAATAAAAGCGGGGCGGCGCATGATGGGGCGGCGCATGATGACGTGAGCGGCAGGAGGCGGGAAGGCCGAGCACCCCACGGCCGCACGAGGACGGTGTACCAGGTGCAGCGTTGCCGGCTACCCTAACATACCGCGTGCCATGCCTCGCGCGCTTGTTTTCACTCGGAGGGTCTCGTTCCAGACTGCGGACGAAATCTTCTGCCGAGGGCTGGGGAATCTCGGGTCGGAGCAGCCCCCTGCGGGGAGCCCCCTGCGGGGCCCTTTGGAAGAGGTCTACCTGCTTGTCGGTTCTCTCCCACGCCATAGTCCCGCCCCCCCCGTGCATCGACTATATTTGGGGGCAGCGCCTCCCGCTCGTCCCCCGCTCTCCTCGCACCGTTATGCCCCCGGGTCCACCTGCACAGGAGCCGCCTCCCGACGCGTCCCTTTTCGGTCGCCTCAGAGACCTCCCCCGAGCGGAGCGCTACGCCGCCGTCCTCGCCGCCGGGTACCTCTTCCTCCTCCTCGCTGCCTACGCGTGCTACCTCGCGCTCGGCCACACCCTACTGGGGTGGGCCTACGTGTCCCCGTGGCTGTGGGAGCCCCGCGCCGAGCTCGACGCCTATCGGGAAGCGGCGGACCTCCGCGTGCACCGCTTCCTGTTCGTCCCCCTCCTCCTCGGCCTCCCCCTCGCCCTCGGCCTCCTGGTGTGGGCGTTCCGGCGAGGCCCTCTCCTCTCCGGCGTCACCGCCTTCTGGCACACGCTCCCCCGCCCCCACCGCTTCGCGCTCACCACGCTCGTGGTGCTTCTCTTCGCGGGCCAGGCGTTCAACGACAAACGGGCGCTGTTCCCCTTCGCTCGATGGGGGATGTACGGCCGGGCGTATGAGCCGGACCGGATGAGGATGTACGACCTCTACGGCGTCACCCCCTCCGGCGAGCGAACGCTCATCAACATCGGCCGCACGCTGCCCTCGATCCAGCGCGGCGCACCCCGACGGTTTACCGAGACGGCCCGCGTCCTCCGGCGCGATCCGCCGGCGGCGCCCACGGCGGACGAGATCGAACGGCTGGACGAGGCTGCCGTCGCCATCGCCGCGGTTTTCGAGCGGCTGCACGGGGTCTCCTTCGCAGCTCTGGAGGTCGTCGAGGAGACGGTCTACGTGGACGAGCCGCGCACGTACCGCCGTGCGTCGGAGGTGGTTCGGACGATCCCGTTGCGGCCCTCGCGCGATGTCCCGACGAGCCCGTAACCCGACCTCTGCCATGCGGCCGTCGCTCCTCCACGAGAACGTCAACGCCAAAGCGCTCCTCGCCTTTCGCCTCTACGTGTTCGGCCTTTGGTTCGTGATGGTAGCGCGGGACCCGCTTGCCCGGCTCGCCGCCCTGCCTGAGAGCTATTACGTGCCGGTGGGGCCGCTGCGGCTCCTCCCAGACGCCCTGGAGGCAGGGCTCCTGAGCGTGACCGGACTTACGGCGCTCAAAATCGCGCTCCTGGTGCTGATCGGACTGAGCCTCCTGCCCCGGCTCTTCCGCTACGCAGCCTTGCCCGCCGCGCTCCTCCTGATCGTGTACCAGGCCCTGATCCGGGGCTTCGGGCACGTCAACCACGCCGAAATCATCCCGCTGCTGGCGGCTCTTACGCTCGCCGTCTTCGCCGTTCTCCCCGAGCGCCGAGGCGGCGCCGGCTACAACCCGCACGCCGTTCCCCTGATAGCCGTGGCGCTCGTCGCGGCGATATGCTACGGCATGGTGGGGTTTTTCCGCCTCTTCCAGGGCGTCGACATCTTCACGGGCGACACGATCCTCAACTTCCTCGTCAGCCGCTCGCTCCGCACCTCGTACCATGACTTCAACCTGGGCGGGCTCGTGGCGACCTGGCCGCTGGCCGCCCTCGTGCTCAAAGCGGGCTTCCCCGTCGTCACGCTCGTCGAGGCGCTCGCCCCGCTCGTGCTCGTCAGCCGCCTCTTCCGGTGGGTGTTCTTCGCCGTGATGGTGCCGTTCCACCTGCTGACGATCCTGCTGATGGAGGTGAGCTTCGTCGAGAACCTCCTCCTCTACGTCTTCTTCGTGGACGTGGCCCGGCTCGCTCCGGGCCTCTTCGCCCGGCCGACGCCTTCGCCCCCCGTAGCCGCCCCTCAGCCCGGCGCGCGCGCGTAGACGAGCGTGTCATCAGCCGCTCCGCTGCTCCAGCCGGTACGCGAAGACGGTCCGGGGTTGTTGCTGACGCCGAGGGTTACGCTCGGCGACCACCGTCCCCGTTGGTACGTGGGTGCGCGGGCGCCCGGTCCGCCTGTCTCGCGACCCGCTCCTCGAATGGGAGCACTCCCGGCGAACGCCGCTAGCAGGGCGATGCGGAAGACGACGACCGGGAGGCTGAGGGCGAGGCTCGTGGGGAATGGTCGGTGGAGAGGTGCTCGGCGAGACGGATGGCGAGGGCGACAATCGTTAAAGTCGGGTTGGCGTTGCCGCACGTGGGGAAAACCGAGCCCCCGGCGACGTAGACGTTAGGAGCGCTATGGACGCGGCCCTGCCCGTCCACGACGGACGTCGACGGGTCCCGGCCCATGCGTGTGGTGCCGAGGTGGTGAGAGGCGTCCTCGCGAAGCGGCCACGGCTCGGCGCCCCCGTCCAAGCCGGACTCGAGACGGGCCCACCCGCCCGACGCGAGGTCTTCGCGGAGCGCCTCGTGGACCGCCGTCATGCTCCGCCGGTCGAGGCAGCCCACGTCGTGGTGCGCCGCCGGCAGCGGAGTTCCGAAGGCGTCGCGGCGGGTCCCCAGCGTAACGCGGTTGGCCGGGTCGGGCGCCATCTCCATGAAATTCCGCAGCACGAACGCCGTCACGGGCTGCCCTCCCTCCCCCCGAAGGTGGTGGGCGAGGAACGCGCGCACGCTACGGTGATCCCGAGCGACGGCCGCCGCCGCCGCCGCCCATCCCGGCCACCCGGCGGCGGGCTCCCCCTCTCCGTCCGGATCCGGTACCTCCATCGGGTCCGGCGGTAGCATCGCGGCGTCGGCCTCGCGCCACCCCGCGCGGAGTCGGCGGACCGTGCCGACGAGCGCCTGCACCCCGGGCCGGTCGGCCCATGCGTGGACGGGCAGCAGGCGGAGGTAGCTGTTGAGCAGGCCACGCGCAGCCTGCTCCTCCTCCCTCAACCGGAGCCCGAGAAACCCCTGGTGCGGCCCCCGCCCTAAGCCAAAAAACGGGAGCGACGACGGCAGGGGGCGGCGCGGCACGAGGGTACCGTGGGTCCCCTTCGGGTGGTTCATCAGGTAGCGGCCCACTTGGCCCCGCTCGTTCCCGAGCCCGTCGGGGCAGGCGAAGGTGGAGAGCAGCAGGAGCCGGGCGTTCTCGATCCCGCCCGCCGCCACGACGAACCTCCGCGCCCGGATCTCGCCCTCGGCTCCGGCCGCCGTACGCACGGCGGCGTGCGTCGCCCTGCCCGTCTCCGCGTCGCCCCCGAGCCGGGTCACGGTCGCGTTGAGGTAGAGGTCGACGCCGTCGCGCTCGAACATGTCCGCGAGCTCCTCTCCGAAGCGCTGGGGCGTCTCGTTGCGAAGAAACGTTTTCCATTCGAGCCGTTGCCAGCGGCGCTCGCCGTCCGGCCTCCAAGCCTCCGGTTCGAAGAGGGCCGGGGGGGCGAAGCGGTAGCGCTCCGCGGCGGCCGCGTAGTACGGCAGCAGTTCCTCTCGCGAGAAGGGCCACCCCGAGTGCGGCACCCACGGCCGGTGCTCGAAGTCGATCCCGTCCAGCGGCGCCGAGAGCCCGGCCCATGTGGAGGAGGCGCCCCCGAGCACGCGCTCGCGCGAGTGCGCCTTCACCCGTATCCCCGTGGCGTCGACGTCTCGGAGCTCGTCGGCGAACACCGACCGCTCCCGCCCCCCGCTCTCCAGCACACAGAGGCGGAGGCGGGGGCGGCGGCGAGCCACCTCGTTGGCGACGGTGAGACCGGCAGGGCCGCCGCCGATGACGCAGAGATCGTAGCTCGGTGTGCCGGGGGGGGGTAAGTGGTCGAACGTCACGGCGGATCGGTTACAGCGGTCAGCAGGGGTCGGACTCGAGGGGCCGCGCATAGAGGACGGCGCGGTTGCCCGCTCACGACGAGCGGCAAGCGTCATGGGTAGGTTCCGGGGGAGGCGCCGCCCCCTCGGGATGCTCCCCCTCGGAGTGCTCCTGGAGCCAGGCCGCGAAGGCCGCCAGCCCCTCCGCCAGCGCCGTCCTCGGTTTATAGCCCAGCAACCGCTCTGCCTTGTCCAGGGCTGCCCACGTCTGCGGGACGTCGCCGGGTTGCGGCGGGAGCCGCTCGACCTTCGCTTCCACTCCGAGCGCCCGCTCGAGGGCCGCAACGAGTTCCGAGAGCTGGACTGTCCGGCTGTTCCCGAGGTTGATCACCTCGTAAGGCGAGCCGTCGTACGACATGGCCGCGACGATCCCGTCCACCACGTCATCTACGAATGTGTAATCGCGCCGCGTGGACCCATCGCCGTAGAGGGGGATCGGCTGTCCAGCGAGCATCCGCCGCGCGAACTTGTGGATGGCGAGGTCGGGCCGCTGCCGGGGTCCGTAGACGGTGAAGAACCGGAGCGCGACGAAGCGGACGCCGTAGAGGTGGGCATAGACGTGGCCGAGGAGTTCGCCGGCCACCTTCGTCGCCGCGTACGGGCTGATGGGGCGGAGCCCCGGCTCCGTCTCGCGCCACGGGACGTCCGGGCTCACCCCGTAGACGCTCGACGAGGAGGCGAAGACGAACTGCCGAGTGCCCCACTCGCGGGCCAGTTCGAGGAGCACTTGGGTCCCCTCCACGTTCACCCGCTGGTACGCAGCCGGGGCCTCGATTGAGGGGCGGACGCCCGCCTTCGCCGCGAGGTGCACGACGACGTCGTAGCCCCCGGGGAGCGCCTCTCGCAGGCCCTCCGCATCGCACACGTCGGCTTCGACGAGGCGGAAAGCCGGGTGTCGGAGGTGAGCGTCCACGTTGGCTCGCTTGGTAGCGGGGTCGTAAAACGGGTCGAAGTTGTCGAGGGACGTCACCGCCCACCCGTCTCCGAGGAGCCGGTCCACGAGGTGGCTTCCGATGAACCCCGCGCCGCCCGTCACGAGCGCGGAGCGGCGGGCGGACTGCCCACCGTGGTTCGGAGGCGATGAGATGGCGCGCATATCGTCGGGAGTCTCGTTCGGTTAGCGTAATGGCCCACCCTTACGTCTCGGGACGGGCGTGCGATCCGTGCTACAATTCGGCTTTGAAAATTCGGACGGGACGAGATGAGGCACCGCTCTATTCGATCTGAGGCGGTTCGCGTGAGGCGATAATCCGTTTATCCGCCAGCAGCTCAGTTCATCCGTCAGCGGCTCATCGGTGGCAACGGCTGCACTCTCGATCGCCGTGTCGAAGGTAGCTACACCGCCAGCATTCCGCGTTCCATGATGCTACGAGCACGATATACACGGTTGTTCTGCTCGCTGCGGCCTGCCCGTGTGACCTGACTCCGGCCGGCATCGAGTATCCGGTGGCGCGTCCACTCTCCGCAGCCATGATGTCGCATCCTGAACGGCCGCCGGTACGCTTGGCGTGGCCCCTCTTCCTCGCCTTCGCAAGCGAAGGGCGTGGGATCAGACTAGGGGCTCACCACTTGTCTCCGAAATACCTATCCCAGTGCGGAGGGTCGAATCGCCTCCGCCCTGCTGCGGGGTACGCCGTCAGCTCGCCCACGTAGATGCCGGACGTGGTGTTGTACATATCCACTCTTATAAACCAGTGGTGCTAGTTTGACAGCGGCCTGAAGTTCACCGAAGCTGGTGGT
>CAYTJT010000037.1:0-18545 GCA_964438105.1 uncultured Rhodothermales bacterium | reverse complement strand
TGTTGACGAAGCGCTCGACCCCGTGCGCGAGGGCGAGCTCGGCGAGGTTGAGCGTACCGCCGACGTTGTTGAGCACGGCCTCGTCGGGGTTCCCCTCCATCAGCGGCACGTGCTTGTGCGCGGCGGCGTGGAAGACGACGTCGGGGTGGTACCGCTCGAACAGGTGCGCGAGGCGGTCGCGGTCGCGGACGTCGCAGATTAGCGGCTCGACGTCGAGTTCGGGCCACGTGCGGCGGCACTCGCCGAGGATCTGGTAGATGCTGTTCTCGCCGCGCCCGAGCAGCAGGACCCGCCGCGCGCCGAAGCGCGCGATCTGCCGGACGAGCTCGGAGCCGATGGAGCCCCCCGCGCCGGTCACGAGCACGACCCGCCCCCCGACGTAGCCCCGGATGTCGCTGACGTCGAGGCGGACGGGGTCGCGGCGGAGGAGGTCTTCGAGGTTGACCTCGCGGATCTGCGAGATGGCGACGCGCCCGCTCAGGAGCTCGTAGACGCCGGGGATGATCCGGTACTCGACGCGCGCGTGCTGGGCGTGCTCGACGACGGAGCGAACCACGTCGCCGGCCTCCGACGGCATAGCGATGAGCACCTCGTCGATGCGATACGTGATGAGCAGCCCGGGCAGGTCCTCGAGCGTGCCGAGGACGGGGAGCCCGAGGAACCGCCTCTTCCGCTTGCCGGGGTCGTCGTCGGCGAACCCGATGGGGCGCAGCCCGGCCTCGGGGTGGCGCAGCATCTCGCGCGCGATCATCGTCCCCGACTCCCCAGCCCCGACGATGAGGACCTGCCGCACCTTCCGGCTCCGCGTGCTGGACACGCGACGGCGGCGGGTTTCGCTGAGCAGCCGGGTCGACATCCGCGCCGCGCTCAGGAGCAGCACGACGAGCATCGCCTCCAGGAGGGGCACGCTGCGGGGGACGATGACGCCCTCGGGGAAGAAATAGCCGATGCCGACCATGAACACCGTCACCACCGCCACCCCTTGCAAAAGGACGAAGAGGTCGCGCACGCCCACCTTGTACCACGACCGCCACGGCAGCCGCAGCACGAAGACGGCGAGCGCCTTCACGGGCAGCCCGGCGATCACGAGCAGCACGATCGCGTCGGCGAACGCGCCGACGCCGCCCTCGAGCCGGAGCGCGAAAGCGAGCGGGGTAGCGAGGAGCCAGAGGGCGAGATCGATGGAGAACTTCACGGCGACGCGCGCCCGGTTGCCCATCGATTTGAACAGTAAGTGATCTTGCATCAGATTCGGTAAACTATCGGTTCAGCGCTAGGGAGCGCACGGTCCAGCGCTGGGATGTGTGCATCAATGTGCAAAATAAGAGGACCCGTAGAGCGCACGGTTCCAGGTTGCGCGTTGTCAGCATAAGACATCTAACCTTCACGAGCCACAGGTATCACGCTGAGCCTGCGAGTTCGAGGGGGCCCTCGCGGGCTGAAGCACCGACGTCCCGGACGACCGCCACGATCCGCTGCAGGTCGGCCTCGCTCAGGCTGGACCCCGACGGCAGGCACAGCCCGCGCTCGAACAACCGGTCGGCGACGGCACCGCCGATGGCGTCATAGGCCTGGTAGACCGGCTGCCGGTGCA
The DNA here is from genome assembly GCA_964438105.1 of uncultured Rhodothermales bacterium. Classification (GTDB taxonomy): domain Bacteria; phylum Bacteroidota; class Rhodothermia; order Rhodothermales; family JANQRZ01; genus JBBSMX01. The sequence goes on along the minus strand of CAYTJT010000037.1, from coordinate 16,951 downwards.
TCGGCTTCCAGACGGGCCGCGCCTCGATGTTCTCCGCTTCGAGGGCGAGCCGCACGTCCTCCCGGCTCGCGCCGAACGCCTCCGGGTCGATCGTGAGGCACGTCAGCCATCGGCTGGCGCGTCCCCATTCCGCCTCCGGCATGAAGTCGATGCCGGGGAGATCGCCGAGGTGCGCTTCGTAATGCGCGAAGTTGGAGCGGCGGGCCTCGACCCGGTCCTCCAGCACCTGAAGCTGCCCCCGACCGACACCCGCGAGGATGTTCGAGAGCCGATAGTTGAAGCCGATCTCGGAGTGCTCGTAGTGCGGGGCCGCGTCCCGAGCCTGCGTCGCCAGCTTGCGGGCGTGCGCGGCGAGTTCAGCGTCCGGGGTGACGAGCATGCCGCCGCCCGACGTCGTGATGATCTTATTCCCGTTGAACGAGAAGATGCCGCTCTCGCCGAACGTCCCCGGCGCCCGCCCTTTGTAGGTCGCGCCGAGCGCTTCGGCTGCGTCCTCGATGAGCGGGACGCCGTAGCGCTCGCACAGCGCCACGAGCGGGTCGAGGTCGGCGGTCTGCCCGTAGAGGTGGACGGCGACGAGCGCGGCCGGGCGTTTCCCCGCTTGGTCGCGCGCGCGGAGGACGTCCTCGACGAGGTTGGGGTCGAGGTTCCACGACCGCGTCTCGCTGTCGATGAACGTCGGCCGGCCGCCCTCGTAGAGGATCGGGTTGACGCTCGCGCAGAACGTGAGCGTCGAGACGAGCACCTCGTCGCCGAGCTCGACGCCGGTCAGCCGGAGCGCGAGGTGGAGGGCGGCCGTGCCCGACGAGAGCGCCACGGCGTGCTCGCTCCCGACGTGGGCGGCGAACTCGCGCTCGAACGCGTCGACGTGGGGGCCGACGGGGGCCACCCAGTTCGTCATGAAAGCTTCACGGACAAATTCTTCTTCGGCCGCGCCGAGGTGGGGCGGCGAGAGGTAGATGCGGTCGGGCATGGGGGATTCTGTACGCATATGGTTACGTCCCGTAACAAATAGGGCAAGCAAAGGCGCGTCGCGCTTACTCGTGCCAGCCCGCCGGGCGTTCTTTGATCGGCTTCGCCGGAGCCCCGACAGCCGTGACATTGGCCGGGAGATCCTTCACGACGACGGCCCCGGCCCCTACGATGCTCCATTCGCCTATCGTCTTGCCCTGGATGATGGTGCTGCCGGTGCCGAGGTCACACCCCTCCCCTACCAAAACGTTGCCGGACACGTTGACGCTCGGCGCGACGGTGACGAAGTCCTTCAGGACGGCGTCGTGACCGACCGTGCAGTCGAGGTTGACAATCACGTGATCTCCCAACGTGATGTCCGTGGTTAGCAGCGACCCGGCGCAGACTACACAGCCCGCACCGATCTCCACGTAGCGGCCAACCATCGCGCGCGGGTGCACCAGCGTGGCGAACTCGACAGAGCCCGCTTTGGTCAGCTTTTCCACCACCTTTCGCCGCGCCGCCGTACTGCCGATGGCGACGACGGCATAAACGCCGGGGTGCTCGGCCACCCACTCCGTGCCACCGAGCACGGGATAGCCGTGGATCTGCTCGCCGTGCAGGTCGTCGTCGTCATCGAGGAAACCGATGACGTTCCAGGGCTCTCCTGCGGCGGCAACGTCAAGGGCGAGTTCGAGGACTTCACGGCCGAGTCCTCCACAGCTAAAGATCACGAGGTCGTTCACGTCATAGAGGGATTTGAGGGTGAAGGGGACGATCCCAGGAATTCGGTTGCTGTCGCCTCCCCCGCAGCGCTGATCCCCTCGCGCACGACGACCTTTTTCAACGTCAGCGTGAGAATGCGCAGGTCGAGCCCCAGTGAGACGTGGTCGACGTACCACGTGTCGAGGGCGAACTTCTCCTCCCACGAGAGCGCGTTGCGACCGTTGACCTGCGCCCACCCGGTGACGCCGGGCTTCACCTCGTGTCGCCGCGCCTGTTCGGGCGTGTAGCGGTCGAGGTAGCGCATGAGGAGCGGGCGCGGACCGACGAGACTCATGTCGCCGCAGAGCACGTTCCATAGCTCGGGGAGTTCGTCGAGGCTCGTGCTGCGGAGGAACCGGCCGAACGGGGGGAGCCGCTCGGCGTCGGGCAGGAGGTGGCCGCCGGCGTCGCGTGCGTCGGTCATCGTCCGAAACTTGATCATCTCGAACGGATGGCCGTGCTGACCGGGCCGCGTCTGGCGGAAAAGCACGGGGCTCCCGAGCTTTGCCCGCACGCCGAGCGCGAGTCCACCCAGCACCGGGGCCAGCACGACCAATCCGGCTGCGGCGAGCGTACGGTCGAGGAGCGATTTGCCCCAACGTTGGTAGGAAGTGGAAGCAGCATTCATGGTGGCAGAGGACGGTGTTCAGAAATGGTGCTACACGTTGGGCTCGAAGAACCGGTCGAATCCGCGCTCGCGTAAGCCCCGCTTCAACCGCTCGTCGCCCGTCCACAACCGGCCATCGAGATGAAGCGTGAGCGCGACGTGTGGGGTGTCGGCCTCGTCGACGTCCCGACACAGCCGCCACGCTTCCTCGCGCGCCGAGAGGGCGATGAGGTCCTCCTTGAACAGGTCGAGCCGGCGGAGGAGGAGGTAGAAAAACCGGACGATCTCCTCCTCGGAGAGCCGGCTCAGCCGTACGATCCGCTCCTTGTGCTTGAAGAGCTCCACGATGACGGACTCACAGACGAAAAAGTCGTGCCCGGAAGCCAGGAGCTGCTGCGCGAAGCTCGACGTGGTCCGGAGCAGCGCAGAGAACAGGACGTTCGTATCGACGACTACGGGCTCAGGCACGCTGCTCCCCGGCCTCGAAGAGGGGCCGTACCCGCTGCCACGCGGCCTCTTTCACGTCGTCGGCAAGGGCGTCTGCCTGCTCCTCCCCCAGCGCGCTCCGCTTCCGGAGGGCCTCCAGCTCGAGGAAGTCGAGCACCGCCGCGAGGGTCTCCCGGTCCGGCCCGGGCGGGTGGACACGGATGACGAGTTGCCCCTGCTCCGTGCTGATGTCGAATGCGCTGCTCATGGAATCAGTGGCTGGTATGACACCTGAAACGCGGCCCCTACGGGTTTGCTCCGACGCGCGCTACGGCCTCACCTCCCGAAACACCCCCGCCAAGCGGCCGGCCGGCCTCTTCATGTCGTGGTTCGCCGCGGAGCACGTTCCACAGTTCGGGGAGCTCGCCGAGGCTCGTGCTGCGGAGGAAGCGCCCGAACGGGGGAGCCGCTCGGCGTCGGGGAGGTGGTTGCCCTCGGAGTCCCGCTCGTCCGTTATCGTACGGAACTTGACCATGTGGAACGGGCGACCGTGCAGCCCCGGGCGTGTCTGGCGGAAGAACACGGGGCTCCCCAACTTGGTGCGGACGAGCGTCGCGAGCGCGCCGACAACCGGCGTCAACACGACGAGACCCGCCGCAGCGAGCGTCCGGTCCAGCAGAGGTTTCCCGATGCGGCGATACAGCTGATTCGACGTCACCTCGTAACCCACTACGCTTGGGTGGTTTCTGTCGAAGCCGTGTCCGTGTTCAACGGAGCACGGGACCCACTCCGCGCTTGCTCGCCCGCTCGGATCGCCCAGCGAGAGACCTCCAAAAGCTCCTCCAACGGGATGGGGGGCGGGCCTCCCTGCCGTACGGCGTCTACCCAGGCCTCGACCTCGGCGGCGTGCCCCTTGTCCATCTTCAGCGGTCGCTCGTACCACGGGCCAGCGACGCCGTACCGCTGCAAGCGGCGCCAGTTGTCGATGGCGAGCGTTTTGCCGTCGAAGAAGCACTCGATGCGCTCTTTCGGAAACGCTTTCGACCCGTTGGCGAGATAATGAACCACCGCCGTCGAGCCATCGGCGAACTCGGCGGTGAGGTGGGCGATGTCGTCAATCGGCCGCCCGCTCCGGTCGCGCGCCGCCGTAGCCTCGACGTGCTCGATCGGCGCCCCAACGAGGCCGCGTGCGAGGTCCAGCCAATGGCAAGCTTCGCCGACGATCCGCCCGCCCCCGACGTTCTGGTCCTGCGTCCAGTGGTCGCGTGGGATCGCCCCGGCGTTCACCGTTGCCACGACGGCGAGTGGCCCTGCTCGCTCGTGCAAGAGCTCCTGTACGTCCCGCGTGAGGGGTGCGAACCGCCGGTTGAACCCGACCACAACCATTCGGCCCGCGTCTACGGCCGCCCCGGCTACGGCGTCCAACTCCTCCTCGGTGAGTGCGAGCGGCTTCTCCACGAACACGTGCTTGCCCGCCTCCAGCGCGCGGAGCGTGAAGCGGGCGTGGGTGTCGTGACGGGTCAGCACGAACACCGTGTCGATCTCTGGCTCCTCGAAGATGGCGTCGAGGTCGGTGGTGGTCCGGGCGAACCCGAACTTCTCCGCAGCGATGGCACCACTCGTGCCGCCCCCGGAAGCGATCGTGTGGAGGTGGGCGTCTACGTCCTTGAGGACCGGGAGCAGCGTCCGAACGGCGAAGTTACCCGCTCCGATCACGCCCACGCTTCCTCGGCCAGCGGCCGTCGTCTGCCCATTACGAATGAGGGTCCGACTCCCGCGGCTAGGCGGCGTGCCCTCCCGGTCCGGGTACGTGAGCACCACCCCGAGGCTCGGCTGGTCGCCGCTGATCACGTCGTAGGCATCCGGAGCGTCGTCGAACGCGAACCGGTGGGTGATCAGCGGCGACGGGTCGAGCTGGCCCGAGGCCATCAGCTCCAGCACCGCCTCGAAGTTGCGCTGCTCGGTCCACCGAACGAACGGGAGGGGGTAATCCTGCCCGGCCTCCTCATAGGTCGGGTCGTAACGGCCAGGGCCGTAGCTGCACGAGACCTGGAAGCTCAACTCCTTCTGATAGAAATCGTCCCGGCGGAGATTGAGGCCGGTCACGCCGACAAGGACGATGCGCCCCCGCTTCCGGCTCATCTCGGCGGCCTGGTGGATCGGCTCGTCCGACGACGAAGCGAGCGTCAGCAGCACGGCGTCGGCGCCGACGCCGTCGGTGAGCGCCTGCACCTGCGCTGGCACGCCCTCCGAGTCTTCCAGGGCGTGCGCCCCGTACTTCTCGGCCAGGGACAGCCGATCCGGGGCGCGGTCGACTCCGATTACCCGGCACCCATTGGCCCGCAGCAGCTGCACCGTGAGCAACCCGATCAGCCCCAGGCCCACCACGACGACGGTCTCCCCGAGCGTCGGCTCGGCCAGGCGGACGCCTTGCAGGCCGATGGCCGCGACCGGAGCGAAGGCGGCGGCCTCGAAGCTCACCCCGTCTGGGACCTTCGCCGAGAGGGTGTGCGGCACGCGCACGTACTCGGCGTGCGACCCGTTCGTGACTACACGGTCACCGACGGCGAAGCCCCCTGGCCGGCTGCCTACACCGACGACCACGCCGGCCTGGCAGTACCCGAGCGGGATGGGGGCGTCGAGCTTGGCGCGCACGGCGTCGAGCGTGGTGCCCACGCCCTCGGTGCGCATCTTATCGATCACTTGGCGGACCTTGTCGGGCTGTCTTCGGGCCTTTTCGAGCAGGTTGGCCCGCCCGAAGTCGACGAGCATCCGCTCCGTCCCGGCCGAGATCACCGTAGCGCGCGTTTCGACGAGCAAGGCGGGACCGGATACGGACGGGGTGGGGACCTCAGCGAGTTCTGTGGCGCCGGTGTCCAGGCGCTGGAGGAGTTGTTTCATGGGAGAAGCTGTCAGAAGAGATGAACAAGGTGTTGCAGATCCTACGCTTACGCCCCACGAATGATCGTAGTGAGCGTCGCCCCAGGCTCGGCAAGCTGGCACACGTCGAGGTAGCGGGAGGGGATGCGCTCCCCGTAGTGGGGCGAGAACCAGCCGAGCGTACCGACCGACTCGGCTGTCCGCCACGTCCCGCCTTCGGACTCGATGTTCGTCGGATCGGCATCAGGGTGGAGGAGCCACCGGACCCGCAGGGCTTCCGCATCGTCGGCCAGCACGGTGTCGCGCACCTCGACGCGCGAGGCCGTCACGGTGACGTGGCGCCGGACCCACCCCGGCCGCTCGGCGACGACGGTGAACGTATCCACTTCCTCTCCGACGCTCACGAGAGCGGCTTCCGGCCAGAGATACCAGAGAAAACGCGGGCCGCGCACGCCGGGCTCGCGCTCGTCGAGGAGAGGGCCGTTGTGGACGGCGGCGCCGACGAGCCCGTTCCGCCACGGTGGCGGTGCGTTGTAGGCGTGCGTGCCGGCGTCCACCACGATTTCCTGCGTCCCACAGCGGACGTCGAGGTGGAGGGGGTCGAGGTGGGCCGGCCGCGATGTGTAGTGGCCAGCGCGCAGGAACACCTGCATCGGCCCCTTCCGCAAGACGGCCCAGCCCGAGGGCCCCGTCCAGACCCCATCGCCGACGTCGTCTCGGCGAGGCGGAGACGGGAGGCCGAGCCAGGCGAGCACTTCGGGATCAAGCGGCACCGACTCCGGCAGCGGGTGCTGCCAGGTGGCGCAGACGGCCGAGAGCACGGGGCGGAAGTCGCGATAGGCAGCGAGCGTAGCGGGATGGACGAAGGCCCCGTCGTTCGCGCCATAGTTGGGCACGATGCCCGTCTCCGGCTCGACGAGCGTCGCCAGCAGATCGGCGGCGGCCGTGAGGCGTGCGACGGCGGCGTCACTGAGGTGGCGGCCGGTGGCCCGAAGCGCCCGCTCAGCCAGTACGCACTGCTCCAGTGCCAGACGCTGATACGTGAAGGAGTGCTGGATGTACCACCCGTCGGCCGCGAACTGCTCCACGATCAGGCGTTCGAGCCACTCGTGCCCGTCGCTCAACCACTGCGCGGCCTCCGGGTGATTGCCTCGGAAGCGCGTGCCCAGGAGGACGAGGCCCGACGCTTCGGAGATCGCGTGGTTGTTGCGCTGCGAGACCGCGTAGCCGATAGCGTCGGCGATGCGCTCGCCTGAGGCGGCCAGCAGGGTGCGCAGGAGAGCACGCGCTGCATCGTCCATCGCCGGGGCGCCCGCGAGGTTCGCTTCGGCATAGAGCAGAGCGACGGCGCGGATCGCAGTCTCCTGACCGCACGACCAATGAGGTCCACGAAACGCGGGGCTACTCTCCGCGAAACGTCCAATGAGGACGAGCGCCGCCTGCGCGTAGCGGTCGTCCTGCGTGAGCACGTAGGCGCGGACGAGGTCGTAGAGCCACGCGAACCGCGCGGGCTCCCAGAGATCCTTGATGTCGCCAAACGCCGGATCGAGGTGTGCGACCTCCCACCAGGGCCGGTCGGCCGCTGCGGTCCGACCCGTCGTGGGGTGTTCAAGCCAACCGTGTGCATCCGTGGGGAGACCTCGCCACGTCCACCGATAGGCCTGGTGATGTCCTTCGAGCACGCGTCCGGCTCGATCGAGCGCAACCTCGCGGTCGGTCGCGGCGGCCAGCCGCGCCTCGTCCACACGGAGCCAAGGGGCCGGCGGCGATGTGGCTGCCGTAAAGCGAGGCTGCGCCCGGAAACGCCCCGCCTTCCGGCGCCCCTCGTGGAGCGCACGGAGCGCGAGTCCGCGCCCACCGAACGTGCGATAGAGCGTCCGGCCGGCCTCCGGCCATTTTACAAGAGGCACCCGCATCACACCAGCTCCCGCAGCACGCGGTCGAGGCGCTCGGCCAGCACGGTGCGACCGTGCTCGCGCGCCACCCAGGCCCGCCCGCTCCGACCCATCTCCGCTCGCTCCTCGGGGGTGCGATCGGCGAGCCGCTCCACGGCAGTGGCGAGCGCTTCGGCGGAGCCGTTCTCGGCCTGCTCGCCGGTGTCGGCCTCCTCCACCATCCACGCCACCTCGCCCGGCACGTTGCAGACGACTGGGAGCGCCGCACCCATGTAGTCGAACAGCTTGTTCGGGCTCACCCCGAAGGCGAAAAGCGGCGTCTCGCGCAGGACCATGAGCCCGGCATCGGCATTGCCGAGCACCTCCGGCATCTGCGCCTTCGGTACGGGATCGAGGAAGGCCACGTTGTCGAGCTCCATCTGCTCGGCCTGCCGCTTGAGATCTCCCTTGGATGGCCCATCGCCGACGAGTCGAAACCGAATGTCGCTCCGCTCCCGCAGGCGGTCGGCCGCCCCCAGAACAGTGTCGAGCCCATTCGCGGGCCCGTGCGCCCCGGCGTAGATGAGCGTCGTCGTCGGCCGCGCCGAACGCTCGACCTCAGGGAAGGCGTTGGGGTCGACGCCGTTGGGGACGAACTCCAGCTTCTCCTCAGGGATGTCGAGTTTGTCGCGCAGGTACGTCTGGGTGCCGCGTGCGAGGCAGAGGATGCGGTCCGCCCGGCCGTAGAGGTAGTTCGCGATCCACTTGAAGGCGGTATAGACGGGTCCCTTGCTCCCTCCCGCGGCGACCATGCTTTCGGGCCAGAGATCTCGAACCTCGAAGACGAAGGGAACGCCCCAGCGGGCCGCCAACCGCTCACCGGCGAGGGCGGCGAAGAGGTGCGGCGACGAGCCGATCACTACGTCCGGCCGGCCGCGCTCCGGCGACCACCGCCACACGGCTCGCGCAAAGGAGAGCCAGTTCCACGCCCGCCGCCAATCGTTTTTCTCGTAAGGCGCCGTCCACGGAAAGCGAAAGGCCACGCCGTCGTACTCCTCCGCGATCACGCGCCGGTCGTCAGCGCCTGCGCGGCGGGTGTATCGACGCGTGTGGAGGTTGAAGTCCGACGCCACGATGGTGACGCCCCACCCCCGCTGGACGAGCTCGCGGCTCATCTCGTAGTGCCGCGTCCCGCCCCCCTCTCCGGGAGGCACGGCGAAATGGTTGATCCAGAGCAGCTTTTTCTTGTCTTTGCTCACGCTGCCTCTACGAATTCGACTTCAGATTCCTTGACAACCAGCTGGGCGATCCGCTCGCCGGCGCGGCCATCCCAGAGCGCCGGCCGGCTTCCCGTCTTGGCATCGCCGGAGAGGACGCGCTCGACCTCTTCCTGCAGCCGGTCCAGATCCTGTCCGACGAGAACGTTCGTCCCCTCCGTCACGGTGACCGGCCGCTCCGTATTCTCGCGCGCCGTGATGCATGGGACGCCGAGGTACGTCGTCTCTTCTTGGACACCGCCCGAGTCGGTCACCACGAGCTTGGCGAACCGCTGGAGCGCGAGAAAGCCGAGATATCCGATAGGCTCGGCGAGTCGGACCTCAGGGTTCTCGAAGGCGAGGCCGAGATCGGCCATCCGCTGCCGCGTGCGGGGGTGAACTGGGAAGACGAGCGGGAGCCGCTCGGCGAGCTCGTCGAGCGTGCAGACGAGGTCCGCCAGCATGTCCGGGTCGTCCACATTCGAGGGGCGGTGGAGCGTGACGAGGCCGTAGTTCCCGTCCTTGAGCTGGAGCTCATCGCGGAGCTCGGGCCAGGTGGCCTCTGCCTCCGGCAGCAGCCGCACGAGCGTGTCGATCATCACGTTCCCGACGAAGTGCACCTTCTCCGGGTCCACACCCTCACGCGCGAGGTTCTCGTCGCCGTCGAGCGACGGCGTGAAGAGGTAGTCGGCGAGTTGGTCCGTCACGAGGCGGTTGACCTCCTCGGGCATCCGCCGGTCGAAGGAACGCAGGCCCGCCTCGACGTGGCCGACGGGGATGTGGAGCTTAGCGCAAACGAGGGTGGCGGCGGCGGTGGGATTCACGTCGCCGTAGACCAGAACGAGGTCCGGCCGATCTTCCATGAACAGCTCTTCGAGCTTCACCATCGCCTGCCCGGTTTGGACGGCATGGGTGCCGGAGCCAACGCCGAGGTTGACATCGGGTTTGGGGAGGCCGAGTTGGTGGAAGAACACGTCGGACATGTTCGTGTCGTAGTGCTGGCCGGTGTGGACGAGCCGCTGCGTAACTCCCTCGTGGTGAGCGAAGGCGGCGAGCACGGGCGCGGCCTTCATGAAGTTCGGCCGTGCGCTAACGATGTGTATGATCTGCATAAGTACTCGTAGGTGTTGGGTATCCGTAGGTGTTGGGTATCCGTAGGTGTTGGGTATTCGCAGTGTTCTGACAACGGGAAATTGCAAGTGGTGTCGTGCCAATGCAGGAGCCCAGTAGTTAGCCGAACCCGAGCGCGTCGATGATGCGAGCGTGCTCGTCCGTATATGTATGTACTCCAGGGGGCAACGCCCGAGCGTTCCTCGTCCACCTCTCAATGTCGGCGCGATCGAGCGCACCCAGACGCTCCACCATGGCCATGCCGTCGCGCATGTCGATGCACAGGCCCAACCTACGTTCCTCGACCTGCCCCCCATCCTGCGTCCCCACCTGCGCGATCATGGGCTTCCCGAAATGACAGGCCTCGTAGTACCGGTTCGTGCGAGACCACATCGTGTTCGCACGGGCGTGGTTCTGCGCCACCCACACGACGTCCACGCCGCCGTACATCGCCCCCAAGTCGTCCGGAGAGCGGAACGGGCCGCCGTCCTCGACACTCGGGTGCCGAGCAAGCCGCTGGAGCGGCTCGCCGACGCCGAAGTTGATCCCCCGCAGGATCACGCGGAACCGGCTGGGGTACCGATCTACCAGTTGCTGCAGCGCGTCAACCGTCGTGCGGCACCGCAGGAGGCCGAAGTACCCGATGCGGATGGGCCCCTCTCGCTTCAGCGTAGGCGCGCTGGCCCCGGCCACCTCCACCTCGAGCTTGTTCTCGACAACGAGCGTTGGGGGCAGGTCGGCGTCCAGCACCCCGCGGTAGTAGCCCTCTAGGTAAGCCGGTGACGTGACGACCAACAAGTCGGTGCGTGCTAGCAGAAACTTTTCCAGTAGCCGCAGCCCTCGCGAGAGGAGCCCGGACCCGATGAGGACACCCCGGATGTCTGCGACCTCGTAGACCACAGCCGGACGTTGCCGCCGTCCAGCCAGCGCGAGCCACGTCAGCAAGAGCATGTCGAGCCCGAAGGCATACACCGCGTCGGCGTCCTTAACGTGGCGCCGCACCTCCCCCACGGCCCCAAGCAGGGGTTTGAGCCGCCGCAGGTAGTTCCCGTGGTCGATCCGCCCGAGCAGGACCGTGCCCGGCGTGCGTTCCCCCTTGTAATAGCTCCTTTGGAAAGACAGCACGAGAGGCTGAGCTCCCAGCTTCTGAAGTCCACGAATCCGCTTATGAAAGCGGGACTGTGAGACGACGGGAGTGATGAAAACTACACGGGGCTTCATGAGCCTGTCTTTTGAATCTGGTTACTCACTTGGGCTTGACTACTCGCTGCCGAGCGGGGACTTACAGCCGAACGGAGACTGAACTTGCGCACGTCGGCTACAGCTCTGGCTGCGAGGTGATTACGGCGCCGGGACCACCTCTTGAAAGGCCGGGTGTGTCGGGCGGTCCTCGCCGGGTTCGTAAATCGAAGCACCGAATTCCTTTGTGATCTCAAGGAGACGACGCTCTTGGTCAGCGCCGACCTTGTCGCGCCACCGCCTTAGTAGGTACTCGGGATCATCTAGGTGGGAAGTTGTCTTCTCGGTAACCGTCACGGAAGCACGCTTGGACTGCTCAAGCATAGGTTCGACCTCCTCAAGCCTCAGCACATCGGCTAGGGCAGTGATGTTGAGCACTGGATCCAAGGTGAGCCCCTCGTAGCTGAGCCTCGGCCAGTCGAGATGCTCAATCGCGGCGCGGATCGGGAGCATCATCTTCAGCGACCAGTCCAAGACGTGCTTCTCCAACTCGTCACCGTTCTCCATGATGTTCCGAGCCAGCTCTCGCTGCCATTGGTTCAGGTGTCCATAGGCGAACCCCTTGTGGTTCAGGTAGTCATGCGCCTCGACCCTCCACCCCTTCTGCATGACCGACAGCGCCGTGGGTATAGGGTGGCGCACAAGGACCACCGGTTGAGCGTCTACTCGCTCGCTTAGCGTCTCGATCATCGCCGGGACATGCGTGACCTGGAAGACCACCCGGTCCGTTTTGCGCTCGAAGTACGGCGCGTTCAACCTCAACACGGGGTTGACAATTAACGAACCGTCAGCGACACGGCGAGCGATATCAATAAACGCTGCTTCTTCCCGTTCGCCGAACGCGATGAAGTGTTCGTACGGGTGATCCGTTGCGGGGGTGCCAGCTGCCGCGTCGAGGTCGGGCAGGCTCCAGCGCCACCTGCTCCAAAGCAGCGAGAGGAAGGGGCGCCCGACGTACCGGACTCCTGGATGGGCCGCGAGGATGCTCAACAACCACGTGGATCCACCCCTCCGGGAGCAGTACAAGAACACGTTGGGGTGATCACCCTGGCGATGCTGACAGAGGAACCGGAAGGCGATTTCTCGCGCCGACTCCCTCAACACTTGCTTGTAGGACCTATCCATGACGCCTGACCGCTTTAGTTAAGACTTTGTATACCACAGCATCTCCCATCACGCCGTAGCCACTCCGATAGAAGCAGTGCCGATGCCTTGGTCCACTGCCCCACCGTGGGGTGCGCGCACTCCCGCTGCGGTCCACACCGCCGGGTCTTGCGTCCGCCATGCGAAGGCCGCCACCCGGTCTTTCGCGGCCCGGGTAAGCTCGCCCTGCTTGGCGGCGAAATCCTCTAAGCCAGCCACGATGGAGTGAGGATCGCGGCCATCGTCGCAGAGCGCCACACCGCACTTGGCCCGCTCGACGATCGCCCTCATCGGGGGGTTGTTCCCCACGATCACAGGGCACCCCCGGCTCAGAGCCTGATACAGCCTGTTGGGCGAGCACAGCCAAGTATTCTCTGAATCCTGCATGTAGAGCACGACGCTGGCCGAGGCGCCGTCGATGTAGTCCACCACGTCCATCTGCGGGATCATCCCGGTGAAGTAGACCCACGCGTTGAGTGAGGGATACCGCGCTCGCAGCCGTTCGACCTCCTCCTCGTTGACTCCCCCAACTACGACCAAGGGCTCCCGTCCCCATTCAACAACCGCCTCTACGAGCGCAGAAAAGTGGCGGTTGGGGTGCGCTCCTCCCTGGGCGAGCAGATAGTCGCGCCCCCCGAGCCATTCGCGCAGCTCCTCAGGGAGCCCACTCCCCTGCAGGGTGGCAAAGGTCTCGTCGGCGAAGTTGTCGAGCACCAGCCACTTCGGCGCCTCCTTCGCTTCGACGATGCCCGACTCCATCAGCAGACCGAGGCGCTGCTCGTTCGCGGCGATGAGCGCGTCGGGGATCGAGCACAGCGCCCTGAGGGCGCGCCGCGTAACCGCCCGCGCCAGCACACCTGACGAGGGGAGTTCGTGGTGGTCCCAGACGATTCGCTCGATCACGCCCCACCGCCGCAACAGCGCCAGAACCGGGATCAGGCCAGCCATCTCCATGTTGTGCACCCACACGCACCGCGGCCGGAGCTTTACGACGTGTTGCAGGAAGTGCCGATACATCTCGGCCGTCTTGACGGCGAGGCCCTTGGCGCGCGCTATCCCGCGCCGGCTCAGCAGGGAGACGGTGGTGTAGGGAACCCCGTAGTCGGTGACTCCCGCCTCCGCTGTGTTCGCGGTCTCGACGGCCAGGATGCGCACATGCTCGCCCGCCCTAGCTAGGCTCAACGATTCTTTTCTGAGACGGTCGTCGTAGACGATCCCTCGCGTCTTTATCAGCATTAAGACAGAGACACGGTTCTTGATACTCAAGTCAGACAAATCGCTCTTGATCATGTAAGGAAGGGCTGAGAGTGGCATGTCTGGACGCGATCGCGTAGTTCATCCACACGCCGAGCACGAGCCAGAAGAAAAAGGCCACGCGGGGATTAATTAGGAGGTGCGAGGACGCCATCGCCTGCAGCAAGAACGCCAGTACGCCTAGCACGTTGTGCAGATGAGCCTCGTCTCGAGTGATCCGGAAGGCCCTGTACATCTTGCGGATGAAGTAGGCCATGAGAAAGACGAATCCCACGAGCACAACGAGCCCGTGCTCCGCGCCCAGCATGAGGTACAGGTTGTGGGGTTCGATCAGCGAGATACCGTGGTCTGTATAGAACACGTTCCCCTGTTTACCTTCGAGCTCGCCCCCCCTAAACCAAGGGTAGACGTGCCCAGGCGTGTGCCCAAGGACCGGAGCCTCGGATATGAGGCTGCGAGCTTGCTTCAGGCTCTCTACTCGCAAGACATCACCTCGGCTGGTTAGCTCAGTCAGATCGCGTGCACCCAGAGCACGCTGGAAAGCCGCCTGCTTGTCGATAGCAGGGAACGCCATGACGCTTAGCACCGTCAGCCCGGTCATCGCCACTCCCACTCGGGCTAGTCGTCCGCGGGAGTTTGAAGTGAAGGTGTGGTGTAGGACGACAATCGCGCTGACTAGCAAGCTCGTAGCCACGATGACCCGCGATCCCGTGAAGATGAGCCCCGAGATCAGGACACCAGCCTTTACCAAGTTGTACGGGGAAGGGCGGCGGAGCACCCGTCCGATGAAATGCGGGACGAAGAGGATGAGGACAGCCCCCACCGCGATGGGTCCCCCTATCGGGGCCAACCCCCGCAGACGGTACGACTGGTCCCACCCCATGAATCCACCGATCACGCCGAAAAAGAGCACAGACAAGCAGGAGACGAGCGCCAACGCTAGGACCAGGAGTTCGGTTAGGGTCGACAGACGCTCACTCTGGGTGACCGTGAGCCCGATGGGGTAAACCGAACCGAGCACAGGCCCTAAGAACACCATCGCCGCGAACACCAACCACGTGATCTCCCACCCGGAGAGAACGAAAGACGTGGCGGCCGCGAGGGCCGCTAGCCATACGAAGGTCAGAGACGCAACCACGGTGCTACTCAGCAATGGCCTTCTCATGAGCCACACGACTGCCAAGACCAGAGGGAGCACCTCAGTCAACCTAACCTTTACCTCTCCCATCATGAAGCCCAGCGCGTAATCAACGCTACTGAGTAACAGCACGTTGAGCGCGAGGACGGTCGCCAGTAAAGCGAGCGTGATACTGCGCTGACGGAACGTTACAGCAACCGCGAGAGCGAAAACGGCGGCGATATTAACCAGCCCAAGCATCATATCCCCCCCCCGCTCTTCTTATGGGGGTCCGCGCTGGGCAGGAAGCTCCAGCTGACGAGCACGATGACTACGTACGATATAGCCATCACGACGCTGTAGCCGAGCACGCACTCCTCCGGCGTCCACCCCTGTAAGCTCGTAAGCACAAAAACGCCTGCTACGGCGAGGAGCCGCCCGCCCTCCCAGACCAGCTGAATGCCCTGCCGCTCTAGAAGATTCAACGTTTGAGACAGCGGAGAAGCCACGAAACGCACGACAAAAGCGATAGCGAGGACGCGGGCAAAAACGCCCGCCACCTCCCACTCTGCTCCGAAAACCAAGCGAAAGAGGTCCGGGCCGACGAGTGCGACGACAGTTGCGGGGACGATTCCCACTAAGAGGAGCCGGAGAGCGAAGGTGCGGAACAGCGGGCGTAGAGCGTAGGGGGCATTTCGCAATGTATCCGCGGCCTCCCCCATGTACACCTGCGCGGCAGAATTGCCGATCAGCGTGAAGGGCACTTTGGTCGTCCGCTCCGCGAGTGCGAACCACCCTGCCACGGCTGGCCCGTAGATCGCGGCCAATGCGATGGCTGGCACATACAGACCGGCGTTGTTTAGCAGCGTGCCCCACGCTGAAACAAGGGGAAACCGCCTGTAACGGCTCGCGGCGCTGGAGAGCCCTCGGAGGGTGACCGCCCTGACGTGGTGAACCTTCCTCATCAGCGCGCGACTCAACGCGCCGATACCCGCCGATTGGCCAAGAAAGTGACCGGTCAACAACCCTAGCGGCCCAGCACCCGCCGCACCGAGCCCGACCTGCACCAATGCAGCGGTTCCGCTTCTCGATACTCGCGTCCGAGCGATGACGTCGAACGACCTCTCGCGGACGGCCCAGTAATTCAATGCGGAGTAGACCCCGGCGCCGCCTACCCCTACCGGGATCAGGTACCAGTAGCTAGAGAGGGCCCCGAGCCCGAGCCCCTCAAGGAGACCAGAACCGCCGTACAGGATCACGCCGGTGAGCACTAGCGCCAGGGCCAACACAGCCGCCAACGCGAGTACAAGGAGGTGGGCAGCTGTCTCATCATCTTCAGGTAGGGGAATCGCAAAGTCGTACCGCATGGCAACCACCCCCACTAGCACCCCTAGGACCGCACCGTACACTGCAAGAACGCCGAACTCTCCGGGGACATACAGCCGCGTGAGTACGGGGGAGACGGCGAATGTGATCGCTTGTGCGAACGTCGCCCCCCCCACCATGACGGACACATTGCGAGCCAAACGGTCACGTAGCACTGATGTGCTTACCCATCTCATCAAAGTGGTAAACATGGCCGCAGGTGTTCCTGAAAGGATCGCCGCAAAGATCGAAGGGGGTGTCAACTGATGACGGGAGTAGCTTCCCTATCGCCCTCCACCCGGTTCAGCAGCGAAGGCGCGTTCGCTAACTCCCGGCCGGAGAGGCCGATCACGCGCGCCGAGCCGGCGAGACCGCGCATCGTCCCCCGCGTGTCCACGACGAGCGAAGCCTCGGCCGCCACCTTTTCGTAGTCCACATCGGTGTGGTCCGTGATGAGGACCACGACGTCGGCCGAGCGGAGCGTCTGCTCCGTGAACGGCTGGCTGTGGAGCGGGAGGTTGTGGAGGGCGGTATGGCCGTCGTCCGCGATCACCGGGCAGAACGGGTCGTGGTACTGCACCGTCGCGCCCTTCTCCTGGAGCAGCCGGATGACCTCGAGCGCCGGGCTCTCGCGGAGATCGTCGATGTCTTTCTTGTAAGCGATCCCGAGGACGAGCACGCGGCTCCCCCGGACGGACTTGGAGTCCTCGTTGAGCGCGTCGGACACCTTCTGCACGACGTAGCCCGGCATCTCGGCGTTGATCTCGCTCGCGAGCTCGATCATCCGCGTCTTGTAAGCGAGCGTCCGCATCTTCCACGAAAGGTAGTGCGGGTCGAGCGGGATGCAGTGGCCGCCGAGGCCCGGGCCGGGGGTGAACTTCATGAACCCGAACGGCTTCGTCGCCGCCGCCTCGATCACGTTCCACACGCTGACGTCGAGCTTGTCGCACGCCTGCGCGAGCTC
>CAYTJT010000036.1:0-18877 GCA_964438105.1 uncultured Rhodothermales bacterium | reverse complement strand
ATGCCGAAGGCGATCGAGAAGATCACGGCCGTCGCGGGCTTGATCTCGATGCCGAGCACGCCCATCAGCCCGGCGATCACGAGGAGGGGCACGACGTTCGGGACGAGCGAGATGAACACGAGCCGGACGTTGCGGAACAGGAAGCCCATGAGGAGGGAGATGAACACGAACGCCAGCCCGATCGAGAGCAGCAGGCTCTCGACGAGGTAGTCGGCGAGCCCGGCGGCGAGCACGATCGTGCCGGTCTGCTTGACGCGGATGTCGGGCGGCAGCGTCTCGGCGAGGAAGTCGTCGAAGCGCGCGCGGAACGCCTTGATCTCGGCCGAGCCGACGTCGTTCATGAGGGCGCTGAGGCGGACCTCGCCGTAGTCGAAGTCCACGAAGCGCCGGAGCGCGGCCTCGTCGGTGAGCTCGAGCAGGAAGAAGTACTGCGCCGCGAGGTCGGCCGTCTCGGGCAGGCGGTAGGCCGAGGCCGAGTCGCCCCGCATCGCGCGGTTGAGCTGCTTGAGCAGGTCCGTCGGCGCGACGACGCGCTGGATCGCGGGCTGCCGCTGGAGCCAGCTCTCGACCTCGTTGACGGTCCGCAACAGGGCGGGGTCTTTGAACGCGTCGGGCTCGTCGGCCATCAGCACGGTCTCGAACCGGAACGGCGACACGATGCGCTCTTCGAGGAACCGGATGTCCTGATAGACCTGCGTGCGCGGGCCGAGGTCGTCGTTGATGTACGAGTTCACGCGGAGCTGCGTCGCGCCGAGCACGCTGAGCCCGCAGACGATGATCGAGACGACGATGATCGCCTTGGCGCGGCGCTCGGCGAAGCCGTCGACCCAGCGGAGCATCCGGTCGAACCCGCCCATGCTGAGGCGCTGGATCTGCGCTTCCTTCGGCGGCTTCGTCCACTGCAGCACGACGGTGATGAGCACGAGCGAGATCGCGAACGTGACGACCACGCCGAGCGCGGTGAACAGCCCGAACCGCTTCATCGGGACGACCTGCGACGTGGCGAGCGTGCCGAAGCCGATCGCCGTCGTGACGCTCGTCAGCAACGTTGCCGCGCCGAGGCGGACGGCCATCTGCCGGATCGCCGCGCGCTTTCCCAGCCCCTGCCCGAGCCCGTCGTAATACTTCGCGATGAGGTGGACCGAATCGGCTACGGCGACGACGAGGATGATGGCGGCGAGCGTGCTCGTCAGCACGTCGATGGGCGCGCCGAGCACCATCATCGTCGCGATCGTCCACAGCAGCCCGAGCCACACGACGATGAGCGGGATCACCACGCCGCGCACGCTCCGGAACATCCACACGAGCACGAGCACGATCACGAGCGACGCCAGCCCGACCGAGCGGACGACCTCGGTTTGCAGCATCGTGACGTAGGCGTTGCGGAGGTACGGGTAGCCCGACCACCGGAACTCGTAGCGCTCGCCGAAGGGCGCGAGCGCGGCTTTCGCCTCGTCGATGATTGCGCCGCGCGTGGTGTACGAGTTGAGCTCGGGCTGGATGCGGATGAAGAGCGCCGTCGCCGTGCCGCCCTCGTTGACGACGTAGCCCGCCGCGAGCGAGTCGCCGAGCACGGACGCGCGGACGGCCCGCAGCGAGTCGGGGTGATCGATGAGGCGGCCTACGAGCGGGGCGACCTCGATGCCCGCTTCGGTGCCGCGCAGGTTCTCCACTGACGTCACCGACGCCACGTCCTCGACGCCCTCGATCGCGCCGAGCCGCTCGGTCATCGCGCGGATGTCGCTCAGCGTCTCGTACGCAAACACGTCGTCCGCCTCGAAGCCGACGACGATGAAGGCGTCGTCCGGCTCGTACGCCTCGGTGAACGCTTTGAACTCCTGGATGCCGGGGTCGTCGGCGGGGAGGAAGTTCTCGAGGTTGTAGTCGAAGCGGACGCCGAGGAGCAGGAGGTAGAGCCCGGCCCCGACGGAGAGCACGACGAGCGCGGCCATCGCGGCCCGCGGGAAGCGGAGGAGGAAGTCGGCGACGCGCTGCATACGGGGCGGTAACGGGAGGAGAGCGGCGGGGTTAACGCCGCGCGGCCCCGGCGGGTCTTGAAGGGTTGGGGAATAGCAGCCGCTCAGCAGCTCGCGACCGAGCTAGAAGCTGTACGCGACGCGGAGGTAGACGAAGTCGTTGGCGTCGTACGTCGCGAACGAGAACGCGGGCTCGCGGAGCAGCCCGGCGAGGTCCTGCGTCCCACCCGGCCCGCCGAAGATTTGCGCGCCGATGGTCGCGTTGAGGGCGTCGCGGACGGCGTACGTGAGCGACGGGTTGAGCCAGTAGTCCTCGCCGAGGTTGTAATAGACGAACGCCTGCGCCGTGAGCGTCTGCCGCCGGAACGTCGCGTTCCAGAGCGCCGTCAACCCGGCCTCGAAGCGGTCCTCGGCCACGCGCTCGTCCCAGTCGAGCACGAGACTGCCGATGCCCTGCACGCGGAGGAGGTGCTGGCCGAACGACCGCTCCACGCCGACGGCCGCCTGCGCGAACGGCTTCTCGATCAGAAACCCGCGCTCGACGGCGTCGCGGAAGTCCGGGTCGAGCAGGCTCGCGAGGTCGGTGAAGTCGACGGGCAGGTCGATCGGGGTGTCGAGAATCTCGCCGATCTCGTCCAGCGACGCGGGCAGCTCGATGGGCTGATCGAAGAGGTACGACGTGTAGAACGCCCCCTCGCCGCGCAGCACGAACGGGTCGAGCGCGAGCGTCTCGAACGTCAGCCCGAGCACCTGCCGCCGCCGGTACTCCGGCGTGATCGCCGCGACCACGGGCGGCACATCGAGCCGGAACGCGAGGCCCTTCTGAAAGGCCGGGAGCCGGTTGAACCCGTTGATCCACAGCACGGCGAGGTCGGTGCGTTCGAGGCCGGTGTAGGTCAGCCGGAGCGCGGTTTCGGCGCCGCCGAGCGTCGAGTCCTGCGGGGCCGCATCGGTCAGTTCAATCGGGACGAGGCCGAACGCGCGGTCGGGGATCGGGTACCACGCCGAGGCCGGTTCGGGCAGCCGCGTCGTCGGGCGGCGCGGGATCACGACCCCGGTGAGTTCGAAGTCGCTGCCGTAGTAGGTCGCGTTCGCGGCCGTGACGCCGAGGCGGATGTCGGCGAACGGCTGGGCGAGGAACTCGCGGAGGTCGAGCGGGGAGAGGAGGTCGGTGATGAACGTGCCGTCGGTCTCGCCCCAGACGATCTGCTGCCGCCCGAGCCGGAGGTCGACGCGGGAGAAGAAGACGTCGAGGTAGGCCTCGCGGAGGTCGCCGTCGAGCCGCTCGCCGAGGGCGTCGTAGTCGAGCCGGGGTTGGAGGACGATGCGGCCGCCGTCGTAGGCGAAGGCGAGGCGGAGGTCGGCGCGGTTGCGGGCCGTGAGTAGGTCCGGCGATGCGTCGAGGCGGAGGCCGGAGTAGAACTCGTACGAGCCGCCGAGCGAGAGGCGGTCGTCGGGCTGGGCGCGGGCGGGGAGGGCGACGAGGAGCGCGACGAGCGCCGAGAAGAGGAGGCGCACGGCTACCGGCTGGACCGAACGAGCTTCTTCATCAGCAGGGGGAAGAGCAGGAAGAGCACCCCCATCCCGAGAAAGAAGTAGTTCACCTCGCCCTGCCGCGCGAGGTTCAGCCCGAAGGCGATGAGGAACAGCACGCCCGCGATCACCCCCAACACGTCGGCGGCCTTGCGGATCAGGCTCGCCGACTCCGGCGAGAGTTCGGACTCGTGCGGGTCTTCGTGTTCAGGGATCATGGCCTCAGAGGTCGGGGTGAGGAGAAAATAGGCCGGGCGGCCCTCCCCGTCCAACCTGCGGCGGGGGAGGCAGGAGGGCAGTCGTTACCGGGCGAGGTTGAACCCGACGAGCAGGCTCATGCGGACGCCCTCGCCGGAGAGCACGGCGGAGAGGTTGACGGGGATGTTGAGGCCGCCGTAGCGCTGCGTGACGCCGACCGCGACGACGTAGGCGGTGCCGCCGAGCGAGGCGTTGGGGCCGAGTCCGAACTCGACGCCGGAGGCCGTGCGGAGCCCGACGAGAAAGCTGAAGCTGGGCAGGAACAGGCTCTGCTCCAACCCGCCGATGAGGGGCACGAACTCGGTCACGCCGCTCAGCCCCGTATCCGTAGCGAACAGCCGGGTCTCGAACTGCCAGCCGAACTGGGTGATGACCGGGGCCGCGCCGAAGTCCTCGTCGAGGCGGTCGGCGAGGTCGCCGGTGACGTAGGTGACGCCGACGCGGGGACCCGAGAGCTGGAGCGGCTCGGTGGAGACCACGGCGCTCGAATCGGGCTGGGCGAGCGCCACGGGAGCGGCGAGGAGGACGAGCAGAACGAGGAGTCGCAACGGAGGTGCGGGTAGGGGGTTAACGGGATCGGCTCCAAGAAACGGCGGCGATCACAAAGGGGCAACCGCCGCGTCGAGTCCGCCGCGTCGAGTCCGGCCCGTCGAGTCCGGGGGCGTCTAGCGCGACCGGCGGGTGGGCCACCACCTGCATCGCCGGAGCGCCTGTAGGGGCGCAGCGTTGCTGCGCCCTGCGACGGTGGCCTCGCAACCATCGTCTAAAACGACCTCGACCGCTGCGCTACCGTAGCCCGCGCTGGAGCTGGCGCTCCGTGAAGAGGTCGTCGCTCAGCGACGCGCCCGTGTCGCGTTCGCTGAAGGTGAGCACGGTGCGCCGGTCGGCCTGCACGTCCTCCATCGTGAGCCGGTTCGCGCGCCACGAGCCGGGGGCGACCTCGGCGAAGTCCTCGGCCACGAGCACCTTCGCGAGCTTGTTGCTGCGGTCGAAGTGCTCGGCCCGCCGGATCACATAGCGCTCGCGGTCCACGGTGAGCACGATGCGGCTGTAGTCGGAGTCGGTGTCTCTCGGCTGCGCCTCAAAGACGAAGGCGTCGTCGGTCGTCTCCAGCATCGCGACGTCGTACTGGTCGGGGTCGCGCGTGCCGAGGTCCTCATACGTGAAGTCGCTCCCGGCGAAGCGCTCGCCGCGCTTCGAGCCGGCGATGCGCTGGACGCGGCCGAGGGCGGGGAGGTAGAGCCGCTGATCGTCGCCGCTGCCGGTCTCGACGGTGAGGAGCCCCGTGCCTCGGATGTCGGCCGGGCCGGTAAAGACGAGGATCGACTTCGTCTGCCCGTCGTCGAGCTTGGTGCGGAGGTCCATCGACCGCGTGCGGGTGCGCCCGCGCTCGTCCACGATCTCCATCTGAAGGGACGCGGACTCCGACGTCACGAGGTTCTGCCGGCGCTCGACTTCGTCGAACACGTCGGACGCCGTGGGCTGGGCAGCGGCGGCGAGGGGGAGGAGGAAAAAGAGGAGGGCGGCGAGCGTCTTCATCGGGTCTTGCGGAAACGGGAAAGGGGGCGGGTCGTTTGCAGCCCCCTCCTACGCAGCTATCGCACCAAAGACCCCGCTCTCTCATGAACGCGCAGCCCCTTCTCGAAAAGGTCAAATACGACGCCAACGGACTCGTCAGCGCGATCGCGCAGGACCACCAGACCGGCCGCGTGCTGATGCTGGCGTACATGAACGAGGACACCCTGCGGCAAACGCTGGAGACGGGGAGGATGACGTACTGGAGCCGCTCGCGGCAGCAGGTGTGGGTCAAGGGCGAGACGAGCGGCAACGTCCAACACGTCAAGGCGGCCTACGTCGACTGCGACGGCGACGCGCTCCTGTTCGAGATCGAGCAGGTGGGCGATGCGGCGTGCCACACGGGCCACGCGTCGTGCTTCTACCGCCGGGTCGAAGACGGGGCGCTCGCCGAGACCGAGCCGCCCGTGTTCGACGCGAAGGCGGTCTACGGCAAGTAATACGGATTTCGATCTCCGATGCCAGGATGCCCGCCGCCGTCGAGGCCGTCCTCATCGCCGTAGTAGAGACGCAGCATGCTGCGTCTCTACCGTCGGTCGAGTTGGAATCGTACCGACATCGACAAACAGAATCCGTATAAGCGCGCGGACCTCGATCATCCCGAAGGGCCGGACGGCACGGTGCCATCCGGCCCTCTCTGTATTCAGGCACCGAGTTCACAAACGCAACGGTGCCCCCGCCGGGAGGGCGGGGGCACCGGAGGCGTCAGACGCCGAGGCGTCCGAAGCGGTGGGGGCGTTGCCCCTCCGCTACCGTCAGCGGACGAGGGACATCTTCTTCGTCTTCACGAAGTCCCCGGCCTGGATCCGGTAGAGGTACACGCCCGAGGCGAGCCCGCGCGTGTCCCACTCAGCCCTGTGGAACCCGGTGGTGAGGTCCTCATCCACGAGGA
Source organism: uncultured Rhodothermales bacterium (assembly GCA_964438105.1). GTDB lineage: Bacteria > Bacteroidota > Rhodothermia > Rhodothermales > JANQRZ01 > JBBSMX01. The sequence continues at coordinate 12,643 of CAYTJT010000036.1, read as the reverse complement.
CGGCCACCCGGCGCCCGACGGCGTCGTACACCGTGATCGTCACGCGGGCCGCTTCCGGCAGCGCGTACTCGATCGCCGTCGACGAGGCGAACGGGTTCGGGAAGTTCTGACCGAGCGCGAACTCCGTCGGAACGCCGTCGCCTTCGTTAGCCACGTCGGGCGTCACGATGACCGTCACCGGCACCGTGATCGTCGGGTTCGACGGGTCGTTCGTGGCGATCACGAGGTCGAACTCGTACGTGCCAACCTCGACGTCCGAGGCATCCACCGTGACGGTGATCTCCTCCGAACCATCGGGCTCGATCGAGCCGCTCTCCGGGGATACGGAGATCAGCGCGTCGCCACGGGTGCCCGCGACGTAGAAGTCCCGGTCGTAGTCCAGGTCAAGGCCGGCGATGCTGTTCCACCCGGGCGCCAGCCCGAATTCACCGCCGTCGTTGCGGATCTGCGAGGGGTTCCCAAAGGGACCCGCCGTGTTGCCGAACCAGTTCCAGCGTCCGAGGATGCCGATGTCGAGGTTCGGGCCGTTGCAGACCACGGAGACCCAGTAGTCCCCCCCGCTCAACGAGACGGCGTCGAACGCCATGAGGAGCTCACCGCCGTTGTCTTCAGCGGGCGCGACGCTACGGGTTTCGATCTCGGTCCCCGGAACGCCTGCGTCGTCCGTCCAGAACGTGACGTCCGCGGTAGCGCAGTCGCCCGCTCCCGAGCCCACGCCGTAGAACCCGCGGGCGAAGACCTGCTCGATGTCCCACGCTTCGCCGCTGGGGACGGTGAAGTCGTCAGCGACGATGTTGTCGAACTCGGGCTGGGTCACGTTGTTCTGCGAGATGAGCCCGCTCGTGGAGACCCCCTGGACCTGATCGTAGAGGATCTCGAGACCGCGAAGCGGCGACGGGGCTCCGTCGTACACCCCTAGTGCCTCGGCCTCTGCGGCGAAGAGCGCGCTGCTGCGCTCGCCGCTGCCGAGCGGAGCCGAGCGGACGGCGTCGGCGGTCTCCTTCAGGTTCTGGAGCGTGCCGCTCCGGCCTGAGAGCCGCGCCGCAGCCACGGCGATGTTGAACTCGAGGTCGGCGGCGTCCTCACCGCCCACGTTCGAGATCGTGAACGACCCGGACTCGGTGTCGCCTTGCTCGACTTCGATCGTGAGCGACTCCACGCTGATCTCCGGCGTGGGCTCGTCGAGCGCCGTGCCCGAGAGGTCCGCCGTGAGGTCGTCCTTGCCTTCGAGCGTCACGGTGAGCGTACCCGTGGCGTCGCCGGACTCGGTGGGCGTGTACACGACGGTGAACGTCGCGCTCTCGCCCGGCGCGAGCGCGCCGGCCGTGAAGCCCTCGACCGAGAACGCGCCGTCGGCGGAGGCACCGGTGAGATCGCACGAGTCGGTGCCGCCGTTCGTCACGGTGGCGTCCTCCGAGGAGGAGGTCCCGACGATGACGTCGTCGAACTCGATCGTCTCCGCCGTGATCGCGCACTCGGCCAGGCCGGTGACTTCGAGCACGACGGGGAGGTCGTACGTCTCGGGCTCGTCGGACTCGACGACGAGGGTACCCTCGTACGTCCCGCCGAGGAGGCCCTCGGCGCTGAAGCTCACGTCCACATCGACGGAGCCGCCGGCGGAGATGGTTCCCATAGCGGGCGAGACGCCGGTGACGAAGCTCGGAGCCGTAGTGATCAACACGGCGAGGCCGTTCTCGGCGTAGTCCGCGCCCATCGCGACCTCAAGCCCGACCGTACCGTCCGGGTTCTCGATGCCGATGGTGTACGAGAACGTGGTCTCGTTGAGGTCCACGTACTGGTACTTGATGGTGCCCGAGGGCGAGAGGATCACCTGGAACGTGTTGTTCTCTGTGGTGTCGCCGAACTTCTGCACGTTATCGTACTGGACGATAAAGCGGCCGTCGGGGAGGGTCTCGTAGAAGATCTGCCCGCCTTCCGGCCCTTCGCCACCGATCTCGAAGTCATCCCAGAGCGGGGCGATGAGGCCGCCGTTCGGGGCGCTCACATCGGGCATCGGGTCATTCGTGAAGCAGTCGATGACGGCGTCGGGCTGGTCGAAGGTGAGCCAGCCGTTGACGTTGACGCTCACCGACTCGTAGTCCTCGCCGTAGAACGAGAAGTCGAACGGGAGGTCGAGCTCGGCGAACCCGCCGTCGAAGACGTTGGTCGTCTCGAACGTGCAGTTGTCCGAGTTGAGGTCGGCCGCGGTGACTTCCGTGCCGGTCGCCGAGATGTCGATCACCTCGTAGGCCGGGCCGCCGGGCTCGTTCGAGTCGATCCACGAGTAGCCGAAGGCGTCGGGGCCGCCGGCGCCGAAGCGCTGGACGTAGCCGCGCGGGTCGTCTTCACCCTTGGCGAGTTCGAGGGAGGGCTCATCCGAGGTGGCCGGAGCCATTTGGCGGAGGCCGTCGCCCGAGTACTGCGAGAAGTCGAACGCGATGTCGGAGTCCGAGGTGTTCGTGATGGTCACGGTCTCCGTGCCCGTCTCGCCCACGCTCAGCATCTCGACGAGCGGGCTCGGCTCGAACGTGAGCGCGCCCGGGATGTCGATCGTGATGACGGCGTCGTCGGTGACGGCGCCCTGCTCCGGGTCGTTGTCGACGAAGTACGGCCCGTCCTCACCACCCTCGGTGAGGAGGAAGCTGTACTCCATGTCGCCGCTGGTCTCCTCGTGCGGCATGGCGATGAGCGTCTGCGTCATCGTCAGCGCCGTGTCGGCGGGGAAGTCCGCCCCCGGCACGTCGAAGAGCGTGACGGCGAGGTCTTCGTACTCGCCGCCTTCGAGGTAGTCGGAGACGCCGATGACGCTGCCGAGCACGTTGCCCTCGAGGAGGCTCGCGTCGTGGATGGCGATGTAGCCGTCCGCCGGGAGGAACGCCGAGGAGACGACGACGGTGATGCCGCCGGAGGTCTGGTCCTCGAAGTCCACCGTCGCAGCGGCGGCTTCGACGTCGCCCTCCGCGATCGCGAGGAGCTGGTAGCCGTCCACGGCGGGATCGCTGGTGGTGAACTGCCCGACGACGCCCGTGAAGGTGAACTCACCCTCGGGGATCTCGGTGCCGTCGATCTCGGAGTCCTCGGCGTTGGGAACGCGGAGCGTGCCCGTGGCCATCTCGTCCGTGACGTCGTAGTTCGTGCCTGCTTCGAACGTGCCCGTCGCGTCGGTCGTGAGGTCGTCGACTTCGACGAGCTCGGATTCGTAGTCCTCGCCGTTGTCGAGGAGCTCCTGGATGGAGATCTCTTCGGGCTCGGGCACCTCGCCGTCCTCGCCGACCTCGTAGCTCGCGAGGTTGCCCTCGTTGATCTGGAGGAGGCCGCGGAACGTCGAGAGCGTGCCGGTGACGGTGAGCTCGGTGCCGGGCGCGACCGTGCCGTCGGCGACGTCGTCGAAGAAGTCGCCTTCAGTCTGGCGGATCACGAGGCCGGCGGTCTCATCCTGGAAGTAGGTGAAGTCGCCCTGGGAGCGCGTGACCGTGCCGTTGACCGTCACGGTGGCATCGTCGCCCAGCGCGCGGGCCTCGGCGATTGTGAGCGGCTCCACGCCCGGGACGCCGAAGGCGATGTCGTCGAAGTAGTAGACCTGCTGCGGGAGCGGGGGATCTTCCGGCGTCCCGAAGTTCGGGAAGATCACCAACTGCGTGTACTCCGAGTCGAAGTTGATCTCCGCCGTACCATCGGCCTCGTTGGCGAAGTCGAACGTGAGGGTCTCAAACTCCATCGCGACCGTGGTCTGCGTCTCGGTCTCGACGCTGACGCCTTCGTCGTCGACGTTCTCCACTTTGAAGCGGATCGGGACGCCCGCTTCGGGCGACCACACGCGGACGCTCATCGTCGTCATGCCTTCCTCGAACGGGATAGGCTCGGCGAGGCCGGTTACATCGGCGATGGAGACGCCGGCGAAGAACTCGGCGCCGGCCGTACGGTCGACCTCGAGGACGGTGTTCGACGCGTCCGTGGGGTCTTCGACGATCGTCGCGACGGCGCCGCCGAAGCCGCGCAGCTCGTAGTCGATGTCTTCCTCGAAGGTGACGGGGAGGCTGACCTGGTCGCCGCCCGTCATGCCGCCGGTCGTAACCGAGACGTTGTCGAGCAGCCAGTTGTCGCCGTCGTCCTGCGTGTGGAGGAAGGCGATCCAGACGGACTGCCCGGCGTATGCCGAGAGGTCGACGGTGAAGTTGGCGAAGCCGTCGGCGGCGGTGGGGAAGTCGTCTTCGTTATACGAGGCCACCTCGGTGAACGAGGCGGGGTCGGTCTGGCTCGTCGTCGATACGAGGACGCTGTAGGCGCTTCCGAAGTCCGCGAAGCCGAAGCTTTCGGCAGCGTCGAAAGCGAGCTCGGGAGCGTCGGCGGCGAGGGTGAGGGCCGGCGTGACGAGCCAGTCCGCGGTCAACCCACTGTCTACGTTCTCGAACTGGCTGACCGCGAACGTCGTGAGGACGGGGTCGGTGGCCGCGATCCACGACTGGGCGGTGCCGATGCCGTTGTCGAAAATGGCCCAGTCTTCGGGGATGCCGTCCTCGAAGTCTTCGAAGAATCCATCGCCTCGGGCGAAGGAGGTGCCCGCGGGAGCGCGGTCGAGGGCGGAGGTGTAGGTGTCGGCGTTCTTGTCGGAACGCGCGCTTTGGGCCATGGCGTCAGGACCGGTAAAGGTCCAGGCGAGCACCAGGGCTAAGGCAAAGCGCCAGATGGTAGCAGGTCTCATGAGAGCCTCAGAGATGGTTGGTGAAGGGATTCGAGGTCGAGCGGGGAGCCGCACGTGCCGTTCGAGACGGCGAGCGCGGCCGGGTGCCGGTGACGCGGAACACCCTGACGTGGTGCATCGGGTCGGGCTCGGCGGCGCTTTCTTCAGCGAAGGCGCCAGAGCAGATGGGGTCCATCGTGCGCGAGCCCTGCACCTCGTGGTGGAAAAACGTCGAGACCGATCGACTAGGAGGTGGTCCCTACTGCTTCGCCGGATTTGCTCGAGGTGCGTGGGCCCTAGATTTAAGCAAACGTGAAGAAAATCGCAAGCTTCGAGTCCAAAAATCGAGAGCGCATCGGGGACGAGCAGGGGTCACCGGTCGAGGGGGGGCTTCCCGGCGGGCCGGGAGGCGCGAAAGGGAGACGAGCAGGGAGACGCCGCCGGGGCCCGCGAGGCGAGTCCGCCGGGATCGCTCGCATCTCGGTGCCGTACTTTCCGGACCATCCGCACGTTTTGAGGCGGTCGCACGCCCCCTTCCTGTCATCACGCCACGGACGCCCATGACTCGGCTCTCGCTCACCCTCGCCCTCGCCTTTTGCTTCACCGCGCCGCTCTCCACCGCCACCGCACAGACCACCGTCGCGGATGATCTAACACTAGAAAGCATCTTCGCTTCGCCGACGTTCTTCGGGCAGTCGTTCCAGGGCGGGCGCTGGGCCGAGTCCGGCCCGCTCGTCCGCTACATCGAGCGCGACGACGAGACCGAGGCGACCGACCTCGTGGAGTACAACCTCGAGACGGACATGCGCACCGTGCTCATCGACGGCGACGACCTCGCCAAGCCGGACGGGGAGGGGCTGATCCAGATCGAGGACTACGCCTACAGCGCCGACCGCAGCCGCGTCCTCCTCTACACCGACTCCGAGCGCGTGTGGCGGCTCAACACGAAGGGCTACTACTACGTCTACGACCTCGAGAGCGGCGCCGTCACCCCGATCGCCGACCGCGCCGACGGGCTGCAGATGTTCGCCAAGTTCAACCCGGCGGGCGACCGGGTGGCGTTCGTCCGCGACCGCGACCTCTTCGTCACGGACCTCTCGACCGGCGAGGAGACGCGGCTGACCGACACCGGCTCGCCGGGCGGCATCATCAACGGCACGTTCGACTGGGTCTACGAGGAGGAGTTCGGCCTGCGCGACGGCTTCCGCTGGAGCCCCGACGGCCGGCACATCGCGTTCTTCCAGCTCGACGAGTCGGCCACGCGCGACTTCCAGATGACGGACTTCCGCACGCTCTACCCCGAGTACGTCCGCTTCCGCTACCCGAAGGCCGGCGAGGTCAACTCGGAGATCCGCATCGGCGTGATCGACATGCAGAGCGGGGACCACGCCATCCGGTTCTTCGACACCGACACGTGGAACGAGGGCGGCGAGGAGACGGAGTACCTCGCGCTGATGGACTGGACGCCCGCCATCGACGGCGAGCACTACGTCTGGATGGCGCGGATGAACCGGGATCAGAACGACCTCGACCTGCTCTACGGCGACCCCGCGTCGATGACGACGGAGGTCGTGCTGGAAGAGACCTCCGACACGTGGATCGACGTGGAGACGGGCTTCTCGGACCTCGACATGGGCACGATCACGTACCTCGACGACGGCGAGCGCTTCGTCTGGCGCAGCGACCGCGACGGCTACAGCCACCTCTACCTCTACGAGAACGACGGCCGGTTCGTCCGCCAGCTCACCTCCGGCGACTGGGACGTGACGAGCTTCCACGGCATCGACGAGGCGGCGGACGGTGGGGGCATTGGCGCGATCTACGTCACCGGCACGCGCGAGAGCCCGCTCGAGCGGCACCTCTACCGCGTCCCGTTCGGCACCGAGGGTACAAACGGTCAGGGGGCCGAGCCGGTGAAGATCACCGAGCGGCCCGGCTGGCACCGCGTCAACACGTCCGCCGACCTGCGCTACTACATCGACGTGTACTCCAACGTCACCACGCCGCCCGTCACCTCGCTGCACACGATCGACGGCGATCTCGTGACGGTGCTGGAGGCGAACGAGGACCTCGCCGCGACCGTCGCCGCGCTCGACCTCGCGCCGGTCGAGTTCATGACGGTGCCCGCCGCCGACGGGACCCCGCTCAACGCCTACCTCCTCAAGCCGCGCGACTTCGACGCATCAGAGGAATATCCCCTCCTCGTGCACACCTACGGCGGACCGGGCTCGCAGGAGGTCCGCAACGCGTGGGGCGGCACCGAGCGGCTGTGGCACTACATGCTCGCCGAGCAGCACGGCATCTTGGTTGCGGGCGTGGACAACCGCGGCACGGGCGGGCGCGGCAAGGACTTCAAAGGGCAGGTATACAAAAAGCTGGGCGTGCTCGAAGCCGAGGACCAGATCGCCGCGGCGCAGTGGTTCGGCGAGAAGGAGTGGGTGGACGAGGACCGCATGGGCATCTGGGGGTGGAGCTACGGCGGCTACCTCGCGCTCCTGGCGATGCTCTACGAGAACGGTACGGTCGACGGCCCCGAGACGTACGACCTCGGCGTCGCCGTCGCGCCCGTCACGACGTGGCGCTACTACGACACGATTTACACCGAGCGCTACCTCTCGACGCCCCAGCGGAACCCCGAGGGCTACGACCTCGGCTCGCCGGTGACGTACGCCGAGAACATGACCGACGAGCAGGACCTCCTCATCGTCCACGGCGACTTCGACGACAACGTGCACGTGCAGAACACCGTCGTGATGGCCGACGCGTTGCAGGCCGCGAACAAGCAGTTCGACATGATGATCTACCCCGGCCGCAACCACGGCATCTACGGCGGCAGCACGCGCTACCACCTCTTCACGATGCTGACCGACTTCATCACGGAGAATCTGTAGAGCCTCCACGCCCGGCTCGTTACCTTTGGGGCGGCTCCGCACGCGGGGTCGCCCTTTTTTCGTCCAGACCGTCGCGTTCGTCCCAGGCCGGGCGCGACGCGTCGTGCCCCTACGGGGATCGCCTCGTGCTCTAACCGCTTCTCATGCCCCACACGCCCGACCTCCTCCTCCAACACGGCACGCTCCTCGACCCCGAGACCGGCGAGACCCGCTCCGCCGACCTCCTCATCCGCGACGGCCGGATCGAGCGGATCGCCCCAGACATCGAGCCCGAGGGCGGCGTGCGGACGTACGACGCGTCGGGCAAAATGATTTCGCCCGGCTGGATGGACATGCACGTCCACTTCCGCGAGCCCGGCCAGGAGCACAAAGAGACCGTCGAGACGGGCGTGCGCGCCGCGGCCTTCGGCGGGTTCACCGCCGTCGCCTGCATGCCCAACACCGACCCGCCGATCGCCACGCGCGACGTGGTCGAGTTCGTGCGGAAGCGGGCCGAAGGGCTGCCGGTCGACGTCTACCCCGTCGGGGCCGTCTCGAAGGCCCGCGCCGGCGAGCACCTCGCCGAGCTCGGCGACATGGCCGAGGGCGGAGCCGTGGCGTTCTCCGACGACGGCTCGCCCGTGCAGGACGCCGGGCTGATGCGCCGCGCGCTCGAATACGCCCGCACGCTCGACAAGCCGATTCTCCAACACGAGGAAGAGCTCACGCTCAACCCGCACGGCCACATGCACGAGGGCGCCGTCTCGACGCGCCTCGGCGTGCCCGGCATCCCCGCGCTCGCCGAGGAGGTGATGATCGCGCGCGACGCCATGCTCGCCGACTACACCGGCGGGCACGTCCACGTCCAGCACATCTCGACGGCGAAGGCCGTGGCTCTCGTCCGCGACGCCAAAGCCAAGGGCATCCCGATGACGACGGAGGTCTGCCCGCACCACTTCGCGCTCACCGACGAGGCCGTCGCCGAGCGCGACTACGACACGCACACGAAGATGCACCCGCCGCTGCGGACGGCCGAAGACATCGAGGCGATCAAAGAGGGCCTCCGCGACGGCACCATCGACGCGATCTGCACCGACCACGCGCCGCACGCGACGTTCGAGAAGGAGGTCGAATTCGCGGCGGCGCCGTTCGGGATTCTCGGGCTGGAGACGGCGTGGGGGCTCGTCGGGCGCGAGCTCGTCCGGCCGGGCGTGCTGACCGTCGCCGAGGCCGTGCGGAAGCTGACCGCCGCGCCGCGCCGCATCCTCCGCCTCCCCATCCCGACGCTCGAAGAGGGCGAGCCCGCCAACCTCACGATCTTCGACGCCGAGACGGAGTGGACGTTCGGGACCGAGCACATCCGCTCGAAGAGCAAGAACACCCCGTTCGTCGGCGACACGCTCGTCGGGCGGGCGTGGGCGATCTACAACCGCGGGCAGTTCGTCGAGGCCGACGCGTAGGGTTCACGCTCGCACCGATACGAAAAAGCCCCCGGCCTCTGCGCGAAGCCGGGGGCTGTTCCGTCGGTAGAGGCGAGCGTTACTGCCGAGTGAGCGTGAGCGAGTCCGTGCCGTTGGCCCCGAAGTCGAGCAGGCCTGTGATCGACGATCCGTCGTCGGAGACCGTGCCCGTGAAGGGCAGCGTACCCACGTTCTGGATTGCGAAGCTGAGCGAGATGTTGGGCGGGTTGAACGTGCCGGTGGTCGTCACCGGGAAGGTCTGGCCTTGAGAGACGATCGTGCCCGTGCCCGTGACGGTGCCGGCGTTCTCCGTCAGCGTGACGTTGTACGCGTCGCCGCTCGCCGACGTGCCGGTGTAGGTACCCGTCACCGTGAGGCCGAAGCCGGGGGGCACGATCTGGATCACGAAGTCGATGCCGACGTTCTCGCCGGCCGTGACCTGCTGGCGCTGCGGCGTAGCCTGCGCCGGGTCGAGCGGCCCGCCGCCGAGGTAGCCGTAGAAGTCGCCGCTGCTGAGGTCGCCGCTGTTGTCGTTGTCCTTGAACGCCGCGAGGAAGTACGAGTCCGGGTTGATGTTCTCGAATCGGTAGGTGCCGTCGGCGTCGGCCGTGGCGGAGAACGTCTCGGCGTTGTTGCGGAACTCGTCGAGCGTTTCGAAGAGCGCGACCCGGGTGTTGACGATGTCGCCGGCCGCGCCGGAGGGGAGCGAGATGGCGCCGCTGATGGTGCCGGTCGTCGGCTCCGGGTCGGAGGAGTCGCAGGCGGTCAGCGCGAGGGGGAGGGCGAGCAGGAGGACGAAGAGGAAGCGAGGGGTAGGCATGGTCGGAGCGATGGGTTGTGGAGGGGGGCGGGATTGGGAATCGCTGTGTCAGGTATAGGAACGGGATTTCTCGCCGGTGCGGATCAACACGGGCGGGAAGCACCGCGGCGCGGTGATTTCCGGGTGAGAAGCCGCCGGACCGCGCGCCCCCGATAGAGCGGGGCGGGGAGCGCGTCGTACTTTGCGAGGCCGAACCAACCCGTACCGCGCTATGCCCCCGCTTTCGCTCGACTTCGCCACGCTCCGCGAGCAGACGCTCGGCGTGGACGCGATCCTCCCGACGCCGTTCGGCGAGCGCCCGCTCGTCTACGCCGACTTCACCGCGTCCGGCCGCTGCCTCCGCTTCGTCGAGGGCTACCTCGCCCGTCTCGCCCGGCTCTACGCCAACAGCCACACCGAGGACGACACGACGGGCCGCCGGACGACGCGGATGCTGCACGAGGCGGAGGCGGTCATCAAACGTTCGGTGAACGCGGGGCCGGACGGGCGGCTCATCGCCTGCGGCACGGGCTCGACGGGCGCCATCGACAAGCTGCAGCAGATCCTCGGGATCGCGCTCCCGCCGGCGACGCGGCGGCGCGTCGGCAGCCTGCTCCGCGAGCGCTTCGGGGGCGAGGCGGTGGGCGCGTTCGCGGACGCGCTGCGGGCGCGGCAGCCCGTCGTGTTCGTCGGCCCCTACGAGCACCACTCGAACGAGGTGACGTGGCGCGAGGGCCTCGCGACCGTCGTGGAGGTCCGGCTCGCCGACGACGGCGGCGTGGACCTCGGCCACCTCGAAGCCCTCCTTCGCGACGAGCGCTGGCAGGGCCGCCCGCGCATCGGCTCGTTCTCGGCGGCCTCGAACGTGACGGGGATGCGGACGCCGGTGCACGCCGTGGCCCGCCTGCTCCACCGCCACGACGCGATCGCCTGCTTCGACTTCGCCGCGAGCGCGCCCTACGTCGAGATCGACATGAACCCCGAGGGCGATCCGGAGGCGTCGCTCGACGCCGTATTTATCTCGCCGCACAAATACCTCGGCGGGCCGGGCGCGAGCGGCATCCTCGTTTTCAACGAGCGGATCTACCCCACCGACCTCGCCCCGAGCGTCGGCGGCGGCGGGACGGTGGACTACGTCGGGCCCTCCAGCCACGATTTCACCGCCGACGTCGAAGCGCGCGAGAAAGCGGGGACGCCGGGCGTGCTGCAGACGTTTCGCGCCGCGCTCGCCGTGGAGGTGAAAGAGGCCGTGGGCGTCGAGCGGATCGAGGCACGCGAGCAGGAGCTGCTGCGGCGCGCGTTCCGGCGGTGGAATGAAGTCGAGGGGATCGAGATCCTCGGCAACCCCGACCCGGCGCGGCGCGTCGGCATCGTCTCGTTCAACCTCCGGTGCAGCAACGGGCAGTACCTCCACCCGAAGCTCGTCACGACCCTCCTCGACGACCTCTTCGGCATCCAGAGCCGGGCGGGGTGCTCGTGCGCCGGGCCGTACGGCCACCGCCTGCTCGGCATCGACGAGGGGACGTCGGAGAAGTACCGCGCGTGGGTGCGGAAGGGGTACCACGGCATCAAGCCCGGCTGGTGCCGCGTCGGCTTCCACTACGCCCACGACGACGCCGAGGCCGACTACATTATCGACGCCGTGGCGTTTCTCGCGCGCGAGGGCGAGCGCTTCGTGCCGCTCTACCGCTTCGACCTCGACTCCGGCACGTGGGCGCACCGCGAGGGTGCGCCGGAGCCGGAGCCGTTCTCGCTCCGCGCCGCGCTCGCCCCCGATCCGGTGCCGGAGCCGCTGACGTTGGAGGAGCGAACGGCGCAGTACGCCCGCGCTTTCGACGAGGCCCGGGCGTGGGCCGAACGCCTCGCCGCGGCTGAGTCGACCGTGCTGGACGGCGAGCTCGGCGAGTTGCAGTTCTTCACCCTACCCGCCGAGGCGTAGGCGCGGTCCGCGCCGAGTTCTAGAGCAACGGTCGATATCGTCGCGGGCGGGGGCGTGGGGCCACCGTCGGAGGGCGTAGCGCGCTACGCCCCTACGGGCGCTCCGGGGGTACCCCGGAAATGCGGGCGGGGGGCGTGCCTCCCGCTGCCCGCCGGTCGGTTGCTCTAGGCGATCTGCTTCCAGCTCGTGGACTGGCGCGGCAGCACGTCGGCGGGGTCCACGTCGGGGTGGAGGAGGGCTTCGGAGATCCGCTCCATCCGCACGCCCTGCGAGCCCTTGACGAGAAACGCGTCGCCGGGGCCGGGGGTGACGAGGTCGCCGGAGCGGATCGCGTCGGCGACGGCGCTGGACGCGTCGTGCAGCGTGACGCGCTCGCGCTGCGCGTCGGTGAGCGTGGCGGCGGCGCGGGCCATGAGCTCGCCGACGGCGTGGACGTGGTCCGCCATCGCGACGGCTCGGGCGAGCACGTCGGCGTGCTCCTCGACCTCGGTCGGGCCGAGTTCGAGCATGTCGCCGAGGAACGCGACGCGGCGCTCGGCCTCGACGCCTTCGAGCGCGCGGAGCGCGGCGAGGGTCGGTTCGGGCGAGGCGTTGTACGTGTCGTCGATGAGCGTGCTGCCGCCGCGCCCGCGCAGCCGGTTCAGCCGCCCCTTCTCGGGCTCGATCTTCGCCAGCCCCCGGTTGATCGCCGCGTCGTCCATCCCGAGCGTGACGCCCACGGCGAAGGCCGCGAGCGCGGCGTAGAGGCCCGGCTCGCCGAGCGTCGGGAGGTCGGCGGTGATGCGGTCGGGGCGGACGACGCAGTCGGCGCCGGTGCCGTACGTGAGCGTGCGGCCGCGGTTCACGTCGCGCATCGCGAGCACGCGCGGGTCGTCGCCGTTGAGGCAGGCCGTG
>CAYTJT010000035.1:0-19024 GCA_964438105.1 uncultured Rhodothermales bacterium | reverse complement strand
CCGTCGCCGCGCGCGGGTTCAGCGGCAAGCCCGCCGTCTACCGCCACGCCGACGGCCGCCGCGAGGTCGCCTTCGTCGGCAACCGCGACGGCTACACGAACCTCTTCGCCGTCGAGATCGACGCCGAGGGCGATCCGGTCGCCGAGCCGCGCGTGCTCGTCAAGGGCGAGCGGAGCGCGCGCTTCGAGGCGTTCCACTTCTTCGAGAGCCAGATGGACGTGAGCGCCGACGGCCGGCTCGCGTTCGTCACGAAGAGCGGCGAGGCCGACGTCGTCCACCTCTACGACCTGGCGAACGACCGCCTCGGCGCGACGTACCGCTTCGACGACCTCATCGCCGTCTACTCGCCGTCGTGGGACCCGACCGGCACCCGGCTCGCGTTCACCGCCATCGACCGGAGCGGCTTCGCCGACCTCTACACCTACGACCTCGCCGCCGACGCCCTCCGCAAGCTGACCGACGACGCGTACGACGACCGCGACCCGGCGTGGAGCCCCGACGGCGCGGCGCTCGCGTTCTCGTCGGACCGCACGGACTTCGGCGAGGGCGGGGCCTACAACCTCTTCACGCTCACCCTCGACTCGGGCGCGATCGACTACGTCACGTACGGCGACCACGTCGACCTCGCGCCGTCGTGGAGCCCGGACGGCGACCGGCTCGTGTTCATCTCGGCGCGGCGCGGGGACGACGGGAAGTACGGCGGGCAGGACCTCTGGGTGGCCGACATGACGCGGCGCCCCGGCGAGCGGCCCGAGATCGCGCTCGTCGACGCGTCCGACGCCGACGCGGCCGCCTCCGTGGCCGAGCCGCCCGCCCGCGCGATCACCCAGCTCACCGCGTTCATCGGCGCCGCCTTCGACCCCGTCTGGACCGACGACGACCGGCTGCTCTTCGCCACGCTCGAGGAGTCGCGCTTCACGATCCGCCAGGTCTCGGCCGACTCGCTGCTTCGGGCGCCGCGGCGCGAGACCGTCGTCGGGCTCGTCCACCGCCGGCCCGACGCCGAGCCGTGGGCCTACGGGCGGCTCCAGGTCCGCGACGAGGAGCGGCGGCAGCCCTACCGCAAGCGCTACACGCTCGACGTCGCGGCAGGGGCCGTCTCGACGAACCCGGTGTGGGGCACGAACGGCGGCGCCGTGCTCGCCTTCTCCGACCTCCTCGGCAACGACCAGATCCTCGTCTCCGCCTACTCCACGAACGTCCCCGGCCGCTCGTTCGCCGACGGGCTCAACGCCTCCGTCACGCGGATCCACCTCGGCCGCCGCGCCAACTACGGCTACGGGGTCTACCGGTTCAGCGGCCTGCGCTACGACCTCACCGACCCCGACGCCGCCGAGAACTACCCCGTCTTCTTCGAGCAGATCGTCGGCGCGGTCGGCCTCGTCAGCTACCCGATCTCGAAGTTCCAGCGCGTCGACGTGCAGACCTCGCTGAACTACGACCGCAAGGAGATCGCCGTCCGCGGCATCGACCGCGAGGCGTTCCTGCTCTCGAACGCGGTCGGGCTGACGCACGACAACGCGCTCTACGACTTCAACGGCCCGGTGGACGGGTGGAAGGCGAACGTCACGGCGGGCTACACCACCGACGTCCGCTTCTCGAACGTGAGCTACTACACCCTCACCGCCGACGTCCGCCACTACCTCCGCATCGTCCCCGGCGTGACGTTCGCCTCGTGGGGGCTGGCGCGGACGAACGTCGGGCGCGAGGCGCGGCTGTTCCTCCTCGGCGGGAGCTGGGACCTCCGCGGCTTCCCGCTCTTCCGCGTGCGCGGCCGGAACATGTGGTTTACCTCGCACGAGCTCCGCTTCCCGATCCTCGAACGGCCGAGCGCGTACATCCCGCTCCTCGCCCCGTTCGGCATCGTGAACCTCCGCGGCGCGCTCTTCGCCGACGCCGCCCACGTCTGGAACGACGACTACGACCAGCGGCAGCCGCAGCTCTACGCCGGCACCGACCTCGGCGCCGTCGGCGTCGGGCTCCGGCTCAACCTCTTCGGCGGCTTCGTGCTCCGCTACGACCGCGGCTACCGCTTCAACGACGGGCTGCAGTGGTCCGAGCGCGACCCGTTCTCGTCGTTCTTCTTCGGCTACAACTTCTGATTCCAGTGAACAGAGGACAGCGAACAGAGAGCAGAGGGCAGAGGAGCGGGAGATCCCTCCTCGTCCTCCTCCTTCTCCTTTCCCTCACGGGGTGCAGCGTGTTCCAGCTCAGCGAGCCGCTGCGCATCGAAGCGGGGGACTGGACGACGGAGGGCGGCTCGGCGGCCCGGACGAACGCGACGGACGGCGAGATCGAGCCGCCGCTCGACGTGGCGTGGAAACACGACGCCGACGCGGCGTTCGGCCCGGCGGCGGCCGTCGTGGCGGACGGGATCGTGATCGTGGTGACGCGGAAGGGGGAGATCCGGGGCATCCGGCTGGAAGACGGACGGAAGCGGGGCGTCGGCGACCTCCGCGAGCCGATCGAGGGCGCGCCCGTGCTGACGCGGAAGGTGATCTACGCGCCGGTCGCAGCGGGCAAGAACACGATCGTCGCGCACGACTTCGTGGACGGCCGCCGGCTGTGGTCGCTCCGCGCCGGCCCCCACCAGGCCGGGCTGCTGCTCGTATCGAACACCCTCGTCGCCGCCGGGCTCGACGGCACCGTGCGCGCGATCGACCCCGCCGACGGGACGCTCCGCTGGACCGCGACGCCCGACTCGACCGCCGGGTTTTTCGCTACCCCCGTCGCGCTCGACGACACGTCCGTCTTCGTCGCCGACGACCGGGGCCGCGTGAGCGCGCTCGACCTCGCCACCGGCACGGCGCGATGGGCGCAGCCGCTCGGCGGCCCGGTCTACGAAACCCCCGCCACGTATGGCGGCCGCCTCTTCGTCCCGACGATTCGCGGGCAGTTCACCGCGCTCGATGCGGCGACGGGCGAGCGGCTCTGGGTCGCCGAGGCAGACAACGACGAGGTCCGATTCAGCGCCCCGGCGGTCGCGAACGACATCGTCGTCGTTGGGGCGAGCGACGGCCGCCTTCGCGCCCTCGACCCGGTGACCGGAGCCGAGCGGTGGTCGTACGAAGCCGACGGCAACTTCGCCGCCGCCCCGTTCATCGCAGGCGACGTCGTCTATGCCGGCGCGCTCGACAAGCACCTCTACGCCTTCGACCGCGCGAGCGGCGATCTGCTCTGGCAGCACGAACTCGACGGCCGCATCAAGTCGGCGCCGGTGCTGCACGGCGACAAGCTGATCGTGCTCGCCGAGCCGCGCCACGTGCACGCCTTCCAGTCCGTTTCAACGCTGGCCGCAACCACCGACGAATGATGCGCTCCCTCCTCCGATTGCTGCCTGCGCTGCTTCTGTTCGCTGCCGGAATCAGTTCGGCGCAGGAGACCGACGAATCCCCGGCCACGGCCGGTGCCCCCGGCGTAATCGAGCACCTTTCGTTGAACGGAACCGTCGTGATCGAAACGAATCTGCCCGACGGGATGGTGTTCGTCGGCAACGAGCCGCTGGGGCCTGCGGGGGCGGGCGTGTTCGAGCTGCCGCTCGGCGAGCACACGCTGACCCTCCGCGAGCCCAACGCCGAGGCGTGGCGGCTGCGCTCGTCGTCGGCCGAGGTCGTCGTCGATGCTGGTTCGACGCAGACCGTGCGGCTCGACGTGCCCTACCGCTATCGGGTCGAGAGCTTCCCGTACGGCGCCGTCGTGACACTCGAGGGCGAGGGCGCATCGGAGCGCCTCGGCAAGACGCCGCTCGACCTCGAAGTGGACCGGCCGTTGGAGGGCACGCTCGTGGTCGAGAAAGCGGGGCACACCGTCGAGCGGCAGCGGCCCGGCGCGTCGGCGGACAACCACTACGCCTTCGTGCTCCGGCCGCTCGACTACGAGGTCGGCGAGACGGAGATCGCGCTGGGCGAGCCGCGGGCGCCGAACCAGTGGATCGACGTCGCGGCCCTCGGGCTCGCCGTCGGCGCCGGCGCCGTTGCCGTCTACTACAAGTTCAAGGGCGACGATGAGTTTGACGAGTACGCGCGCACCGGCGACCCGGCGCAGCGCAGCGACTTCGAGCGCTACGACACGTACTCCGCGATCGCGCTCGGGGCGATGCAGGTCGGCATCGGCGTCTTCGCTATCCGGCTCGTGCTACGCTGAGCAGCGGCGCGCGATCGGGCGTAGTTTCGGGGCGTCCCGTTCCCCCGATTCCGCCCCGACTATGGACCTGAAAGAGCAGCTCGCCCGCGACCTCAAGGACGCGATGCGGGCGAAAGACCAGACGCGCCTCCTCGCCATCCGCGCGATCCGCTCCGCGATCATCGAAAAGGAGAAAGCGGGCACCGGCCCCGTCGGCGACGACGACCTGCTCGCGATCGTGCAGAAGCAAGCGAAGCAGCGCCGCGACGCCCTCAAGCAGTACGAAGACGCGGGCCGCGACGACCTCGCCCAGAAGGAGCGCGACGAGCTCACCATCATCGCCGAGTACCTCCCGAAGCAGCTCTCCGACGAGGACATTCACCGCGTCGTGCACGACATCGTGACGCGCACGGGCGCGACCTCGATGAAGGACATGGGCCGCGTGATGGGCGAGGCGATGAGCGCGCTCAAAGGCCAGGCCGACGGCAACCGCGTCCGCGTCGTCGTGCAGCAGTTGCTCAAGGGCTGACTGACGCATGGGCGACCTCACGGCACTCGATCTCGGCATCCTCGCGCTCGTCGGCTTCGGGTGCTGGCGGGGGATGCGCACCGGCGCGCTCCGGCAGGTCGTCGGGGCCGTGGGCATCGTGCTCGGGCTGATTCTCGGGATCGTGCTGATGGACGCGGTCGGCGCGGTCGTCGTCACGAGTCTGGGGCTCTCCGAGCGGCTCGCGCCGGTGCTCGGCTTCGTCGTGACGTTTGGCGTGATCGTGGCACTCGCGGCCGTGGTGGCGCAGCTCGCCCGCAAAGCGCTGTCGATCCTCAAGCTCGGCTTTGTCGACCGGCTCGCCGGGGCGGGCGTCGGCGGGATCCGGGTGGCGCTCGCGATCAGCGTGCTCTTCCTCGTCACCGGACCCGTCGCGCTGCCGGGCGGCGAGCCGCTCCTCATCGGAGAGGAGACGCGCGAAGCCTCGGCGCTGTACGAACCCGTGCGGGCGCTCGCGCCGGCCGCGTGGAGCGCGTTCACGTTCGTGGCGCCCGGCCTCGAAGACCCGCTCCGCGTCACCTTCGGTGACCGGACGCGGGTGGAGGAGCGCGACACGCCGCTGACATTACTCGACGCTAGACTGCAGGACCCTTCCGATCTATGATTCCGATTTCGCTCAAGCTCCGCAACTTCCTCTCGTACGGCACCTCGACGGAGGCGCTCGACTTCGAGCAGTTCCACGTCGCGTGCCTCTCGGGCGGGAACGGGCAAGGGAAGTCCGCCCTGCTCGACGCGATCACGTGGGCGATCTGGGGCGAGGCGCGGAAGGCGTCCGACGCGCGCAAGCCGGACGAGGACCTCCTCCGCACCGGCACGCGCGAGATGCAGGTCGACCTCGTGTTCGAGCTCGAAGGCGAGCGCTACCGCGTCGCCCGGTCGTTCTACCGCACGGCCTCGGGCAAGACCTCGAAGCCGGGGCTCGAGTTCCAGATCCGCGACGGCGACGGCGACACGTACCGCCCGCTCACCTCCGGCTCGATCCGCGACACGCAGGCGATCATCGACGACACGCTCGGGCTCGACTACGACACGTTCATCAACTCGGCGTTCCTGCTCCAGGGCCGCTCCGACGAGTTCACGAAGAAGAAGCCCAGCGAGCGGAAGGAGATCCTCGGCCGCATCCTCGGGCTCGACCGCTACGAAAAGCTCGCCGCCGTCGCCCGCGCCCGCTACTCGCAGGCGAACGAGCGCGCGAAAACGGCCGAACTCGAAGTGGATCGGCTCAACGCGGCGCTCGAAGACGAGGGCGTCTGGAAGGCGGAACGGTCGGAGTTGAACGCGGCGATCACCGATCTGCAGTCGCAGCGGACGGAGGTCGAGGGCGAGGTGAAGTCGCTGACCGAGCGGCTCGCTGCGCTCGATGCGGTGGCTCGGTCGGCCGAGGATCAGCGTGCCCGGCTCGGGCGGATCGCGACCCGTAAAGCCGAAGTCGACGCCGAGCGGGCCGACCTCGCCGCGCGGATCGAAGAAGCCGAAGGGCTGATCGCCCGCAGCGAGGCCATCCGCCGCGACCACGCGCGCTACGAAGGGCTCCTCGGCGAGCGCCGCGAGTGGGACGACAAGGCCGATCTCAAACGCGGCGTCGATACGCAGATCGGGGAGAAACGGCTCGAACTCCAGCGCAAGCGGATGGAGGCCGAGTCGCGACTGAACCGGATCGAGACCGACTTGCAGGCGAACAAGAAAGCGCGGGACGAAGCCGAGCGGCGGCTCGTGCAGCGCCCGGTCGTGGAGCGCTCGCTCGAAAAAGCCCGCGCCGCGCACCGCGAGTTCGAGGCGCTGCGCGAGCGGCGGGCCGAGCGGCAGCGGATCGACGCGCGCATCACCGCCATCGACAAGCAACTCGCGAACGACCGGGGCGCGCTGCAGGCGACGATCAGCGAGCTCAAAAAGCAACTCGCCGACGCGCAGTCGCAGGCCGAGGCGCTGCCGGCGCTACGCGAACAGGCGGCCGGACTGCGGGAGCGGGTCGCAGCGGTGAAAGAGGTGGAGGCGTCGCAGAGCGACATCCGCGAGCAGGGCAGCGGCGTCAAGGCCGAGCTCGAAGGGCTCGCCCGCGACCGCGAGCGGTTGACGAAAGAGATCGAAACGGTCGATGCGAAAGTCGCCGGGCTGCGCGAACTCGAAACCGAGGCATGCCCGACATGCGGCACGAAGCTGACGGCCGAGCACCGCCGGACCGTCGAGCAGACGTACGCCGACGAGCGCGCGGCGCTGACCGACCGGATCGCCGCACTCGACGCGGCGGCAGCCGAGAAGCAGCGTGAGCGCGAACAACTTTTAGTTCGGTACCGCGACCTCGCCGGCCGGATCGCGACCGCGAACGGCGTGGCCGACCAGCTCGCCGACGTGCAGGCCGCCGTCTCGGCGGCACAGCGCGCCCAGGCCGACAGCGCCGAGCGGCGCGAGCGCATCGCTTCGCTCGACCGGCAGCTCCGCACCGACGCGTTCAAGCCCGAGCTCCGCGCCGAGCGCACGACGCTGACGGAGCGGCTCGAAACGCTGCCGTTCGACGAGGAGCGGTTCGAGCAGGTACAGGCCGACGCTGCGCAGCGCGGGCGTTGGGAGGAACAACTACGCGAACTCGACGAACTGCAGGGCCGCCTCGACACGCTGGGGCGTCAGATTGAGCAGCAGCAGCGCGAGGCCGCCGACCTGCGCGAAGGGCTCGGCGCGGGCACCGTCTTCGCCGCACTCCAGCAGCACATCGATGCGTTGCAACGGCAACTCGATAGCCTCGGGTACGACGGCGCGCGGCACGAAGCGGTCCGGCGCGAACTCGACGGACTAAAGGAGGCGCCGGAGCATTTCATGCAGCTCGCGAACGCCGAGCGCAACCTGACCGACTGGTCCGCCCGCCGCCAACGCCTCGCCGACGAGATCGAGCAAGGCGAAAAGGAAGCGGCCGACCTCCGGCTCGCCGTCGAGAAGGCTAAGGCCGAACTCGAACAGCGACCGGCCCTCACCGAAGCGCTCGGCACGGTCGCGGCGCGGCGGCAGCAGCTCGCCACGACGCTCAGCGAGGCGCAGGCTCGGCTCGGCGGCCTCGACGAGCGGCTGGAGCGGTGCGCCCGCGATCGCGAGCAACTCAAGTCGGTTCGCGAGCGGCACCGCGAGTCGAAAAAAGAGAAGACGCTCTACCGCCACCTCCGCAGCGCGTTCGGCAAGAACGGCATCCCCGCGCTCATCATCGAAGAGACGCTGCCCGAGATCGAGGACCGCGCGAACGCGCTTTTGGAGCGGCTCGCCAAGGGCCGCACGCACGTCCACCTCGAAACGCTCAAAGACAAAAAGACCGGCGGGACGAAAGAAACGTTGGACATCAAAATCACCGACGAGGCCGGCGTGCCGCGCCCGTACGAGACGTTCTCCGGCGGCGAGGCCTTCCGCGTCAACTTTGCCCTCCGCATCGCGCTCGCGCAGTTGCTCGCCGAGCGCAGCGGCGTCCGCATCCGCACGCTCGTCGTGGACGAGGGCTTCGGAACCCAGGACAAGCAGGGGATCGAGAACCTCGTCGAAGCGATCCAGGTCATCCGCGAGGACTTCGACAAGATCGTCGTCATCACCCACCTCGACGAACTGAAAGAGGCGTTCCCCGTCCGCATCGAAGTCGTCAAGCACCCCGTCGAAGGGTCCAATTACGACGTGATCGGGGTGTGAGGTGTGGAGGAAGCTGGATGAGGTAGCGAGGCCGTCGCGCGGCGGTAGGGGCGATCCCTTGTGGTCGCCCTCGTGGGGTAACGCGCGGTCGCCCTCGTGAGGTAACGCGTGGCCTTGTGAGGCCGGGTTCACGCCAACACGGTGCGTTGGCGTGCGCGGCGCATCAGCACGAGCCCGCCGAGGATGAGCGCGCCGCCGAGCAGTTGGTACAGCGTGACGCGCTCGCCGATCAGCACGACCCCGCTCGCGAGCGCGACGACCGGCACGAGGTTGTTGTAGATCGCCGTCGCCGACGGGCCGACGCGCTGCACGGCCACGTTCCACAGTCCGTACGCGATGCCCGTCGAGAAGCCGCCGGAAAAGACGATCGCGGCCCACACGGTCGGGGTGACGCCGGACCAGTCGACCTCGCCGAGGTCGCTCCACCCGAGCGCCCACAGGATCGGCAGCGAGATGATGATGCCGAAAAAGGCGAGGCCGACGGCCGAGACGCCCGCCGTCAGCACGGGGCGGCTGAGCACGGTATAGGCCGCCCACAGGACGGCGCCGCCGAGCATCAGCGTGTTCCCGAACAGGGTGTCGTTGGCGAACGCGGGGGCGCTCGCCCCGGCCACGACGACGAGCACGGTGCCGACGAGCGACAACGTGAGCCCGCCCCATGCGCCCAGCGGCAGCTTTTCCATCCCCAACATCCGAGCGATGATGGCGGTCCACATCGGCGACGACGCGATGATCAGCGCCGCGCTCCCCGCGCTCGTCGCGTCCACCCCGACGATGAAGCACCACTGGTAGAGCACGTACCCCAGCAGCCCGAGCGCGACGACGGTCCGCCCGTGCTCGCGGACCGGGGCGAAAAAGCCGCCGGGCGTGCGGCGCGTCCGCCAGCCGTGGATGCCCCCGAGCACGACGGCCGAGACCGCGAAGCGGAACGCGTTGACCACGTAGGGCGGCATCGGCTCCAGCGCCACCTTGATGATCGGGAAGTTGAGGCCCCAGATGAGGACGACGACGAGGAGCGCGAGGTCCGAGCGGGACGTGCGGGAGGGGGGCATGAGAGAAGGGGAGTGGGCGCCGGTACGACGGGGGAGAGGACCACGTTTCCCGTTCAGGTCGTACTTTAAGTGAAGAGCCCAGCCCCGAACCGATGAAGCACGAAGGCATCCGCAAGCTGTACCATTCGATTAGCGAGGTCGCCGAGCTGACCGAGCTCGAGCCCCACGTCCTGCGCTACTGGGAGAGCGAGTTCGAACAGCTCCAGCCGAAGAAGAACCGCGCGGGCAACCGCGTCTACACCGAGCGCGACATCGAGACCGTCGAGCGCATCAAGCACCTCCTGCGCGAGGATAAGTACACGCTCGAAGGCGCGCGGCAGGTGCTCGCGCTCGACGAGACGGCGGGCCGCGACGAGGCGCGCGCCACCCTGCTCGAACTCCGTGCATTCCTAGAGAAGCTCCTCCCGCCGCGCTGATCCGCTTGCGCTCGCTCGGGCGGACGGGCTATATTCGGAGCCCTCTCGGGAAGTAGCTCAGCCAGGTAGAGCACTCGGCTGGGGGCCGAGCGGTCGCAGGTTCAAATCCTGTCTTCCCGACCAGATCGCACCTTCCCCGCTGCGATCGCCGAAGCCCGGCCTCCCCACGAGGCCGGGCTTCTTTCGGTTCGTGCCCCCGGGGCTCGCAGGCGACGTGTATCCTCCGTACTTTGGGGCGCACCCCTCTCTCCGCTCGACTCGCTGCCATGGCCGACCAGGATCCCACCGCCGGCGCCCCCGGCCCTCGCTCCACCACGTCTCGCCTCGCGCACGACCTCCGCGCCATCCGCGAGAAGCGTGGCGTCTCCCTCGACGAGGTCCAGCGCGACACCCGAATGCCGGGCGATATCCTCGGGCGGTTCGAAGCGGGCGACCTCATCGGAGACCCGCACTACAACGAGGTCTACCTGCGGAACCTGCTGAGGTCGTACGCGCAGGCGCTCGACCTCTCCCCGCAAGAGGTGGTCACCGCCTACGAGCACGCCAAAGACGACTCGTACGACGGGTCGCTCCGCCGCCGCTATCTGGAGGAGGGCGCCGCGAAACCGGAAGCGCCAACCCCTCCGGCCTCCGAGGCACCGCCGCAGGAGGCGCCGCCGCCGACCAAAGGGAAGCCAGAGGTCCCCTCGAAAAAGCCGCCCCCGGCCGCAACCGGTGGCAAAGCCCCGGCGGTCGCCGCGCTGTCCTCGCCGCAGAAAAAGAAAGAGGACGTCGAGGAAACCCCCTCGTCCTCCCGCCCCGCTACGACGCGCCCGAAGCGGCGCGTCTCGTCGGCCTCGGCCGCGTCGAAGCCCATCGAGAAATCGTGGGGGCTCGTCATCGGCGGTGTCGTCGCGGCGCTCGTGGTGATTGCCCTCGTGCTGTGGTTCCTCTTCCGCGACCCCGGCCCCGAGCCGGAGCTCGCCGCCGTCCCCGCGCCCGCCGACACGACCGAGGCCGCGGCGGAGCCCGACACGGCCTCGGCGCCGGAGCCCGTGCAGACGACCGCGGCACCGCAATTCCAGACCCCGGTCGAGCTCACCGTCGTCGCGAACGAGGAGCCGCTCGAAGAATTCCGGGTCCGCGTGGACGACGACGTCCGGACGCCGTACTGGCTGGAACCGGGGACGCAGCAGACCTTCACCGCGCAGCAAGAGGTGGTCGTGTGGGGCGAGCTGAGCGTGGACGAGTCCGGGGGCGGGGACTACGACGGCGCGACGCTCCGCCTGCAGGGGCTCGACTGGACCCCGCCCGACGGACGGATCGTGCGCATCAACCAGCAGACGGGGCAGGCCCTGCTGGACTCGCTCGCCCGCACAGCGAACCCCGCACCGACTGGCTAGCATGGATCTCGTTGCGGATACGGAGGCGGTGCAGCGGCGGGTCGCGAACGGCTCGCTGGACGCGATGACCGAGGCCGAGGCCCGGCCCCTCGTCGAACGACTCGCCGCGGTCCTCCGCGAGCACGACCGGCGCTACTACGTGCTCGACGCGCCCGTCATCACCGACCCCGAGTACGACCGGCTGCTGCGCGCGCTGCAAACCCTCGAAGCCCGGTTCCCCACCCTCGCCGCGCCGGACTCCCCGACGCGCCGGGTCGGCGGCGCTCCGCTCGACGCCTTCAGCAAGGTGCGGCACCCGGAGCCGCTGCTCTCCCTCGGCAACGCCTTCGACCCCGACGAACTGCGGGCGTGGTACGAGCGGGCGCAGCGCGGCCTCGCCGAGCGGTTCGGCGAGGTAACGCCTGAGCTCGTCGTCGAGCCGAAGATCGACGGGCTCGCGCTCGCGCTGACCTACGCCGACGGGCAACTCACGCTCGGGGCCACGCGCGGGAACGGCCGGGTGGGGGAGGACGTCACCGCCCACACCCGGACGATCCGAGCGGTCCCGCTGCGCATCCCACCCCCCGAGGGAGCACCGTCGAGCGACGTGCCACCGCCAACGACGTTGTTCGACGAGCCCGCCGCGCCCGCCGGTGCCTCGGCGCCCGCCCGCATCGAAGTCCGCGGCGAGGCCTACCTGGCGAAGTCCACGTTCGAGCGGCTGAACGAGGCCCTCATCGCCGAAGGGGGCAAGCCGTTCGCGAACCCACGCAACGCGGCGGCGGGGAGCCTCCGTCAACTCGATCCCGCCGTGACGGCGTCGCGTCGGCTCGGCTTTTTCGCCTACGGCGTCGGGCCGACGGAGGGGCCGGAGCCCGCGACGCAGCACGAGACGCTCGGTATGCTGGAGCGGCTCGGGTTCCACGTCAACGAGCACGTGCGGAGGCTGGAGGGGATCGGCGACGTTATCCGTTATTGCAAAGAATGGGAAGACCGGCGCGACGCCCTCGACTACGAGATCGACGGGGTGGTGGTGAAGCTCGACCGGAGGGACTATCAGGAGGCGCTCGGCAACGTCGCCACCGCGCCACGCTGGGCGATCGCGTACAAGTTCGCCGCCCGCGAGGCCACCACGCGGCTCGACGGCATCGCGCTCAATGTGGGCCGCACGGGCGCCATCAAGCCGCTCGCCATCCTCGAACCCGTCGGGATCGGCGGGGTGACGGTGTCGAAAGCGACCCTCCACAACGCCGACTACATCAGCGGCCGCGACATCCGCATGGGCGACCGCGTCGTGGTAAAGCGGGCGGGCGACGTGATCCCCCAGGTCGTCGGGCCGGTCGAGGCCGTGCGGACGGGGGACGAGGCGCCGTGGTCGATGCCGGAGACCTGCCCGGCCTGCGGCGAGCCGATCACCCGGCTCGACGGCGAAGCGGACTACTACTGCGTCAGCGCGGCCTGCCCGGCGCAGACGATCCGGCTCGTCGAGCACTACGCCTCGCGCGGAGCGATGGATATCACGGGGCTCGGCGAAAAGCTGGCCGTCCAACTCGTCGAGGCCGGGCTCGTCCGCGCCCTCGAAGACCTGTATCGGCTCGACGCCGACCGTCTGCTCGCGCTCGACGGGTTCAAAGAGAAGAAGGTCGAGAACCTGCTGTCCGGCATCGAGGCCTCGAAACACCGGCCGCTGCGCGCGCTGCTGTTCGGGCTCGGCATCCGGTTCGTCGGGGCGACCGTCGCCGAGCTGCTCGTCCGGCACCACCCCTCGCTCGGCGCCCTCGCGGCGGCGACGCAGGAGGAGTTGGAGGCGATCGACGGGATCGGGCCGGAGACGGCGCGCAGCGTGGTCGAGTGGTTCGCCCACGCGCCGAACCGGTCCACCGTCGGGGCCCTCGCCGAGCGGGGGGTCAACACGGACCGGCTGCCCGAGGAGCCCGCCGCGTCGCCCGACGCCGGCCCGCTCGCAGGCGCGACCTTCGTGCTCACCGGCACGCTCCCGACGCTCACGCGCGCCGAGGCAAAGCGGCGGATCGTGGCGGCGGGGGGCAGCGTGACCGGCAGCGTGAGCGCGAAGACGGACTACGTCGTGGCCGGGGAAAACGCGGGCTCCAAGCTGCAGGCCGCCGAGGAGCGCGGGGTGCCCGTGCTCGACGAGTCCGCTCTCCTCGATCTCCTCGCCTCGTAACGCGATGCTCGACGTCCTCAAAGCCCGGCTGGCCCGTCGCAGTGCGCTCAAGCAGGTGCGGGGGCGGACGGCGCAGCCGTGGACGGAGGACCCGGCCGCCCGGCGCGTGCTCGTCGTCCTCCCGACGGGGGAGGAGGCGCGCGAGGCGTGGCGCTTCGTGAAGGCGCTCGGCCTGCCGCCGCGGCAGATCACCCCCGTCGTGGTGGCGATCGGTGAGGTGACGTACGTCCCGGCGGCGTACATCTCATACGTGGTCCGGATGGAGGGCGACGACCTCAACCTCGTCGGGTTGCCGAAGCGGGACTTCGCTCGCAGCGTGTGGGAGGCCGCGCCCGACGTGGCGTTTTCCCTCGCTCCGACCTTCGACCTCGCCTCGGCCTTGCTCGTCGGGGCGTCGCCTGCGTCGTTCCGGGTGGGGCTATACGACAGAGAAGCCGAGCCGTTTTTCGACCTGATGATCGCCCCCGGCCCCTCGTCCACGTCGATGCTCTCGGCGATGCGGGACACGCTCCGGCGCATCAGCCCGCCCGTCTTGGACCTCGGTCCGAGCGGCTCGTAACGGACCATGCTCACGGGCCTCGATTACGCCGTTCTCGTCCTCTACCTCGCTGGGGTGCTCGGGTTCGGGCTGTGGGCCGGCGGGCGGCAGCGGAGCACCACGGACTACTTCCTCGGGGGGCGCGACCTGCCGTGGTGGGCGGTGCTCTTTTCCATCGTCGCGACGGAGACGAGCACGCTGACGGTGATCGGCGTGCCGGCGGTGGCGTATGGTGGCTCGCTCGTGTTTCTCCAACTCACGGTGGGGTTCCTGCTCGGGCGCATCGTCGTGGCCGTCGTGCTGCTGCCGCGCTACTTCGAGGGCGAGCTGTCCACGGCGTACGCGTTTCTCGGCGACCGCTTCGGCGACGGGATGCGCGCGGCGACGTCCGTCACCTTCCTCCTCACCCGGCTGCTCGCCGACGGCGTGCGGCTCTTCGCGACGGCGATCCCGCTGAAGGTGATCGCGGCGGGCGCGGGCCTCGACGTGCCGTACGCCGCGATCATCGTCGCGATCGGCGTGGTCACGGTCGCGTACACCTTCGTCGGGGGGCTGCGCGCGGTGGTGTGGATGGACGTGGTGCAGATGGCGATCTACGTCGGTGGGGCCGTGTTCGCGCTCGCGCTCATACTGGGCGAGCTGCCGGCGGGGTGGTGGAGCGCGGCGGCGGCGGCGGGCAAAACGGATGTCGTAGACCTCGGCCTCGGGCTGCCCTTCGGGGAGTGGATCGCCACCCCGTACACGCTCGTCATAGCCGTGATCGGTGGGGCGGCGTTCTCCGCGGCGTCGCACGGCACGGACCAGCTCGTGGTGCAGCGGCTGCTGGCGTGCCGGTCCCTGCGCGAGGGGCAGCGGGCGCTCGTCGGCAGCGGGATCGCGGTGATCGTGCAGTTCGCCCTCTTCCTGCTCGTCGGGCTCGCGCTCTGGAGCTACTACGGTGGGGCGGAGCTGGAGGCGCTCGGGCTGCAGCGTGGCGACGAGGTGTTCCCGAAGTTCATCGTGGAGGAGATGCCGCCGGGCGTGGCGGGGCTGCTGCTCGCGGGCATCGTCGCGGCGGCGATGAGCACGCTGTCGTCGTCGCTCAACGCGCTCGCCTCCTCGACGATTTTCGACCTGTGGGAGCGGCTGGGGCGGCGCCCGCTCGACGCGGCGGCGAGTCTGCGGCTGAGCCGGTGGGCGACGGTCGGGTGGGGCGTGGTGCTGATGGGCTTCGCCATGCTGTTCCGGTCGCTCACGAACCCCGTGGTGGAGCTCGGGCTTGGGATCGCCTCGTTCACGTACGGCGGGCTGCTGGGGGCGTTCGTGCTGGGGCTGTGGAGCCGTCGGGCGAGGCAGCGGGAGGCCGTTATTGCATATGTCGTCACCCTCTTCGCCCTCGCCCTACTCGTCACGTCCGGCACCCTCGCGTGGCCGCTCTACACCGCCCTCGGCGCGGCGATCACGCTGGGCGTCGGCACCGCAGTAGCGCATCGGAACACCTCGTAGACCCCGATTTGCTCTCTCCCCCGACGTGGCGAGTCGGGGCGGGCTCGCCCGAAAACCCACGGAGGCAACACCGCCGGGTGTCGTATGTTCAACCGGCACCGCACCGACGCCGCCGTATCACCCACCCCCCCGAGCCGTATGGGCTTTTTGGAGCGACTTGGCCTCTCTCGCAAGCAAGGCCTCCGCCCCCGCCGCGTCGGGCTTCAGCTCGCGAAGAAGAAGCCGAAGCCCGGCCGCCGCCTGACCCGCGATGAGATCCTCGCGCGCGTCGGCATCTTCGGAGCGCTCCTCGTCCTCACGATCCTGGCGTACCCCAACCTCGAACTCTACAGCGAGGGGCGGCAGGTGCAGCCGGGCGACGTGTGGCAGGGGAGCGACGTGATCGCTCCGTTCAAATTCCCGGTCTATAAAAGCGAAGAGCAGCTCGCCTCCGAGCGCGACTCCATCCGCTACGAGGAGCCGCCGATCTTCGCCCGGGTCTCCGACGCGCCCGAGCAGACGAACGCCGCGATCGACTCTTTGGAGGCTCGGTTCGATGCGCTGTTCGCCACCTACGTGGAGTGGCAGGAGAACCGCGTGGCCGGCGAGTCCGCCGCGGCGGCCGAGGATTCGGCGGCGTTCTTCGAGCGGCTCGACGGGCTCCCGTTCGGCCTCTCGCCGAGCCAGCGCGAGAAGCTGCTCGCCTCCTACGCCGTTCCCTCGGGCCCGGGCGTGCCGACCCGCACCCGCAGCGGCCCCCCCCTCGACGCGCTGCTGCTGCGCACCGTCCGGCAGCTTGCGGACCGGCTGCTCCCGTTCGGGGTGCTCGACGTGGACGCCGACAGCATCCTCACGCAGCAGATCACCGTCGTCAACCCCGACGAGCGCACCGAGGTGCTCATCCCGAAGCAGGACGTGTACGGCTACTCCGACGTGCTGAACGTTGCGCGCAACGAGCTGGAGGTCCGCTTCCCGAACCGGCCCGACACGGTCGCGATCGGGACAACCATCTTCCGGGAGGTGCTGCAGCCGTCGCTGGAGTACCTCGAGGAGGAGTCCGAGGCGCGGTGGCAGGAGGCCGAGGAGGGCATCTCGCGGACGACCGGGGTGGTGCAGGAGGGCGAGGCCATCGTGCGCCGGGGCGACCGGGTGACGGAGGAGGTCCAGCGCCAGCTCCGCTCGCTCTCGCTCATCCGCGCCGAGCAGCAGGGCAACATCGGGCCGCTGCGCATCCTGCTCGGCGAGGTGATCCTGTCGCTCGCGGCGTTCCTCATCTTCTTCTTGTACCTCTACCTCATGCGGCGGCAGGTCTTTTTCGAGACGCGCTACCTCCTGCTCATCGGGTTGCTGTTCGGGGCCATCATCGGGTTCTTCGGCGTCGCCGTCCGGCTCCCGGCCGCCGCCGACCTCGCCGTGCCCGTCGGCCTCGCCTCGATCCTGCTCACCGTGATCTTCGACAGCCGCGTCGGGATGTTCGGGACGATCACGCTCGCCTGCATCGGCGGGCTCGTGTTCGGGTACGACTTCGAGTTCACGTTCGCGACCGTCTTCGCGGGGATGCTGGCCGTCTTCAGCGTGCGCGACATCAAGAACCGGAGCCAGATCATCGCGACGGCGGGGATTGTCTTCGCCGCCTACGTCGTGATCATCGGGGCGTACCTGATGCTCCGGGCGGGGGGGACCGAGCGGTTCCTCTCGGAGCTCTCGCTCGTCGGGATCAACAGCATCCTCCTCCTCCTCGCGTACCCGCTGCTCTGGATCTTCGAGCGGACGTTCGGCGTGGCGACGGACCTCACCCTCCTCGAGCTCTCCGACACGAACCGGCCCCTCCTGAAGGAGCTATCGCTGCGGGCGCCCGGCACGTTCAACCACGTGCTGCAGGTCGCCAACCTCGCCGAGGCCGCCGCCGACGCGATCGGCGCGAACGCCCTCCAGGCCCGCATCGGCGCGCTCTACCACGACATCGGGAAGATGCTCAAGCCGGAGTACTACATCGAGAACCAGCAGCCCGGCGAGAACCCGCACGACCGCGTCACCCCGTACATGAGCGCGCTCATCATCGCCAGCCACGTCAAGGACGGGCTCGAGCTCGGGCGCGAGTACAACCTCCCCGAGGTCGTGCTCAACTTCATCCCGACGCACCACGGGACGACGCTGATGGAGTTCTTCTACCGCAAGGCGAAGGAGCTCCGCGGGCCCGAGGACCCGCCCGTGGACGAGATGGAGTTCCGCTACCCCGGCCCGCGCCCGCAGACGAACGAGCAGGGCATCGTGATGCTCGCCGACTCGGTCGAGGCCGCCAGCCGCAGCCTCGACAAGCCGACGCCGAAGCGGCTCGAAGGGCTCGTCGACGCCATCTTCCGCGCCCGCACCGAGGACGGTCAGCTCGATGGCTGCGCGCTCACCTTCGCCGACCTCGACCTGATCAAAGAAACCTTCCTCTCGATCCTCAGCGGGATCTACCACTTCCGGGTCAAATACCCGGACCAGGACAAGGTCACCGGCGAGGAGGCGTCCGACGAGCCGGGCACGCCGGAGGGGGGAACGCCCGAGTCCGGCGAGGCGGAGCCCGGCGAGCCTACGCCGGAACCGGTCGAGCCGGACCCGCCGCCGCCTCAGCTGGCCGGCGGCGCAGCAGAGCCGCTGCCCGAACCGACGCCGGAGCGCACCGACGCGAATGGGGCGGAGCCGACCGAGGTGCCGCCAACGGCGCAGGACGTACCTGTCGAGGGGGATGACACGCAATCCCGGCCGCGCCGTCAGGGCCCCTCGTCCGAAGAGCGGGCGTCGCTGGGCTAGCGTAGCACGGCGGCCCGCACGCTCTCGAGCGATGCGGGGGCCACGATCGGGCTGAGGGGGCTGTGGTCGACGTCGTCGAGAAGCGGGCGGAGCTTGCGGTGCGTCTGCGGGGTGAAGAGCAGCAGGTCGACGTCGCCGAAGAAGTCGGCGAGGCGGTCGCGGCCGGCGTCGGACTGCAGCGCGAGCGCGGGGCCGGAGAAGCCGGTGAGGTGGCGGAGCTCGGCGAGGACGGGCCCCACGGCATCCCCGTAGCGGGTGATGAGCCCGAGCGTGGCCGTGGGCAGCAGCCGGGCGACGCGGGCGAGCGTTTCGGACGGCGGGTGGACGAGCACGCTCACGGTTTCGGCGCCGGGGACGGCACGGGATGCGGCGTGCAGGTTCGCGTGCGGCGTCACGACGAGGTCGGCGTCGAGGTGGTGCCCGAGGTCGGCGAGGCGGACGGCGTCGACGCGCTCCTGCAACGCGGCGCTGACCTGCTCGGCGCAGGCCTCGGCGAGCTCGCGGTACGGCGCGGCGAAGACCACCTTCGGCCGCTCGCTCGGGTCTTCGAGAAACGCGAGCTGCTCCTGGAAGAGGTACTCGACCTCGCCCTCGTCGAGCCCGAGCCCGATCAGCTTCTGGATCGTCTCCTGCACGACGCCCGCGCCGCGCTCCATCCGGTCCTCGACGGGCACCGGCGTGCGCTCGATCACGGTGTACCCGCTGCCCGGCCGCGCCTCCAGCAGCCCCTCGGCCTCGAGCTGCTGGTACGCCTTGCGGACGGTGTGGAACGACACGCCGAGCTGGTCGCCGAAGGACCGCGTGGACGGCAGCCGCTCGCCCGTGCGGAACCGCCCCGTCGCGAGGTGGAAGCGGAGCTGCTCGGCGAGCTGCTCCACGA
>CAYTJT010000034.1:0-19184 GCA_964438105.1 uncultured Rhodothermales bacterium | reverse complement strand
CGAGCGAGCGGGGGATGGGCGTCGCCGTCATCAGCAGCATGTGCGGCTTCGGGCCTTTGCGGAACATCTGCGCGCGCTGCATCACCCCGAACCGGTGCTGCTCGTCCACGATCGCGAGCCCGAGGTTCCGGTACTGGACGGTGTCCTCGATCAGCGCGTGCGTGCCGACGGCGACGGCGGCGCGGCCCTCGCGCAGGTCCTCCAAAATCTCCTCCCGCAGCTTTTTCCGCTGCCCGCCGACGAGCAGCCGCACCTCGACGCCGAGGGGTTCGAGGTACTTCGTCAGGTTCGCGTAGTGCTGCTCGGCGAGGATCTCGGTCGGGGCCATGAACGCGCTCTGGTAGCCGCTGTCGAGCGCCTGCATCATCGCCGCGACGGCGACGACGGTCTTGCCGCTGCCGACGTCGCCCTGGATCAGCCGGTTCATCTGCCGCCCGGTCATCGTGTCGTTCGCGATGTCCTCGATCGCGCGGAGTTGTGCGCCGGTCAGCGTGAACGGCAGCACGTCGTTGACGAACTCGCGCGCGAAGTCGCCGGGCGGGCCGAACGGGGGGCCGGCGACGGCCTGCCGCTTCTCGTGCGTGAGCGCGAGCAACAACTGGAGGAAGAACAGCTCCTCGAACTTCAGCCGCCGCTTCGCCCGCCCGAGCTCGCCCTGGTTGCGCGGGAAGTGGATCGCGCGGAGGGCGACATTCCCGGGGATGAGGTCGTAGCGCTCGCGCACCCACTCGGGCAGGACTTCGGGGATCTCGAGCCCGTGCGCTTTGATGAGCCCGTAGATCAGCCGCCGGAACGAGCGGCTGTTGAGCCCCACCTTGTCGAGCGCCGCGCCGCCGGGGTAGAGCGGGATGATGCGGCCCGTGTCGAGCGCGGCGCCCTCGCCGTCGAGCGGGTCGAAGTCGGGGTGGGCCATCGAGAACGTGCGGCCGTACTGCTCGGCCTTGCCGTGGAACGCGACGCGGTCGTCGACGCTGAAGAGGCGCTGGATGTAGTTCGCGCCGCGGAACCAGACGCACTTCATCGTCCCACCGCTCTCGTCCTGCACCCGAAGCTCGAACCGCTTTTTGCCGCCGCGGCCGGGGATCAGCCCCTTCGCCTTCACGAACCCGACGACGGTGACGGGCTCGGTGCCGGGCGCGAGCTGGCGGATCGAGGTAACGGTGGAGCGGTCGAGGTAGCGGCGGGGGTAGTGGCGGAGGAGGTCGCGGAAGGTGTGGACGCCGGCCTTGCGGAGCGGCTCGGCGCGCCGTGGGCCGATGCCGTCGAGGGTTTCGATGTCGGAGTCGAGAACGGACACGGGGCGGTGGATACGGACGCGGGGCGGTGGACGAGGTCGGTGCGGACGCCGAATATAAAAGCGGCGCGGGGCTGCGGCGTGTCACCCCGGAAGGGCAGCGCGAGGCCGTTACGGCGTCTTAAGTCACCGGTCGGAGGAGCCGAGACTAAAGCCCCAACGGTGCCGGTCCGCTTTGCCGGAGGACTCCGTTGCCCAGCGATGGCTCCTCTCTTCGACCCTAACCCCACGTCCACCGGTGGACTCGATGAAAAACGAACAGGTTCAGAAAGACTCCGCGTCGGACGCCGGCGCTCCCGTGCTAACGGAGGGCGACGGCTACGGCAGCCCCGACGATCCGGAGATGATGCCGACGTCGCTCGACGCGTTCGGTCGCGGAGCGGGCGCTGCCGCACCGCCGGTGCCCGAGGGCACCTTCTCCCCGCTCGACCTCGACGACCGCGTGGTCATCTCGCTCCTCTTCAACGAGCGGGTCGCCATCGAGGACGTGGAGCGGGCGTGGAACCGGGCGCAGGAGATGAAGCGGAAGGGCCGGTCGGTCAAGCTGTGGCGCGCGCTCGCCGACGACCCCGAGCTCGACCGCTCGACGGTCTTCGAGGAGGCCGCCAAGGTCTACGCGTTCCGGCGGACGACCGTCACCAAGTTCAGCGCCCTCGCGTGCCTGCGCAGGGCGGGCGACCTCTTCCCGAAGCCGCAGTGGGACCGGATGCGCGACCTCTTCCTCCTGCCCGTCTCGGTGGAGGAGGCGCACGAGCCCGGCGCCCGCAAGGCCGCCCGCAAAGACAAACCCCGGGGGGCGAAAGACGGCGCGCCGATCCGCCGGTGGGTCTTCGTCACGCACGACCCGACGCTCCCCGAGATCCAGCAGTTCCTCACGTCGCTGAACCTCCCGTACTACGACCTCCAGTACGCCTCCGAGGAGTTCGTCTCGGCGCTCCTCGGCGAGACGGCGCAGATCGCGCGGAACGAGTACCTCGAACGGGTGCAGGAGCACGAGGGCGCCTTCGACCTCGGCCTCGACGTGGCGGAGAACGA
This sequence comes from uncultured Rhodothermales bacterium, assembly GCA_964438105.1. Lineage (GTDB taxonomy): Bacteria > Bacteroidota > Rhodothermia > Rhodothermales > JANQRZ01 > JBBSMX01. The sequence goes on along the minus strand of CAYTJT010000034.1, from coordinate 16,855 downwards.
GGGCGAGCTGATCGAGGAGGAGGAGCTCGAGGCCGAGATCAACCGGAGCGCGCTCGTCAACCTCTTCGAGGCGTCGCTCTTCGAGGCCGTGCGGCGCGGGGCCTCCGACATCCACATCTGCCCCGACGAGCAGGGCCGCATCAGCATCAACTTCCGCATCGACGGGGAGCTCGTGCGGTGGTACGTCGAGGAGAAGGCGCCGCCGGAGGCGTTCCTCGCCGTCGCCAAGGACCGGACGCGCAACGTGGACCGCTTCGAGCGGGACCGCGGGCAGGACGGCTACCTCCAGCGCACGATCGACGACCAGGTCATCCGCTTCCGCGTCTCGATCCTCCCGATCACCCACGTCAGCCAGCAGGCGCGCTACGAGAGCATCGTCATCCGCGTGCTCGACGACCGGAAGGTCATCGCCGACCTGGGCAAGCTCGGGCTGCCGGAGCGCGGCCTCCGGCTGTTCGAGGAGGCCATCGAGCAGCCCAACGGGATGGTGATCCTCACCGGCCCCACGGGCTCGGGGAAGTCCACGACGCTCTACGCCGCGCTCCACCAGGTCCGCTCGCCGAAGCGCAACATCCTCACCGCAGAGGACCCCGTCGAGTACGTCCTCCCCGGCGTCCGCCAGGTCAAGATCAGCGAGAAGCTGCGCGTGCAGGAAGCGCTCCGCTTCATCCTCCGCCACGACCCCGACATCGTGATGGTCGGCGAGATGCGCGACCGCGACACCGCCGAGCTCGGCATCCAGCTCGCCAACACCGGCCACCTCACCTTCTCCACGCTCCACACGAACGACGCGCCGAGCGCCGTCAGCCGGCTCTACAAGATGGGGCTGGAGCCCTTCCTCATCGCGCACTCCATCACGCTCGTCGCGGCGCAGCGGCTCGTCCGCACCCTCTGCCCGGACTGCAAAGAGGCCGACATTGAGCCCGACGTCGAGGAGCTGGCGCGGGTCGGGTTCGCCGCCGACGAACTCGCAGGGGCGACCCTCTACCAGGCCGGTACGGACGCCCACTGCAAGACGTGCCGGGGCAACGGCTACAGGGGTCGCCGCGCGATCGCCGAGGTGATGGCGATGACGCGGGACCTCCGGCGGCTGATCGTCACGGCCGAGGGCAACCTCGACGAGGACGCCATCCGGGACCAGGCCGTGCGCGACGGGATGCTCACGCTCCCCGAGGCCGCGAAGGCCCTCGTGCTCGAGGGCGCGACGAGCGTCGACGAGATGGTCCGCGTCGTCGGGGTGATGCGCTGACGGCGGCACTCCGGTTGGAGTGACGACGAAGCGCCCGCGGCCACTAAAGGTCGCGGGCGCTTCGCTGCGGGTGGACCCGGCAGGATTTGAACCTGCAGTCCGCTGGTTATGAGCCAGTTGCTTTAACCATTAAGCTACGGGTCCGGCAAGGCGCTGCTCAGCAGCATCGATACTCATTTCGGGACGGTGAGGCTCGGCGTGGCAGTCGGCGCAGCGGAGGTCGCGCTCTACGCAGGTTCTCATGGCGATTGCGAGGCCGATTGGGGAGGCAGCACAGCGTCTCTACCCACTGAGCTACGGGCCCCGGGAGGAGAAAATACGGCGCGGCGGGGTCCGGGCGAAACCGCGGCGGAGGCGGCCCATTGCAACGGCTCACCCGCCGCGCTCCGCATGGCCGCCATCAACACGCTGATGTTCGTCGCCGGGCTGCTCGTGCTGCTCGGGATCGCGTCGAGCAAGTTCGCGGCGCGGCTCGGGATGCCGGTGCTCGTGCTGTTCCTCGGCGTGGGGATGCTCGCGGGCTCGGAGGGGCTCGGCGGGATCGCGTTCGAGGACTACGACCTCGCCAACGCCATCGGCACGCTCGCCCTCGCGGTGATCCTCTTCGACGGGGGGCTGCGGACGTCGCTCCGCGCGGTGGCGACGGCGTGGCGGCCCGCGCTCGCGCTCTCGACGCTCGCCGTGCTGCTGACGGCGGCGCTGACGGGGCTCGCGGCGGCCTGGGCGCTCGGGCTCCCGCTCCTCCACGGGCTCCTCCTCGGCGGGATCGTCGGCTCGACGGACGCGGCGGCCGTCTTCTCCGTCCTCCGCGCGAGCCGGCTCAAGCTGCCGGAGCGGCTCGCCGCCACGCTCGAGATCGAGAGCGGCTCGAACGACCCGATGGCGATCTTCCTGACGGTCGGGCTGATCGGGGTGATCACGGGGACGGCGGACTCGGCGGGCGCGCTCGGGCTGCTCTTCGTGCTCCAGTTCGGCGTCGGCGCGCTCGTGGGGCTCGGCGTGGGGCGGCTCGCGGCGTGGACGATCAACCGGATCAACCTCGACGCGGCCGGGCTCTACCCGATCCTCGCGGCGGCGTTCGGCGTCCTCTCGTTCGGGCTCGCGGCGGTCCTCGGCGGGAGCGGGTTCCTCGCGGTCTACCTCGCCGGGATCGTCGTCGGCAACAGCGAGATCGTCTTCCGGCGCGGGATCTCGCTGTTCCACGACGCGGCGGCGTGGCTCGGGCAGATCGTCCTCTTCGTGATGCTCGGCCTGCTGAGCTTCCCGAGCCGGCTGTGGGCGGTGGCGGGGGAGGGGCTGCTCGTCGCGCTCGTGCTCGTCGTCGTCGCCCGGCCGGTCGCCGTGGCGCTCTCGACGGCGCCGTTCCGGTTCGCGCCGAGGGAGGTCGCGTTCCTCTCGTGGGTCGGGCTCAAAGGCGCCGTGCCGATCACGCTGGCGACGTTCCCGCTGATGGCGGGCGTAGAGGGGAGCGAGGTGCTGTTCAACGTGGTGTTCTTCGTCGTGCTCGTCTCGGCGGTGACGCAGGGGTGGTCGCTCCCGGCGGTGGCGCGGCGGCTCGGCCTCGCCGACCCCGCCGACCCCGCCCCCCCGCTCTCGGTCGAGATCAACGCGCTGCGGCACGTGGACGGCGAGATCGTGGACTACACCGTCGCGGCGTCGGCGCGCGTGGCGGGGCAGCGCCTCCGCGACCTCGCCGTGCCCGACGAGGTGCTCGTGACGCTCGTCGTGCGCGGCAGCGAGGTGATCGTGCCGCGCGGCGCGACGGAGCTCCGCCCCGGCGACCACGTCTTCGTCGCGCTCCGCTCGCGGTTGAAGCCGCTCGTGGACCGGCTCTTCGACCCCTTCGCCGCGACGCCGCCGCTCGCGCCCGGCCTCCGCCTCGCCTTCCGCGCCGACGCCACGCGCGGCCAGCTCCACCGCTTTTTCGGGCTGCCGGGGGCGACGTGGTCGGAGGAGCCCATCGGCGACCTCCTCCGCGGGGAAGCGGCCGGCGCCCCCGCCCGCCTCGGCCCGTTCGCCGTCGCGCCGGCCGACGACCCGGAGTTCGTGACGCTGACGTACGACGGGGCGTCGGGAGGGGGCGAGCGCGGGGAGGAGCTCGCCGAACCTACTCCGCTACCGAAACCGGAACCGTAAACGCGTCCTCGCCCCACTGCAACCGGAGCTCGCCGCCGTCGGCGGTGTCCGCGGCCTCGATCGTGAACAGCTCGACGGATTCGTCCAGTGCGGAACGGTCCATCGGGACGCGGCCGAGGTCCTGCGAGGCGTCGTACGCGTTGCCGTTCTGCCCGGTCTCGCGGTTGACGATGAGGGTGCCGCCGTCCGGCTCGGGGATCGAGAAGAGGGTGTACGTGCCCGCCGAGACGTCGAGCCCGCCGAGCACGAGGTCCCGATCCGTCGAGAAGTGCGTGGCGCGGTTGGCGCCGGTGCGCCAGACCTCGCCCCACGGCACGAGCGCGCCGAAGAGGTCGCGCCCGCGCCGGGACGGCTGCCCGAAATCGAACGAGAGCGTCGCGCCGTCGACCTGCGCGGTCGTCTCGCCGCGGCCGGAGAGCGGGCCGAACGGCTGCCCGGCGGCATCGCGCGCGGCGAACCGCACGGCGAGCGCGTCGAGGTCCGCGTCGTCGATGCGGGTGACGGTGAGCGCCCGCGTCGTCGCGCCCGCATCGAGCGACTGGAGACGCCCCTCGGCGTCGGTCTCGACCGTCGTCGTGCCGCGGAAGGGGTGCGTGACCGTCCGCCGCCCCGCCGCGTCCGTGCCGACCTCAAACGCGAACGTGCCGCGCTCGGTGAAGAGCGGCTGTGTCGTGTCTCGTCCCGCCGCGCGCGTGAGCATCAGCTCGAACGGCCAGTGCACCATGTCGATGAATGGGAGCGCGCCTGCTTCGCGGGCGACGCGTCGCACCGTCGTCTCGCCGTCGGCGGTGACGCGGACGGCGAGGCTGTCGCCCTCGGGCTCGGCGACGACCTCGCGCATCGGGTCGTCGGTGCCGGGCGTCCGCGTGACCGCTTCGTAGCGCGCGACGTCGCCCGCGTCGTCGAGCGTGAGGGTGTACGCCGTGCGGGTCGTGCGCGGCGTGCGGAGCACGACGTCGGCCCTCATCCCGTCGTCCGTCGTCCAGAAGCGCTCGACGGCGAGCGTGTCGGTGCCGAGCGTGGTGACGAACGCGTCGGGCTCTTGCGCGGAGGCCGGGGCGACGAGTGAAAGCAAGAGCGGTAGGAACAGGAGGTGGCGCATGGCGAGGGGCGATGGGGAAAGGAGAGAGATAACGACAGACGGCGGCCGTCGTTTCCGGAGCCGATGCGGACAGCACGGGTACGACCGGCGAAGGGTGCCGCGTTACCTCCCGGCGGCGGACTCCGCCTGCTGGGGCTGTGCACATCTTCCGGCAGACGCCCGCCCGGCGTATGCTTCCCTCCGGCTCCCCACGCTCATGCCCCCGCCTCGATCCATCGTACTGCTCGCCGCCCTCCTCTTCGCCTCTGCGGCGACGGCGCAGATCCGCTCGCTCCCCCGCGCGGACACGACCGCAGGCGACCACTTCGGCGCGGCCGTGGTGCTCGACGGCGACCGCGCGCTCGTCGGCGCGACGGGCGAGGCGACGTGCGGGCTCAACGCGGGCGCGGCCTACCTCTTCGAGCGCGACGCGAGCGGCGTGTTCGTCGAAGCCGCCCGCCTCGTGCCGGACGACTGCGCCTCGGGCGACCTCTTCGGCCGCGCCGTCGCGCTCAGCGGCGACCGCGCGCTCATCGCCGCCGGGGGGCAGGTGATCGACCCGAACCGGCCGAACGCGGCGTACGTGTTCGAGCGCGACAGCGCGGGCGCGTGGCGCCAGACGGCGAAGCTGACGGCGGAGCTCGCGACGGAGTCGGACCAGAGCGAGGGCTCGTTCGCCGCCTCGCTCGCGCTCGACGGCGACCGCGCGCTCGTCACGACGGCGGGCGATCCGGCGCAGCGAGCCCGTGGCGGCGCGGCGTACGTCTTCGAGCAGGACAGCGCGGGACAGTGGCAGCGCGTCGCCCGGCTCGACGGCAGCGGCGGCACGCGCGCCGGCATCTTCGGCAGCCACGCCGCGCTCGATGGCGACCGCGCGCTCGTCACAGCCTCGCCGTACGACGACGCGGGAACGGGCTCGGTGTATGTGTTCGAGCGCGACGACGCGGGCGACTGGGACGAGACGGCGCGCATCGGAAACGTTGAGAGCTTCCGTGTGCACGCCGCGCTCGACGGCGACCGCCTGCTCGTCGGCCACGGCCGGGGCGGGCCGAACCGCTCCGGAGAGGCCGTGTTCTACCACCGTTCCCAATCCGGCGACTGGCGGCGCATCGCGACGCTCGTGCCGAGTGTGCCCTACCGCGACGGCGGCTTCGGCACGGCCGTCTCGCTCGACGGCGACCGCGCGCTCGTCGTCGGCTACAGCGAGCAGATCGGGCTCGAGTTCAACATCGACCGCGTGGTGTACGTCTTCGCCTACACCGCCGAGGCCGGGTGGGCGCAGCAACAAGTCGTCGACGTCGGCGCGTGGGCGTTCGGGACGGCCGTCGATCAGGCGGGCCGCCTCGCGCTCATCGGGCAGGCGTCCGAGGCCGAGCCCGGCGTCGCGTATCTCGTCGAATTGTTCTAGCGGGGCCGCCCGACGCTTCGGTTATATTCCCGCTCCTACGACGTCTCTGTAGGCATTGAACTGACCGAGCGGGCATGAACTACCGGTGGACCCTGCGTCCGATTGACAACGAAAGCGCGGTGGCCGAGATCGCGCGCGACCTCAACGCGCTTCCCGAGGCGCTCGCCCGCGCGCTCGTCCTCCGCGGGGTCGACTCGTTCGACCGCGCGCGCGGCTTTTTCCGCCCCTCGCTCGACGCCGTCCACGACCCGTTTTTGATGCGGGACATGGACGCCGCCGCCGACCGCGTCGCCGAGGCGATTGGCAAGCGCGAGCGGGTGATGGTCTACGGCGACTACGACGTGGACGGCACCACGTCGGCCGCGATGATGACGCTGTTCCTGCGCGAGCACGGCGTCGAGGCGACCTACTTCGTCCCGAACCGCTTCGAGCACGGCTACGGGCTCTGCAACGCCGGGCTCGACGAGGCCGTCGAACGCGGCGCGACCCTCGTCATCGCCATCGACTGCGGGATCACGGCGCACGACGAGGCGAAGTACGCCAAGGACGTGCTCGGGCTCGACCTCATCATCTGCGACCACCACACCGCGCTCGACACGGTCCCCGACGCCGTCGCCGTGCTCGACCCGAAGCGGCCGGACTGCGCCTATCCCTTCACCGGGCTCTCGGGCTGCGGCGTCGGCTACAAGCTGATGCAGGCGACGCTCCAACGGCTCGGGCTGAAGCCGGACCGCGCGTACCCGTACCTCGACCTCCTCGCTATTTCGATCGCCGCCGACATCGTCCCGATCGTGGACGAGAACCGGCTGCTAATGCACGCGGGACTCGAACGCCTCGCCGCCGCGCCGCGCCTCGGCCTCCGCGCCCTCGCCGAAGTCGCGGATGTGGATCTCGCCGACTGCTCGACCTCGCGCATCGTCTTTACGATGGGGCCGCGCATCAACGCCGCCGGGCGGATGGGCGACGCCGGGCGTGCCGTGGACCTGCTGATGGCCGACGATCCGGCCGTCGCCCGGTCGCTCGCCGAAGCGCTCGACAAGGTGAACCGCGAGCGGCGCGAGCTCGACCGGCAGACGCTCGCCGAAGCGCTCGCCGAGGCCGAGGCACACGTCGCCACACACGACCCATTCGCGCTCGTGCTCCACCAGCCGCACTGGCACGGCGGCATCATCGGGATCGTCGCCAGCCGCATCGTCGAGCGGTTCTACCGGCCGACCGTGATGCTCACCGGCGACAACGGCGTCGCGCGCGGCTCGGCCCGATCCATCGACGGCGTCTCGATCTACGACGCCCTCGCCGAGTGCGAGCGGCAGGGCCTGCTCATCGGCTTCGGCGGGCACGCCGCCGCGGCGGGCGTCTCGCTCCCGCTCGACAACCTCCCCGCGTTCCGCGAAGCGCTCAGCACGGCCATCGGTGAACGCGTCGAGCCGTCGGACCTCGAGCCTGAGATCACGCTCGACGCGCACCTCGATCTCGGCCTCGTCGCGGGCGGCGTCGGCGGGCGGTTCTGGAAAGTGCTCCGGCAGTTCGGCCCGTTCGGTCCGGACAACCCGAAGCCGGTGTTCTGGGGCCGTGATCTCCGCGTCGTCGGCGAGGCGAAGACGGTCGGGAAAGACGGCAGCCACCTCCGGATGCGCGTGGCGCAGCGCGAGGGCAACGGCGTGTACTCCGTGATCGGCTTCGGCCTCGCCGACCGACTGCCCGCCGTGCAGCAGAGCGTCCGCGCCGGCGGGCCGCTGGAGATGGCGTTCTGCCTCGAAGAGAACACGTGGAACGGGCGGACCGAGCTGCAACTCAAGGCGAAGGACGTCCGTCCGCAGTCCTGATGCAGACGTTTATCGCGGTCGAAGAGGCGCGGCAGATCGTGCTCGACGCGGCGGCGCAGCACCGCTCGACCACAGAGCGTATGCCGCTCGTCGAGGCGCTCGGGCGGACGCTCGCCGAGCCTGTCACGAGCCGCGACACGATCCCCCCGTTCGACAACTCGGCGATGGACGGCTTCGCCGTGCGCACCGCCGACTTCGCCGACGGCACCGCGACGCTCGACGTGATCGGCGAGGTCGCGGCCGGGCAGGTGCCCTCGGTACCGGTCCGGCCGGGGACGTGCGTCCGCATCATGACCGGCGCGCCGATCCCCGACGGCGCCGACGCGATCGCGCCTGTCGAGTGGACGGAAGAGGTGGGTGGCCGCGTGCGGATTCGACGAGCGCCGGAGCCGGGGCAGTACGTCCGCCGCGCCGGGCGCGACGTGCGGCCGGGCGACGAACTCGTGCCAGCAGGGGCCGTCGTCACGCCACCGGTCGTTGGGATTGCGGCGACGCTGGGGTATGCAGCGTTGGACGTGCGTGTGCCGCCGCGCGTCGCCGTCGTCGCGACGGGGGACGAACTCGTGCTGCCGGGCGCGACGCCGGGGCCCGGGCAGATCCGCGACGCGAACGGTCCGGCGCTCGCCGCTCAAGTCGTGAGCGCGGGTGGCGTCGTGCTCGGGCCGTTGCACGCCCGCGACGACAGAGCCGACGCCCACGCCGTGCTGGAGCGCGCGCTCGACGCGGATGTCGTCGTCGTCTCGGGCGGCGTCTCGATGGGGGCGCACGACGTCGTGCGCGGCGTGTTGGAGGGGCTCGGCGTCGCGTGGGAGTTCTGGAAGGTGCGGCAGCGGCCGGGCAAGCCGCTCGCGTTCGGGACGCGCGGCGGGTCGCTCGTGTTCGGGCTGCCGGGCAACCCCGTGTCGTCGGCCGTGTGCTTCGAGCAGTACGTCCGCCCGGCGCTCGCGGCGCGGCTCGGGCGGCGCGTGGTCGAGCGGGCGCGCGTCCCGGCGGTGCTCGCGGAGGCGATCCGCAAAGAGGCGGGGCTGCACCACTTCGTGCGCGCCGTGTTCGCCCGTGACGACGCGGGGCGGCTCACCGCGCGGCCTACGGGCGCGCAGGGCTCGAACCTCTACTCGTCCGTCGTCCGCGCCGACGGGCTGATCCACCTCCCCGAAGCCCTGACCGATCCGCCGCCGGGCGCGCCCGTCGAGGTCGAGCGGTTGCCGTGGGGCACACGGTAGGGGCTTGACAGCCGTCCCTGCAGGGCCGAACTTGGCGACCGCGTAAAGAAATTGTTAGTTGCCTTGTTGCAGGCCTAGTCCTTAGACTTCGGCACCTCCTACGTACGCTCACGCTCGTGAGCGCGCCTGCAGCATGCCCGTGCTCCGCATCCCACCCGTTTGCACCTATCCACCCTCCTCTCGGACATATGACTGACCCGATCCACTCCCACACCGAGTCCCAGGCTGACCCTCGGGCCAGCCGGCGCTCCTTCCTCAAGCTCGCCGGTATCGGAGGAGCCGTGCTCGTCGCCGGCTGCGACACCGACGAGCCCGACCCCGTCGACCCCGGCGAGTTCGGTAACCTCTCCGGCCGCGTCCTCAGCACCCTCGGTGACGAGCCGCTCGCGGGCGTTACGATCTCCGTGGAGGGCACGTCCCGAACGACAATGACTGAGGAGGACGGGACGTACACGTTCGAGGACGTCCCCGTCGGGACCTACACCATCATGGCGAGGGTAGCCAACTTCGTGGTAGAGATGGAGACGGACGTGGCCATCGCGACGGGCAGCCCGGCCTCGATCGATTTCGTGCTGGAGCCCGGGCAGGGCGCGGCCATCGAGTTCGACTTCGAGAACGACTTCGGCGTGCTCAACTACGCCTACGCGCTCGAGCAGCTCGAGGCGGCCTTCTACGCCGCCATCATCGCCGACGACGCGTTCTCGTCCACCTTCAGCGCCGAGGAGCAGGCCATCCTCCGCGACCTCGCCGCGCACGAGGGCATCCACCGCGACTTCCTCCGGACCGCGATCGTTGAGGCGGGCGGGACCATCAACGCTCGGACGCTCCTCCCCGCGCTCACGCCGAACTTCGAAGACATCGACTTCACCGACCGGCGGGGCGTGCTCCTCGCAGCGCGCCAGCTCGAAGAACTCGGCGTCGCGGCGTACAATGGAGCCGCCGAGTTTATCAGCGACGATACGGAGCTCGGACCGACCTACCTCCTCATCGCGGGCAAGATCGTCTCGGTCGAGGGGCGCCACGCGGCCATCATCAACCAACTGCTCAACGAGACCCTGGTCGCCACCGTCGGCCTGATCGACGCGAACGGCCTCGACCGGGCCCTCGCGCCGAACGAGGCGCTCGCCGAGCTCGCCGACACCGGCCTCCTCGTCAACGAGGCCGAGGCGATCAACACCTGATCCGGCCCCCCGCCGTCCCTCTCCGAGCCCTCCCTAGCACCGACTCCGCTATGAACTCCGATTTCTTCAAACAGCTCGACGCCGCGTTCAACGACCCGGCGACCTCCCGCCGCGATGCCCTCCGCAAGGCCGGCCGCCTCGGCGGCGCCGCCGCCCTCGCCGTGACGCCGCTCTATGCGATGGCCACCGACGTGACGAAGTCCAAGCGCAGCCTCAGCCGCGCCTACGGCTTCCAGAGCCGCGACGTGCTCAACTTCGCCCTCACCCTCGAGCACCTCGAGTACTACTTCTACCGCCGCGCCGTCGGCTACACGTTCCAAAACGAAGATGGAGACGACGTGACGGTCGCGCCCGAGCTCGCTTTCTTCGAGGACGACTCGCCCACGAAGACCTTATTCGAGACGATCCGCGACCACGAGGAGGCGCACGTCAGCCTCCTCCGCACGACGATCACGGTCGAGTTCGGCAACCCCGACATCTACGAGGAGGACGACTTCGACTACTCCGTGGCCGGCCTCGACCCCTTCTCGTCTTTTGAGGACTTCCTCATTTTGTCCCAGGGGTTCGAGGACACGGGCGTCCGAGCCTACAAGGGGCAGGCCGGCGCGCTGCAGGGCACACAGTTCCTCACCACCGCCCTCCAGATCCACTCCGTCGAGGCTCGCCACGCCGCCGCCGTCCGCCGCGTCCGCGGCAACGTGATCGGCGAGGACATCGAGGGGTGGATCCCGTTCGCGCAGCCCGGCGCCCCGGCTGAGATCGCGGCAGCCTACGGCCCCGGCGTCGAGTTCCCCTCCGAGGCGAATACGACGCAGGCGGGGGTCGACCTCGTCGCTGCGCTCGGCGGCACCTACACCGAGGAGCAGATCACCGCGGCCTTCGACGAGGCGCTCGAGATGCAGCCCGTCCTCGACATCGCCGACCCGTTCATCACGGGCGAGCCTAACGATTAGGAGGCCCCCTGACCGGCGGCGTCCGCGGCTAAATGCCTCGGCTCCGACCGACCAGACGACGAGCGCCCGGTGTCCCTCGCGGGGGCCGGGCGCTCGTGTATCTGGGCAGCTCGTGTATCTGGGCAGCTCGTGTATCTGGGCAGCTCGTGCATCTGGGCAGCTTGTGCATCTGGGCAGCTTGTGCATCTGGGCAGAGGGAGGATGCGGGCGGGGGGTCTGGTCGTGCGGCGCGCGATGGGTCGAACAAAATCCTGACGGCGACCGTTACGCGGGCACACCCACTTCCCCCCGAACATGTCTCTGCAAGACCGCCTCCGCGCGGCCCGGCACGCGCGCTTCGTCGGCCGCACGCGCGAGCGCACGCTGTTCGAAGAAGCGCTCGCGGCCGACCGCTTGCCCTTCCACGTGCTCTACCTCCACGGGCCCGGCGGGGTGGGCAAGACGACGCTCCTGCGCGAGTTTCAGAACCTCGCGGACGAGGCCGGCGTCCCCGTCGCCCGCCTCGATGCGCGGAATCTGGAGGCGACGCCCGAGGCCGTCGCCCGAGCCGTCGAGCAGGCCGGGTTGCCCGACGCCCGAGCCGTGCTCCTCATCGACACGTTCGAGGTGCTGCACGCGCTCGACGACTGGCTGCGGGAGGAGCTACTTCCGACGGTGTCCGAGGAGTGGATCGTCGTGCTCGCGGGCCGCTACGCCCCGAGCGCGGGCTGGCGCGGCGACCTCGGCTGGCAGGAGATCACGCGCGCCCTCCCGCTCCGCAACCTTACCCCGGAGGAGAGCCGCGCGCTCTTCGACGAGCAGGGCATCCCGGCTGAGGAGCAGGACGCCATCCTCCGCTTCACGCACGGCCACCCGCTCGCCCTTTCGCTCGTCGCCGACCACCGGCGACGGCGGCCCGGCGCGCCGTTCCACCTCGACGAGTCGCCCGACGTGGTGGGGACGCTGCTGACGCGGTTCATGCAGGAGATCGACGACGAGGCCGAGGTCGCGGCGCTGGAGGCCGCCGCCGCCGTCCGCGTCGTCACCGAATCGCTGCTGGCCGACCTGCTGGAGCGCGACGATGCGCATGCCGCCTTCGAGTGGCTGCGCGGGCTCTCGTTCGTCGAGACGAGCGGGGAGGGGCTCACGCTCCACGACCTCGCCCGTGAGACGCTCGGCGCCGACCTCCGCTGGCGGCGGCCCGAGCGCTTCGCCGCGCTGGGCCGCCGGGCGCGGACGCACTACACGCGCCACCTGCTCGATGCGGGGTCCGAGCGCGAGCAAGTCGCTATCCTCGCCGACTACACCTTTCTCCACCGCCATAACCCCGTCGTGCAGCCGCTCTTCGCCCAACTGCGCGGGCAGTGGGCGGAGGCGCGGCCGCAGACCTCCGGCCGCCCGCGCGACGACGAGTGGGACGCGCTGCGCGCGATGGTTGCCACCCACGAGGGCGAGGCATCGGCGGAGATCGCGGCGTACTGGTTCGAGCGGCAGCCAGAGCGCGTGCAGGTTTTCCGCGACGAGGACGACACCGTGACCGGTTTCCTGTTCCGGCTCGCCCTCGACGCCACGACGCCTGAGGAGCGCGCGGCCGACCCTGCGGCCGAAGCGGCGTGGACGTATTTGCAAGAGCACGCCCCGCTCCGACCGGGCGAGCACGCCACCCTCTTCCGGTTCTGGATGGACCGCGAGGCGTACCAAGCGGTCTCGGCCGTGCAGAGCCTCGTCTTCGTCGCCACCGTCCGGCACTACCTCAGCGCCCCGGCCCTCGCCTACACCTTCCTCCCCTGCGCCGCCCCCGACTTCTGGGCGCTCGTGTTTTCGTACGTCGGGCTGAAGCGATTGCCCGAGGCGGACTTCGAGGTCGGCGGCCGGACGTTCGGCGTGTACGGGCACGACTGGCGCGTCGTCCCGCCCGCCGTCTGGCTGGAGGGCCTCGCCGAGCGCGGGCTGCCGTCGGGGCCCGGCGAAGCGCCCGAGCGGCCCGACCGCCTCGTCGTGCTCAGCGAGCCCGACTTCGCCGAGGCCGTGCGCGATGCGCTGCGCGACTATGCCCGGCCCCACAGACTCGCCGACAGCCCCCTCCTCCGCTCCCGCCTCGTGACCGAGCGGGCGGGGAAGGGCGACCGGGTCGAAGCGCTGCGGGCGCTCCTCGACGAAGCGGCTGAGGAGTTGAACGCCACCCCACGCGAGGCCCCCTACTACCTCGCCCTCGACGCCACCTACCTCGACCCGGCGCGCACGCAGGCCGAGGCCGCCGAGCAGCTCGACATGCCGTTCAGCAGCTTCCGCCGCTACCTCAAGCGCGGCGTCGAGCACGTCGTCGAGGCGCTGTGGCAGCGCGAATTGGCTGCCTGATCGGGCGGGTGGGAGGCGATTTCTTATCGCGCAGGGGGGATTCTCCTAGCTACGAGGTGGGCACGGACTGAGCACAAATTGAGCCCTAATTGGGCGAGTCGAGGCTGAACACGTACCCCGAGCGCCTGTTGGAGAGAGAACCTGCCGGGACCGCCTCGCGGCGTGCCCGGCCGGTCTCATCACATCCCCACTCTCCGACCGATCCCATGTCCGACCACACCTCCCCTCCTGCCGCGTCGACGGCCGATCCCCGCGCCAGCCGCCGCTCCTTTCTCAAGTTCGCCGGCATCGGCGGGGCCGCGCTCGTCGCGGCCGGATGTGACTCCGACGACCCCGACCCCGTCGATCCGGCCGTCGTCACGCTCGACTTCTCGAACGACTTCGGCGTGCTGAACTACGCCTACGCGCTCGAACAGCTCGAAGCGGCCTTCTACGCCACCGTCATCGGCGACGCTGCCTTCGGGACCACCTTCGACGCCGACGAGCAGGCCATCCTCCGCGACCTCGCCGCGCACGAGGGCATCCACCGCGACTTCCTCATGACCGCCATCGCCGGAGCCGGCGGGACGCCGATCCCCGGCCTCACGCCCAACTTCGAGAGCGTCGACTTCAGCAGCCGGTCGAGCGTGCTCGGGACGGCGCAGGTGTTCGAGGACCTCGGCGTCGCCGCCTACAACGGGGCCGCGCAGTTCCTCAGCACCAGCGGCCAGGGGCCGACGTACCTCCTCCTCGCCGGCAAGATCGTCTCGGTCGAGGCGCGCCACGCCTCCGTCATCGCCGGCCTCCTCGAAGACAACGCGATCGCGGCCGACGGCGTGATCGACAGCGACGGCCTCGACCGCGCGCTCGACCCCGGCACCGTGCTCGGCATGGCCGGTGACTTCATCACGGACGAGATCGAACTCGTCAACGTGCCAGGCTGAACGCCGGCGACGACCCCTCTCCGCCCTGACCCTCGAGCACCTCTAGCCCCTCTTTCGATATGAACTCCGACTTCCTGAATAGCCTCGACACCGCGTTCGACGACGCGCCGACCTCCCGCCGCGACGCCCTCCGCAAGGCCGGTCGCCTCGGTGGCGCCGCCGCCCTCGCCGTCACGCCGCTCTACACCATGGCCCGCGACGCGATGGCGTCGAAGTCCAGCCTCAGCTCCGCCTACAGCGCTTCGCTCGCGCACGACCCCCTCAACTTCGCCCTCACGCTCGAATACCTCGAGTACTTCTTCTACCTCCGGGCCGTCGACGAGGGGGACATCCCGAGCAGCGCCCTCCCGCTCTTCGAGGAGATCCGCAACAACGAGCTCGCCCACGTCAACCTCCTCCGCTCGACCATCGAGGGGCTCGACGACCCGCCCGGCGACCCCGACGTCTACAAGCAGGACGACTTCGACTACACCGCCGCCGGATTCGACCCCTTCGCCGACGGCAACTACGAGCAGTTCCTGATCCTCGCGCAGGGGTTCGAGGACACCGGCGTCCGCGCCTACAAGGGGCAGGCCGGCGCGCTCCAGGGCACGCCGTACCTGACCGCCGCGCTCCAGATCCACTCCGTCGAGGCGCGGCACGCCGCCGCCGTCCGCCGCCTCCGCGAGAACCAGGGCTGGATCCCGTTCGATCAGCCCTCCGCTCCCGGCCCGATCATGCCGGTGTACGGCCCCGGCGGCCCCTTCCCCTCGGAGGAGAACACGACGCAGGGCGGCGTCGAGCTGACGGGCGCGCTCAGCGGCTACACCGAGGAGGAGATCACGGCGGCGTTCGACGAGGCGCTGGACATGGAGACCGTCTTCAGCATCGCCGGCCCGTTCATCACCGGCGACCCGGACTGATCGCGTCCGCCGCCTCTACACACCACGAGCGCCCGGCCTCCGCAATGGAAGCCGGGCGCTCGATGGTTGGAAGGGGATGTCTATTCGCGCGTGAGGGTGAAGGTGTCACCCTCCTCCTCGAAACGCAAGATGTCACCGGAAGCACTTACCGTTCCCGTCATCTGATCGGAGTACTGCTCGCCTTCGATCTCGAACTCGATGTTCATGGCAACGTCCGGGTAGTCGTAGGTGCCCGACCCGGTCAGGTCGAAGGACACCGTAACGCTTTCGCTCGACACCGACAGCTCGCTCTCATCGCCGAGCGTGAACGATCCGCTGCTAGTAGACGGAACGTCGAGAGCGAAAGTCCCGGCCACGCCCTCGACCGTCTCGCTTCCGGTGTACATCCCGCCGATGGAAGGAACCTCGTCATCGGCGTCTCCGCTGTCGCAGCCGGTGAGGGCGAGGCCAAAGGCGAGGACGGCGAGGGGGAGAAAGTAGTTGATGCGTTTGATAAACATGGTAAAGCTGTTTGGGTGTAGGGTGTGAGGTGATTCGGGTATCGGTTAGTTCAGCTCGCACGTAAGCCGTCCGCCTCACTATACCTCGATAAAGGCCGAGCGCCCGCCCTCCAGGTAGAGGACGGGCGCTCGTCAAGCAGTGGATACTCAAGAGTTAGTGGCGGTGCATGATTACATCCCTATGCCGCTCAACTCGGCGACGACGCTGCCGCCGCCCATCTGCGCCGGCAGCGCCGACGTGGACTTCACCAGCATCCCCGTCTCGGCGTCGAGGTAGAGCGTCGAATCCTCGTTCGAGTCGGCCTTGTCGAGCTCGACGACGTGCGCCTGATACGTGCCAGCGGGGACCGTAACCTCCTCCATTCCGGTGACGGCGAGGGTCCACGTTTGCATGCCCTGCTGGCCGGGCATCGGGTTGTACGTCGCGAACGATGCCGAGTAGCCCTCCTCCAACTCTAGCGTGCTCAAGGCGACCTCAAGCACGCCGCCGCCAGCGATGATGGGCCGGTCGAGGTCAGCGTTGAACGGCATGGTTTGGCCGCTCTGCGACATCTCGCCCTCGACAGAGTCGGCGCCGTAGGTGAGCATGATCGTGCCCGGCCCCTGCTGGAGCTTCCGGTAGAGCGGGGCGAAGTCGCCGCGCGCGACGACGAACGAGTCGACGACGGCGGCGCTCCCCATCATCGGCGGGAGCGTGGCGCGGTCTACGATCGCGAGCGCGGGCTGCCCCTCGTGCTCGACGGCGATCACCTCGCGCGTCGGGTTCTCGAAGGCGATCTCCTGCCCCTGCACGTTCATCACGATGTCGTAGCGGAGCGTCGCGGGCGTGATCCCGGAGCCGTCGAACGGAATCGCGCTCATGTCGTCGGCGCCCATCGGGTCGGTGACGACGACCGTGGCGGGGTCGACGGTGATGGCGTCGAGCCGCTCTTCGATCTCGGGCTGGGCGCCTTCCTGCGCGCGGCCCTTGAGGTGCTCGGCGAGGAAGCTTTCGATGGCGACCATCATCGCCATGCGGTTCTCCTCGCCGCGGAAGCCGTGGCCCTCGTCGGGCGCGACGAGGTACTCGACCGGGTAGTCACGGTCGCGGAGGGCGACGACGATCTGGTCGCTCTCGCGCTGCTTCACGCGCGGGT
>CAYTJT010000033.1:5274-19407 GCA_964438105.1 uncultured Rhodothermales bacterium | reverse complement strand
TCTCGTGGACGAAGCGGATCAAGCACCCCTCCGAGGTCGTCCGCAAGGGGCAGGAGCTGGACATCCAGATCCTCGACATCGACGTGGCGCAGCGCCGCCTCTCGCTCGGTCACAAGCAGGTCCAGACCGACCCGTGGCAGCAGTACGCCACGGCGTATGAGGAGAACTCGGACACGACGGCCCGCATCACCGAGGTCACGGCCGACGGGCTCCGCGTCGAGCTCCCGCTCGAGGCGCCCGGCTTCGTGCCGGCCAGCCACCTCGAACGCGGCGGCGACCCGACGATGTCGTACCAGGAAGGGGACGAGCTCGACCTCCGGGTCATCCGCCTCGACCGCTCCAAGCGCGACATCATCCTCTCGGAGACGGCCAAGCGCATGGCCACCGAGCGCGCCGAGCGGCACGCCGAGCGCTCCGAGCAGGTGCAGCAGCGCCGCGACGAGCAGAAGGCCGTGCAGCAGTTCCAGAGCGAGTCGCGTGGCCCCGCCACGATCGGCGAGCTCAGCGGGCTCGAAGCGCTCAAGGCGAAGATGGAGGCCCAGGAGGCCGCCGCCGAAACGGCCCCGGACGAAGCGACGGAGGTCGGCACCGAGGACTCCGAGCTGAGCACGGACGACGCCATGATCGAGGGCGGCGGCGAAGCCCCCGAGATGATGGACGAGCCTGCCGACGACGCCGTCGCCGAGGCTACCGACTCCGACGAGCCCGAGGCTGAGGACGAGGCCACCGCCGAACTCGGCAAGGCCGACGCTACGGTCGAAGGGGACGACGCGGAAGAGGTCGCCGAAGAGGCTGAGGAAGAGAAAGAGGCCTAGCGACTGCACGCAGTCCCGAGGTCAAGGGCGGCGATCCTCACGGGGTCGCCGCCCTTCTTGTAGCGCCCATCCGTGGGATATCTTTTGTGCCCCTTTAGCCGCTCTGCACTCATGCGACTGCGCGTCGTTCCTACTCTCGCCTTGCTCTCCCTCATCGCGGGCTGTGTCTCACCGGGCATCCTGCCGCTCGAAACGGTCTCGGACGCCGACGGCGAGGCGGTGATCTACTACCGCAACGGGGGGATAGAGCGCGTGCAACTCGGCGATGAGAAACCAGAGATCGTCCTCGCGGAGGTGGAGGGGACTGGGCTCTTCTCGCAGTACGTCCTCGCTCCCGGGGTCAGTTCTACCGGACGCTACGTCATTGCAGCGAAAGAAGGGCTCGTCTCGATACTCGGGGAGCTAGGCGGTCAGCAGCGCCTCTTTCTCGTTGATGTGATGGAAGAGCGTGTGGTGCTGGAGTTCGACGTGGACCGGGCGCGAACGGAGTACGTCGAAGACCCCTTCTGGCCGGCATGGGCGTCGGAGGAAGATGCCTTCTACGTCGCTGACCAGGACACCGTCAAGAAGCGTTGGCCGGATGGTCGAGCAGAGATACTCGCGACGGCCAGCGACCTCAACTCTTTTTCCGTCGCCCCTGACGAGCAGAAAGTCCTGCTCGCACACGGCGGCGTGGTGAGCTTGGCGATTCGGGGCCAGGCGCTGCACGAAGTCCTCTCGACTGGAAGCAAACCATTGGGGCTCGGGCGGCCCTTCACTCGTGCGATGGTTTGGTCAGGAGATGGGCGAGTCGCGTTCGCCCGGGATCGGACGGTCTACGTCTACGATCTCGAAGGGGATACCGTCGAGGCGTTCGATGCGGAGCGTAGCGTATTCGATCTGGTCTGGCTCGGGCCGGACACCCTGCTGCTGGTCGAAGGGGTGCAGGCACGGAAAGGCGTCGGAACGCAGTCTCCGCAATTCTACCGGTTCATTCGTTTCGATCTCAGCACGGGCGAGCGCGTGCGTTTATACGGCTCGAACGCCCAGGGACCGGCAGAGGTACGGCCTCAGCTTTCGCCTTCGGGTGAACTCCTACTCTTTGCCGAGCGGCGGCCCACCGATGGCGGGAGGCACCGTGTGAAAGTTCTTTCGCTGGACGAACGGCTCCTCTTGGTGCTCGGTACAGGCACGTTCCCTATCTGGCGCTAAGTGGCCTGTGGTCCTATTCGCATCTCTGTCCCGAACCGGTCTGGAGAGGCGACGTACTAGCGCATCCTTTCCTCTCTCGCACAGCACCTCTGCCCGTGGCCATCACTTTCGCCGACCTCGATCTCAAAACGTTCGCTGACCTCGAAGGGCCGGAGCGCGCGTTCCTCACGCTCTACCTCTCCGGACCAGCCAGCGTGCAGGCGCTCGATCAGCGCTTCAGCGCGATTCGGTCCATGCTCGATGACGAGACCGAGCGCGAGCACTTCGACGAGAACCTCAAGCTGCTCGACGGTGTGCTGGAAGGGCTGAGCTTCGACACCCCGTCGGTGGCGGTCTTCGTGTGCTGGGCGCTCGACGTGGCGCAGACGCTGCCGCTGACCGTAGGAGTCCCGGACAAGGTGTGGATGGGCTCGGCCCCGTTCATCCGTCCGCTCGCCGAGTTGCAGGACGAGTACGAGGACTTCGCCGTGGCCGTCGTCGACAACACGGCCGCACAGGTGTATTTCGTCCGCGCGGCCGAAGTAACGGGGGAGGGGCGCGTCCGCGGTGACGTGAAGAACTCCGTCAAGAAAGGCGGGTGGTCACAGAAGCGATACGCCCGGCGGCGGGAGAAGGAGCTGAACCAGTACGCCGCCGACGTCGCCGAACTCCTCCGCGAGCTGTACGACGACGAGGGGTTCGAGCGGCTCGTGCTGCTCGGGTCGCAGGAGGCGATGCAGGCCGTCGAGGAGCAGCTCGCGACGCCGCTGCAGGACCGGCTCGTGGGCGGGCGCTCCGTCGACCTCGGAGATGAGCAGTCGGTGCTGCAGGAGGCCTTCGCCGTCTATTTCGAGGGCGAGCGGAGGGAGGAGGAGGCGCTGTGGGAGCGCATCCGCGAGGGGTACCTCACGGGCGGGCTCGCTGCCGTCGGGGCGCAACAGGTGTTGAAAGCAGCACAGGAAGCGCGGGTGGAAGTCGCGCTCATCGACCGGGAGATGGAGCTGGTGGGGACGCAGTGCCGCGCCTGCGAACACGCCGTCTACGGCACGCCCGAGACCTGCCAGCGGTGCGGGAGCAGCGACGTGTTCGAGGTCGATTACGTCAACGAACTCGTCGAGACGCTCGCTCGGACGGGAGCCGAAGCGGACTTCGTCGACCCCTTCGCCGCGCTCTCGGAGGTCGGTGGGGTCGGGGCCCTGCTGCGGTACTGAGCCGGCCCATTGATGCCGTTATTGCAAGCGCCATGCTGAAGCCTCCGCGGGTGCTACGGTTCGGCGCCGTGGGCGAAGGCGGGGAGTATGGTGGGAGCGTTGCGCGCGCGAGCAGCTCCGGATGGCGCCGCGACCCGTCCGGCGTCAGGATTCGGACCGACCCGAGGCGATGCGTACGCCCGGTTAGTTCGGGGTTGCGTGAACTCGGAATGGCGGATTAGGTATCACCTGAAATTGCAAGGCTATTGCCCCGCTTCGTATCGCCCCGCCTGACCCCACTCCGCCATGGCTACGACCCACCGCCTCATCGAATGGACCGACGCGCATCGCGACGTCGCGTTCGATCTCATCCGCATCTACCTCGGCATCGGGCTGCTCGTGCGGGGGTGGCTGTTCATCCTCGACTCGACGGCCGTCGTCAACCTGCTAGCGGACTCGGGCGACCCGACGTTCATCTCCGCAGCGGTCGTCCATTACGTCGCACTCGCCCACTTCGGCGGCGGGTTGCTCCTCGCCGTCGGTTTGCTGACGCGCGTCGCGGCGCTCGTGCAGATCCCCGTGCTCGTCGGCGCGGTGTTCTTCGTGCACCTCAACGAGGGGTTGCTGGAGGCCGGGCAGTCGCTGGAGTTCTCCGCGCTCGTGCTGTTCCTCCTCGTGCTGATCTTCTTCCACGGCTCCGGTCGGCTCTCGCTCGACTACTACCTCTTCGAGCGAGAGAGTGCGGAGGCCGCTCGGGCCGCGCAGTACGGCCTGCTCGAACTCTCGCGCGAGGAGGTGCTGAGGCGTGAGCTTCAGCGCGACGCGGAGGTGCGCCAACGCGTCGCTGCCGGTCCGGGGGGCGATTCAGCCGCTGCCACGCAAGCGGTCAGCTCGGCGCTTCCGAAGGTCTGCACGTGCGGAGCTTCCGAGGACCGCAACAGCCCGAACGTTCGCGTGGAGAGGCGGTACGGGATGCGGGCGCTTCGCTTTATCACGGGCACCACGGGGACACCCAAAGAAATCGTATTCAGGTGCCGCAAGTGTGGCGACATCGTCGATGTGAGCACGGACGAGAGCGACCTCGCGTACTACACGTACCGGTAGGCCCCGCAGTAGGCCTCGCACGCCGTTGGACTTCCCTTCCAAGCAGGACCGGGAGCTCTCGTCACGACGCGCCCCCGCCGAACGAGGAGGTCGGCGGGGGCGCAAGCGGTGGGCCGGGTAGCGAGGTCAGTCCTCGACGTTGTCGATCTGCGCCTTCTGCAGCGTGCCGGAGTAGTCGACGTAGACCGTCTTGGTCTCGGTGTAGAAGTCGAACACTTCCCAGCCGCCTTCGCGGTGGCCGTTGCCGGTGCCCTTCACCCCGCCGAACGGCATGTGCGCCTCGGCGCCGATCGTCGGGCCGTTGATGTAGGTGATGCCGGCCTCGATGTCGCGCATCGCACGGAAAGCGCGGGCGACGTCTTTGGTGTAGACCGCCGACGAGAGCCCGTACGGGACGTTGTTGGCGACCTCGATGGCCTCGTCGAACGAGTCGACTTTGAGCACGGAGAGGAACGGGCCGAAGACCTCCTCTTTCGCGACGCGCATCTCAGGCGTTACGCCCGTGAAGATCGTCGGTTGGAAGAAGTGGCCGTCTTCGAGCCCGTCGCCCGTCGCGCGCTCGCCGCCGAGCGCGAGCGTCGCGCCTTCCTCTTTGGCGATCTCGACGTAGCGCTCGACCTTGGCGATCGCGTCGGCGTTGATCATCGGGCCCATCTCGGTGTCGTCGTCGTTGCCGTAGCCGAGCGTGAGCGCCGAGGCCTTTTCCTTCAGCATGTCGACGAGCCGGTCGTGGACGTCGGCGTGCGCGATCAGGCGCGACGTGGCCGTGCAGCGCTGGCCCGTCGTGCCGAAGGCGCCCCAGAGCAGCCCTTCGACCGCGAGGTCGAGGTCGGCGTCTTCCATCACGATCGCCGGGTTCTTGCCGCCCATCTCGAAGGAGAAGCGCTTGTGCATCCGCCCGCAGATCGCGCCGATGTGGGAGCCCGTCTCGGTCGATCCGGTGAAGGTGATGGCGTTGACGTCCTCGTGCTCGACGAGGGCTTGCCCGACTTCGCCCGCGCCCTGCACGAGGTTGACGACGCCGTCGGGGAAGCCCGCGTCGATCATCGCCTGGACGAGCAGCATCCCGCTGTTCGGCGCGTCCTCACTCGGCTTGAAGACGACGGTGTTGCCCGCGAGCACGGCGGGGAACATCTTCCACGTCGGCACGGCCACGGGGAAGTTCCACGCCGTGATCACGCCGACCACGCCGATGGGGAGGCGGATCGACATGTTGAACTTGTTCGAGAGCTCGCTCGGGACGGTGTGGCCGAAGAGGCGGCGGCCTTCGGTTGCGGCGTAGTAGGCCGTGTCGATGGCCTCCTGCACGTCGCCTTTCGTCTCGAAAAACGGCTTGCCCATCTCGCGCGTCATCGCGTGCGCGAGCTCGCTCTTCCGCTCGGTGAGGATGTCGCCGAGGCGGCGGAGGATGTCGCCGCGCTGCGGGGCGGGCGTCAGCCGCCAGCCGTCGAAGGCGGCGCGGGCGGCCTCGACGGCGGCGTCGACGTCGTCGGCGTTCGACTTCGGGAAGCGGCCGATGAGGTCGCTCTGCCGGGCGGGGTTGCGGTCCTCGAACGTCTCGCCGGAGGCGGCGTCGCGCCACTGCCCGCCGATGTAGTTCTGATAGGTTTGCACGTCGGTGGAGGTGCCGTTCACAGTCGAAGTCTCTGCCATGTCGAAAGGTCGGTTGCGGATGAAAAGGAGCGCCGCGAAGGGGGCAGGTGTAACTTACCGCCCCCCCGACGCCGGAGCCATCCGCTTTCTGTGGATTCCGGCGGGTACGCGTGGACGCTTGAGGGTGTGGACGTGTGGAGGTGAAAGGGGAGAACGCCGTCTCTTCGACCTCAGGCACCTCAATCGCTCACACGCCCGCACCTCCATACTCCCTCACCCCATACGTGATGCAAACTCTCGACCTCGAATCGCGCCTCTCCGAGCGCGTCCGTTCTGTCCCGCCCAGCGGCATCCGCCGGTTTTTCGAGATCGCCGCCACGATGGACAACGTGATCTCGCTCGGCATCGGCGAGCCCGACTTCGTCTCGCCGCAGCCCGTGATCGACGCGGCGAAGGCGTCGCTCGACGCGGGCAAGACGGGGTACACGGCGAACGCCGGCCTCGTGGAACTGCGCGAGGCGATCTCGGACGAGATCGACCGGCTCTACGACGTGCGCTACGATCCGGCGTCGGAGATCCTCGTCTCGGTCGGGGTGAGCGAGGCGCTGCAGCTCACGATGCTCTCCCTCCTCGGGCCCGGCGACGAGGTGCTGATCCCCGAGCCGTGCTTCGTGTCGTATGGCCCGACGGCGAAGTTCGCGGGCGCCGAGGTGGTCTACGTCCCGACGAGCGTCGAGCACGACTTCCAGGTCACCGCCGCCGACATCGAGCCGCTGATCACCGAGCGATCCAAAGTGCTCTTCCTCGGCTATCCGAACAACCCGACGGGTGCGGTGCTCCGCCGCGACACGCTCGAAGAGATCGCCGAGCTCGTCGTCGAGCACGACCTCCTCGTGATCTCGGACGAGATCTACGACCGGCTCGTCTACGGCGCGTCGTACGACCTCGGCCACACGTGCCTCCCGTCGATCCCGTCGCTGCGCGACCGGACCGTGCTGCTCGGCGGGTTCTCGAAGAACTACGCGATGACGGGGTGGCGGATCGGCTACGCGTGCGCGCCGCCCGAAATATTGAAGGCGATCTACAAGTGCCACCAGTACGTCGTGATGAGCGCGCCGACGATGGGGCAGATCGGCGCCGTCGCGGCGCTCAAGGAATGCCAGCCGCACGTCGAGGAGATGCGGCAGGCGTACGACGCCCGCCGCCGCGTGCTCGTCGACGGGCTCAACGCCGCCGGGCTGCCGACGTTCGAGCCGGAGGGGGCGTTCTACGCCTTCCCCGACGTCACCTCCACGGGGCTCTCGTCGGAGGAGTTCGCGCAGCGGCTGCTGAGGGAGGAGCGCGTCGCCGTCGTGCCCGGCGACGCGTTCGGGCCGAGCGGTTCGGGCTACGTCCGCTGCTCGTACGCGACCTCGCTCGACAACGTCAAAGAAGCCGTCGGCCGCATCACCGACTTCGTGGAGCGGCTTCGGAAGTAGGCTTCCTGCTCACCGCCATCTATCGCACTCCTCATGCGTCACGTACCCTTCCTGCTCGGCCTGTGCCTTTTCAGCACATCCACTGTTTTCGCTCAGGCGGAGTACTTTTTGAACGGCGAGACCGAGGTAGGAGGCGGGGTGTCCCTTCTGAGCGGCGACTCACAGAGCGGGTTTGGGACAGGAGTAGAAGTGCTTTTCTCACCGACCCTCGGGTTAACCCTGAACTACTCACGCTCTACATTCGAACCCACTGAAGAGGTAGGAGGAGAATCGTTCGAGGTGAGCGGGGGCGGCATCGGCATCCAGCTGTACCCGAGTCGTCAGGGCATTGGAGGACCGCTCACCATCGGGTTGGGGCTTGGGGTGGGAAGGTCTGAGGGCGTTGACACGTTCAACGCCACCATCCTACTCGCTCGGGCTATCGCTTCGACAGGAGACAGCCCCGTTTTATTGTTCGTCCCGAAGGTCGAAGCGGGCTTGACTGCTGCGTTCGCGGGCGGTAGGACCGCGTCGGCCTTGGCGCTGGCAGCGGGCATCGGTATCGCGGTTGAGGTTGCCCCTGGTGCCTTCGCGTTCCTGGAGCCGACCGCTGCTCTAGCAATTGGGGAGGAGGGAGGAGCGATGCTCGGGGCCACGTTCGGGGTCGGTGTTTCGATCTGATTTCGGCAACCGCTCGGCGACGGCCTGCGCCCGGTCGACCAGGTTCTGTCGCTTCGGGAGATGCCGCGCCGGGCTTCGGGTGGACCTTCGGGCTCGTCGTGGCCGAGTGATCCGTGCGGGGCGAGCCGGCTCGACGGCATAAACGCATGTGCACTTCATCCTTCGTCGAAATCGATCGCCGTTAGCTTGAGCTCTTTACGACGAAGGACGCCGAGCGCGATGCGACGGGGACGCTCGCGCTTCGCTGACGTCGTTTGTCCTCTACCCTGCGATCGCCCTATGACTCGTCTGTTCTCCGCCGCCGCACTGGCCGTCTCGCTCTGCAGCAGCTTCGCTGCGCCCTCCGCCCACGCACAGACGGAGTTTTTCGCCGACGGGCTCGTCTACTCCCTGGGCGGGTTCGTCCAGAACTACGAGGTCGAGGACGTCGACGTCAACTCGTTCGGCGTAGAGATCGGGGGGATGGCGACCCCGCAGTTCGGGGTCTCGCTCGGCTTCGGCCAGGCGTCGTTCTCAAATCCGGACGACCGCTACGGCAACACCGAAAGAGCAACGACGCTGAGCATCGCCGCACGCTTCGTCGCGAGCCGGGCCGAAACCAATTCGCCCCTGTCGGCGGACGTCGCGTTCGGGGTGGGGCGCGCGTCTGTCGGAAGCGAGAGCGCGATCAGTGGGCTCTTCGGGATCAACGTCGCCCTCGTGCTCGACCCGGACCAGCCGATCCTCGTGGCCCCGTCGTTCGAAGGCGCCATCGCGTTCCCGCTCTTCTTCTCCGACGTCGAGACGACCACGACGATCTCGCCCGGGCTCAGCGTGGGGCTGCGCGTCGCGCCCGGCGCCGTGGTGTTCGCGCGTCCGAACTACACGTTCGCCTCCGGTGGGGAGCAAGCGTTCGAGACGCTCGGGGTCTCGTTCGGCGTGGCGCTCCTCAACTAGCGCGCTTCGCCGGACGGCGTGAACGCGGGCAGCCCCGTTCGCGGACCGACTTCACGCGGAGCGAAACGCATCGGGCGGTTCCGGGTTAATCCGCGTGCCCTTCCGCAGCCCTGCGCAATAGCGCAGCGAGCTGTTGGTTTGTATGGCAGTCTCTCCCGAACCCACCCCCTGTTCATGCCTCGTCCTCTGATTGCCGTCGCATTCGCGATGTGCCTCGGCCTCGCCGCCTGCTCGTCCACGCAAGAGTATTACGAGATCACCGAAGTCGACCGGCCCGCCGAATACGCCGGCGACTCGCTCGCCTTCGAGGCCCGGCAGGCGCGGATCGAGTACGTCGCGCCCGCTCGCGTGACGCCGGACGTCGCCCCGACCCGCACGTACGACCTGCTCTCCACGTCGCTCGACCTCGAGTTCGACTTCGCCGACGAAGCGGTGATCGGCACGGCGCGGCACACGTTGACGCCCATCGGCGACGACCTCCGCCGGTTCTACTTCCACGCCGAGGGCATGGAGATCGAGTCGGTCCGGCAGATCGTGGACGGCCGCGCCACGGGTGTCGGCTTCGACTACGCGAACGACCGGCTGACGATCACCCCGCAACAGCCGCTCGCCCTCGACTCGACGTACGTGTTCGAGATCGACTACGTCGCGCGCCCGACGCGCGGGGCGGGGCATGGGAGTCTGGGGGACGGCGGCAAGGGCCTCTACTTCATCGACCCGACGGGCGCCGACCCCTACCGCCCGACGCAGATCTGGACGCAGGGGCAGGCCGAGAGCAACCGCCGCTGGTTCCCGACGTGGGACTACCCCAACGACCGGATGGGCTTCGAGGTCGCCCTCACCGTGCCGGACTCGCTCGCGACGGCCGCCAACGGCGTGCTCGTCGAGCAGACGCCCGTTGAGGGCGGGCTCCGCCGCGACCGATACGTGCTCGACGGCGACCACGTCGCGTACCTTGCCGCCGTCGCCGCCGGGCCGTTCGTCGTCGTCCGCGACTCCGTCGTGAGCACGGACGGCGACACGCTGCCCCTCGCGTACTACGTCGAGCCCGAGTTCGCCGATGCCGCCGAGCGCATCTTCGGCGAGACGCCGGACATGATCCGCTACTTCGAAGAGCAACTCGGCGTGCCGTACCCGTGGCAGGACTACAAGCAGATCGCCGTGCGCGACTTCACCGCCGGCGGGATGGAGAACACGACCGCGACGATCCTCTTCGAGCACATCCAGACCGACGAGCGCGGATTCCTCGACTACACCGGCCGCGACCTCATCATCCACGAGCTCGCGCACCAGTGGTTCGGCGACCTCGTGACGACGGAGGATTGGGCCAACCTCGCGCTCAACGAGAGCTTCGCGTCGTACCTCGAAGAGCTCTACATCGAGCACGCCGACGGCCGCGCCGCCGCCCAGGCCCACGGCATCGAGGACCGGCTGCGCTACTTCGAGCAGGCCGACCGCTTCCGCCGCCCGATCGTGTGGTACGGGTATGACTCGCCGCGCGACATGTTCGATCGGCACACGTATCAGAAAGGCGCGCAAGTCCTCAACCAACTCCGCTTCGAGCTCGGCGACGAGGCGTTCTGGCGAGGGCTCAACGTCTACCTCACCGAGCACGCCTACGAAACCGTCGAACTCGCCGACCTCCGGCAGGCGATGGAAGCGGCCTCGGGCCGGAGCCTCCAGCGCTTTTTCGACCAGTGGTTCCGCGAGCCCGGCCACCCCGTGCTCGACGTCGAGCAGGCATACTTCGCCGGGAGCAAGCTCTACACCGTGCAGGTCGTCCAGCGGCAGGACCGGCCCGCGCCCGTCTTCGCCTTCGACGTCAACGTCGAGCTGAACTACCCGAACCGCCCGAGCGAGGTCCGCCGCGTCCGCATCGCGAAGGCCGATACGACGCTCCGGTTCACCGTGCCCGAGAAGCCGTCGTTCGTCCGGTTCAACGAGGGCAACTGGGCGTTCGTCGAATCGACGATCACGCAGCCCCTCGAGGAGACGCTCTTGCAAGCGGTCGAGGACGACGAAATGGCGGGGCGCTACGCCGCCGTCGCGACGCTCGCCGGGCATGACCGGAACGCCGAGGTACGCGAGGCGCTCGTCCGGGCGGCGACGGAAGACGCCCACCCGCTCGTCCGCGAGCGCGCCGCCGAAGCGCTCGATCCCTACTCGAACATCGCCGAAGTGATGCGGGCGCTCGCTGGCGCTGCGCAGAACGACGCCGCGCCCGCCGTCCGCCGCGCCGCGCTCCAGTCACTCGCCGACTCCTCGGCGCAGGCGCGCACCGTCCTCCGCTCGGCGCTGGGCGACCCGTCGTATCTCACCCAGGCCGAAGCCATCCGGCTCTACGCCGAGCATTTCTCCGACGACGCGTTCGAGGCGTTCCAACCGCTCGTCGGGCAGCCGTCGTGGTGGGGGAGCGTCGAACGAGCGCTCGCCGAGTCGATCGCAGCCTACCGGCTCGGCGGGCTCGACGGGGCGCGGGCGCTCGTGGACCTTGCCGGCGTGATGAACCCCGACGACGTGCGCACCACGGCCATCGAGGGCCTGCTCGCGTGGTCCCGCCGCGACGACGACGTGCGCGCGCTCGCGGCACCGGCCCTCGCCGATCTCGTGCGGGATCAGCGGCCCGGAGTGCGGCGGCTCGTCGCCGACGCGCTCTCGGAGATCGGCGACGACGCATCGCTCGAAGAGTTGAAAGCACAGGTGGATGCCGAGCGGGACCCCGCCGTGAAAGCCGCGCTCGAAGGCGCCATCGAACAACTCGAAAAAGGCACGACGCAGATCGGCGAGTGACGCGGTGCGGAATCCGTGAAACACGCGGCGCGGGGGCACGCGCGGCGAAACAGCTGCCGGCTGCAACCTTACGTTCTGCATCCCCCCGTATCCGCACGTCCATACCTTCACACCCCTTCACCTCCAAACATCCCATGGACTCCCAACTCATAGAGCGCGTCGTCGCGCTCGGAGGCTATCTTTGACGTCGCCCAGCGACGGGAGAAGCTAGCCGCACTGCAACAGAAACGCCTCCAGCCGGGGTTCTGGGACGACCCCCAGGCGGCCCAGCAGGTCGAGCAGGACATCGCCGCCGAGAAGGACTGGGTCGACGCCTACGACCGGCTCGTCGAGCTGAAGGAGGACATCGAGACGCTCGCCGAGATGGACGCCGAGGACCCCGACGCCGACCTCTCGGGCGAGATCGAGCGCGAGGAGGGCAAGCTCCGCCGCGCGCTCGAAGCGCTCGAGCTCCGGGGGATGCTCTCCGGCGCCGACGACCATCGCGACGCCATCCTCACGATCCACCCCGGCGCGGGCGGCACCGAGGCGCAGGACTGGGGCGAGATGCTGCTCCGGATGTACACCCGCTGGGCCGAGCGCGAGGGCTACAAGACCGAGATGCTGGAGTACCAGCCCGGCGAGGGCGCCGGCATCAAGAGCGCCTCGCTCCGGCTCGAAGGGCGCTACGCCTACGGCTACCTCAAAGCCGAGAACGGCGTGCACCGCCTCGTCCGGATCTCCCCGTTCGACTCGTCCGGGCGGCGCCATACGTCGTTTTCGAGCGTGTTCGTCTATCCCGAGATCGACGAGACGATCGAGGTCGACATCAAGCCCGACGAGCTCGAACTGCAGACGTTCCGATCCGGCGGCAAGGGCGGGCAGAACGTGAACAAGGTCGAGACGGGCGCGCGCTACATCTGGACCGGCCAGCTCTCGAACGGCGACGACGCCCGCGTCGTGGCGGAGTCGACCGAGCAGCGCTCGCAGCTGCAGAACCGCGACCGCGCGCTGCAGATGGTGAAGAGCCGGATCTACCAGCTCGAACGCGAGATTCAGGAGGCGGCGAAGAGCGCGCAGGAGGCGTCGAAGAAGAAGATCGAGTGGGGGAGCCAGATCCGTTCGTACGTCTTCCAGCCCTACACCCTCGTCAACGACCACCGCACCGAGGTCAAGGTGACCGATGTGCAGGGGGTGATGGACGGCGACCTGGAGCCGTTTATCAAAGCGTTCCTCCTGCAGGAAGGGCTCGGACAGGACTAGAGATGCCGCCTCAAGTGCTACGTGAGAGGAGCAATCAGGCGGATACGCTTGTCTCTTACTGCGTTATTGCTGTCGGCATACTCGTCGGTCTAGGCTGCGTTCATCACGTTAACCGCGAGCAGCAGCGGGAGACGAGTCCGGGCGTGTCAGGTAACGATATTCACTCACTTCACGCTCGCTTGCTCGATCTTGAGGGGGAAATATTGGAATTGGCGGGCCGGTTGAGAATAGAGCCAGAAGCGGAATGCCATCTTCTCGCGATAGGGGTAGAGTCTGATGGAGAGACTTGCTCTTATATAGCCTACGCACCCAGCGCCGAACATGCTGACTCACTCGTGCACTTGGTTGAGCATTACAACGAGAGGTATCTGGAGTACCGCGATAGGATAGAGGGCTTTCTGATTTCTGACCCTTCTATTTTCGACCCGTGCTTTGGGGTCGCACCTCCGGAACGTCCGGAGGTGCGCATCCAGAGTCAGCGATGTGTGACCGTGCCGTATCTAGAACCGCCTCTGCATAAATGGCTCCGTCAAACCAATGGCTGAACGCTTCGATTTCCTCGTCATCGGCAGCGGCGTCGCCGGGCTCTCGTTCGCCCTCCGCGCCGCCGAGCACGGCACGGTCGCCGTCGTCACGAAAAAGGCGTCGGCCGAGTCGAACACGAACTACGCGCAGGGCGGGATCGCGGCGGTGATGGCCCCGACCGACTCCTTCGAGGACCACGTCCGCGACACGCTCGTCGCCGGGGCCGGGCTGTGCGACGAGGAGGTCGTGCGGATCGTCGTCACCGAAGGGCCGGAGCGGGTCCGCGAGCTGATGCGGCTCGGCGCCGACTTCGACCGCGCGGCCGACGGCGACCTCCACCTCGGGCGCGAGGGCGGGCACTCGGCGCACCGGATCGTCCACGCCGCCGA
The DNA here is from genome assembly GCA_964438105.1 of uncultured Rhodothermales bacterium. Classification (GTDB taxonomy): domain Bacteria; phylum Bacteroidota; class Rhodothermia; order Rhodothermales; family JANQRZ01; genus JBBSMX01. The sequence continues at coordinate 5,515 of CAYTJT010000033.1, read as the reverse complement.
CATGACCGGCCGCGAGGTCGAGCGCACCCTCCTCGCGGCCGCGCGCGCCCACACTAACATCGAGCTCTACGAGTTCCACTTCGCCGTCGACCTCATCACCGAGCACCACCTCGGGCGGCGCGTCTCCGAGGTCTATCCCGACCTGCACTGCTTCGGGGCGTACGTCCTCGACGAAGAGACGGGCCGCGTGCAGCGCCTCCTCGCGAAGTCGACGCTGCTGGCGGCGGGCGGGGCGGGGCAG
>CAYTJT010000033.1:0-5257 GCA_964438105.1 uncultured Rhodothermales bacterium | reverse complement strand
TACCGCGCGAAGGCGACGATCGCGAACATGGAGTTCATGCAGTTCCACCCGACGAGCCTCTACGGCTCGGCCGAGCTGTTCGGCGGGCGGAGCTTCCTCATCACCGAGGCCGTGCGCGGCGACGGCGGCATCCTCCGCAACCAGGGCGGCGAGCGGTTCATGCCCGACTACGACGACCGCGCCGAGCTCGCCCCGCGCGACATCGTGGCCCGCGCGATCGACGACCAGCTCAAGCGGCGCGGCGAGGACTACGTCTGGCTCGACATCTCGCACAAGCCCGCGAGCGAGGTCCTCGGCCACTTCCCGAACATCGCCGAGACGCTGCGCGAGCGGTTCGGGATCGACATGACGGCCGAGCCGATCCCGGTCGTCCCGGCGGCGCACTACCTCTGCGGCGGCGTGGTCGTCGACACGGCGGCGCGGACGAGCATCAGCGGGCTCTTCGCGTGCGGCGAGGTGACGTGCTCCGGCCTCCACGGCGCCAACCGCCTCGCCTCGAACTCCCTCCTCGAAGCGCTCGTCTACGCCGAGCGCGCCCTGGAGCCCGCCGTCGCGTACGCCGCCGAGCGCACGCACAACGACGCCGTGCCGGAGTGGGACGCGAGCCGGACGGAGAACCCGCAGGAGTGGGTGCTCGTCGCGCAGAACCGGCGCGAGGTGCGGCAGGTGATGAGCAACTACGTCGGCATCGTGCGGTCGGGCCTCCGCCTCGCGCGGGCCGAGCGGCGCGTCCGGATGCTGTTCGAGGAGACGGAGGATTTCTACTGGCGGACGACGGTGTCGAGCGGGCTCTGCGAGCTCCGCAACCTCATCGCGATCGCCCACCTCATCGTGCTCTCCGCGCAGCGGCGCACCGAGAGCCGCGGCCTCCACTTCATGACCGACTTCCCCGAGCCCGATCCGGCCGAGCGGCACGATACGGTGATCGAGTACGCGTACCGCGAGAGCGTCCGGTCGTAGCCCGTCGCCTGAGCCTGCGGAGGGGCAGAGCGGGCGGCGGCCTCAGGTGGCGGTCGCCGCTTGGTCGAGCGCCTGCGCGAACGCCTCGACGGGCTGCGCGCCCGAGAGCCCGAGGCGGCCGTCGATGATCGTAAAGGGGACGCCGGTAATGCCGAGGCGCTGGGCGAACGCTTGGCTCTCGCGGACGGCGTCGTGGCCGGCGTCGCTGGCCAGCCAGGCGGCGGCGGCTTCGGCATCGAGGCCGGATTGTTCCGTTATTGCAATCAAATCTTCTTCAGCGCCGAGGTCACGCCCCTCTGCGAAATACCCTTTGAAGAGCATGTCGGCCATCGCCCACTCGCGGTCGTGCTCGCGCGCAAAGAGGACGAGGCGGTGGGCGTCGGCCGTGTTCGCCGCCGTCGCAATCCCCTCGAAGTCGAAGGCGATCCCATCGGCGGCGGCGGCTCGCTCGACGTGGCGGAATCCGGCACGTGCGCGGTCCCACCCGCCGAACTTCCGCTCGGCAAACGCGCGCCACGGCAGGCCGGTAGCGGGGAGGTCGGGCTGGAGCTGAAACGGCCGCCAGCGCGGCTGCACGTCGAGGTCGGGCCGCCGCGCGAGGGCTGCGAACAGCCGCTTCTCACCGATGTAGCACCACGGGCAGGCGATGTCTGAGAAAACGTCGATGGTCATGGCAGGAGCTGAGGAGTAGAGAGGGGATTAGCGACGCGAGAGCAGCGCGGGGTGACGGTGCCACGGCTTCGGGCTCTTCGTGGTAGCTTTCACCCAGGGCGGAGGGGGAACCCCGGAGTCGGGTCATGCCCTCTTGTAGGCGCGCTTCTTTTAAGTGTTCACGGCAGTCAACTCTATGATCGAAGCGATTGGTTGGGAGGCGTGGGTCACGCTCGGCGTAATCGGGGTGATGCTCGTCGCGCTCGTGCGGGAGGTGGCGCGGCCGGAGGTGATCCTGCTGGCGAGCCTCGCGCCCCTCATCGTCTTCGGCGTGCTCACGCCGGAGCAGGCGTTCGCGGGGCTGGCGAACAGCGCCGTCCTCGCCGTCGCGTCGCTTTTCGTCGTGGCGGCCGGGGTCCAGCGCACCGGCGCGCTGGGCTTCACCGACCGCCTGCTTTTCTCCCGTGATGGCCGCACGGCCTCGTCGGTGCCGCGGCTGATGCTGACGACGGCGTCGATGTCCGCGTTTTTGAACAACACGCCGATCGTCGCCATGCTCATCCCGCGCGTGCAGGCGTGGTGCGAGCGCACCGGCGTGCCTGCGTCGAAGGTGATGATCCCGCTGTCGTACGCCTCGATCGTCGGGGGTATGACGACGCTCATCGGGACGTCGACGAACCTCCTCGTGGCGGGGCTGATGGAGGCGTCGGGGTACGAGGGGCTGGGGCTGTTCGATCTGACGTGGGTCGGGCTCCCGGCCGCGCTCGCGGTGATCGCGTACTTCTCCGTGCTCGGCCACCGCTGGCTGCCGGACCGCAGCGAGGGCTCGGCCGAGTTCGAGGAAGGGCTGACCGAGTGCCTGTTCGAGGTCCGCGTCGCGCCCGACGCGCCGCTCGTGGGGCAGTCGGTGGAGGAGGCCGAGCTCCGCTCGCTCGGGGACGCCTACCTCGTCCACATCCGCCACGGAGCCGAGATCGTCCCGTCGTCGCCGGAGACCGTGCTGCGAGGCAGCGACGTGCTGATGTTTCAGGGGAGCGCCGCGATGCTGGAGCGGCTGCTGGCACGGCCTGGGTTGCAGCGCGTGGTGGAGAACGTGGAGGTCTCCGAGGTCACCACGCTGCCGCTGTTCGAGGCCGTCGTTGCGCCCACGTCGGAGCTCGTCGGGCACAGCCTGAAGGAGGTGGGCTTCCGCGAGCGCTACCAAGGCGTGGTGCTGGGGATCCGCCGGCGCGACGTGCCGGTCGACGGCTCGCTCGGGAACGTGGTTATTCAGCCGGGCGACCTCCTGCTGATCGAGGCGCAGAACGGCTTCGACAAGCGCTGGAACCAGAACCGGGACGAGTTCTACCTCGTGGCGCCGCGGCGTCCCGAGAAGCTGAAGGTGCAGCGGGGGAAGGCGCCGCTTGCGCTGGTGATCCTCGCCGGGGTGATTCTGAGCGCGGCGCTCGGCGTCACCTCGATCGTGACGGCGGCCTTCGTCGGCGCCCTCTTGATGATCGGGACGGGGTGCCTCCGCGTGGCGGAGGCGCGGCAGGCGGTGGACCTCTCGGTGCTGCTCGTGATCGCGGCAGCGCTCGGGATCGGCGAGGCGATCGCGAGCACGGGGCTCGCGGCGACAGGGGCGCGGGCCATCGTGGGCGGCGCGGCGGGGCTGGGGGCGCTCGGCGTGCTCGCCGCCGTCTACGTCGCCACGAGCGTGCTGACCGAGCTCATCACGAACAACGCCGCCGCGGCGCTGATGCTCGGCATCGGGCTGGCGGCGGCGCAAGCCGTCGGGGCGCCGCCCGAAGCCTTCGCCGTCGCCGTCGCGATCGCGGCCTCGGCCAGCTTCGTCACCCCCATCGGCTACCAGACGAACCTGATGGTGATGGCGGCCGGCGGTTACCAGTTCGTGGACTACACCCGGAGCGGGCTCGCGGTCAACCTCATCGTCACCGCCGTCGCGCTCACGATGATCTGGGCGGTCTGGCTCTAGGCCACGGGGCAGGGGCTCTCCTTCACCCTTTACGCACGGAGCGCGCGAAACTCGAATTCACCGTTCCTGTTCACTTGGCCGGTATAGAGGAGTAGCGCTCCGCCCGCGCAACCTTTATATTCTTGCCACCCCTCGGGGTGACAGAGGGGGCTTCGCGCCGCCTCTCTTTGTTTGCGACAACCTCGTAAACGCCTGTTCGGACGCCCCGCGTCGCTTGAACGGGCGTTTCTCGTATACATGCCTCAGAAGCCGTCTCCCAACCCGCAAGTCGCCCGCGCCCGCGCGGAGAACGCCGACCTGCGCTCCCGCCTCCAGGCCCTCGCCGAGGAGGTCGCCGCCGACCGCGACGCGTTCGTCGTGGACGTGCAGGTGCGCGGGCAGAAAGGCTCCCGCATCATCGAGGTGTTCGCCGACAGCGGCGAGGGGCTGGGCACGGACGACCTCGCCGCGCTCTCGCGCGAGCTCAGCTTCCTGCTCGACACCGAGGACGTCGTCGCGGGCAAGTACAACCTCAACGTCTCCTCGCCCGGCGCCGACCGGCCGCTCGTGCTGCCGCGGCAGTACGCGAAGCACGTCGGCCGCACGCTCGCCGTCGAGACGACCGACCGCGAGGCGTCCGAGGCCCGCTCTGGCACCCTGACCGCCGTGCGCGACGACGGCTTCGACCTCGACGTGGACGGCGCGACCGAAACCATCGCCTTCGCCGACGTGGCCGAAGCGCGCGTCGTCCTCCCGTGGTAGCCCCCGATCTTCTCGGAGGCGCCGCGCCTCCCCCGACCGCCGACTCCTGACCGATATGCAAAGCACCCAACTCGTCTCCGCCTTCGCCGAGATCGCGCGCGAGAAAGACGTCGACCGCGACACGCTTCAGCTCATCCTCGAGGACACCTTCCGGGCGATGATCCGCAAGCGCTACGGCGCCGACGACAACTTCGAGATCATCTTCAACCCCGACCACGGCGACATCCAGATCCTCCACATCCAGGAGGTCGTGGAGAACATGAACGTCGAGGACCCGGTCACCGAGATCGAAGAGCGCGACGCGCTCGAGATCGAGGACGACTACGAGGTGGGCGACGAGGTGGCGTCGGTGATCAGGATCGAGGACTTCGGCCGGCGCACGATCCAGATGGCGCTCCAGACGTTCCGCCAGCGGATCCGCGACATCGAGAAGGAGAACATCTACAACGAGTACTCCGAGCTCGTGGGCGAGATCGTCGTCGGCGAGGTGTACCAGATGCGGCGGCGCGAGGTGCTCGTGCTCCACAACAAGACCGAGCTGCTGCTGCCGCGCGAGGGGCAGATCTACAAGGACCGCTACCGCAAGGGCGACATGCTCCGCGCCGTCGTGCACGAGGTGCACCGCGAGACGGGCAACGCGCCGCAGGTCGTCATCAGCCGGACGGCCCCGATCTTCATCGAGCGGTTGTTCGAACTCGAAGTGCCGGAGATCTACGACGGGATCGTCGAGATCAAGCGGATCGAGCGCGAGCCGGGCGACCGCGCGAAGGTGGCCGTCCAGAGCTACGACGACCGCGTGGACCCCGTCGGCGCGTGCGTCGGCGTCAAGGGCTCGCGCATCCACGCCGTCGTCCGCGAGCTCTCGAACGAGAACATCGACGTGATCCCGTGGACCGACGACAAGGTCGAGTTCCTCAAGCGCTCGCTCGC